>CAZYPK010000061.1:0-26380 GCA_964649195.1 uncultured Phycisphaeraceae bacterium
AGGCGAACGATCAGGCATGATCCCCGGCCGCGCGATTTTCGTTTGCTTCAGCCCGCGGACGGGCTTCGCAAACGAACGGCTCGGCGGGAGCCTCGCCCTCCCGGCGGGAGCCTCGCCCTCCCATATGCTTTTACCCTGCGTCTTGTGACATAGCCCCGGCCTTGGCCGGGGTGCGCCTTGGTTTCTGGCGCGACACCCGGCGGAGGCCGAGGCTATGCGGATGGGGGGCGTTGTTGAAGCCGGGGCGTTGTTGCGATGACGGCGCTGCGCCGCGAGCGGCGGTTTTTCATCAGCGGCCGCGGTGGGAGATCTGGATGTTCACGCGGCCGTGGTCGTGGCTGTGATCGTGAACCTCGCGGCGGACCTCCTGGTAGTGGCCGGGGATCAGCACCTTTTCGCAGCGGTCTTCGTAGCGGTCGGGGACCCAGACCTTTTCGCGGCGGGTTTCATAGACCGGCGGCACCCAGACCTTCTCGCAACGGGTTTCATAACGGTCAGGCACCCAGATGCGCTCCTGGCCGGCGGCTTTGACCAGCACCGTGGTGGTGCGGCCATAACGATCGGTGGTGGTGCGATAGACCGGCGGGGTGTGGCGGGTCTCCCAGTGGCCCCGCTGCACCAGCACCTGGGTGTGCTTGTCCACATAGTGGCCTGCGCGGACGAGCACCTGGGTCTGCCGCTCGGCGTAGTGGCCCTTGTGGACCAGGACGCGGGTGATGCGTTCCTCGTAGCGGGCGGGGACCCAGACACGATCGATGACGATGCGAGGCTGATTGGGCTGGTAGCGCACACCGCCGTTGCCCAGGACGATCGACCCGTTGCCGGTGCCGATCTGGATGCCGAAGCGAACATCATCGCGGCTGTGTTTGTGGCCATCGGCCATCGCGTGGCTTGCGGTGAAGAGCGAGGCGAGGCCCAGGAAGGCGGCGGAGAAGAGGGTGGTTTTTCGGTTCATGGCATTCATCCTTTCGTTTCTCAGGTTGCGGGCGACGGATTCGTTCACCCATCGGCATGTAGTACGCATACACATTATTTTCATTGCGGGGGTGCAGAAGTTGCATTTGGGGGTCGGTTTGGTTTGGTTTTGAGGTTGTTTTGAGGGGTGAGGGGGAATGTTTGAAATCTGAAATTTGAGATTTGAGATTTGGAATTTGAGATTTGGGATTTGGAACTTTTGAATAAACCCCGATGTACGTTGCTACGCCGCAAGCGGCTGGGGCGTGGGGTTATTCAGGAATCCCATTTGAGATTTGAGATTTGAAATTGGAGATTGGAGATTTGCAATTTGCACGATGAAGGTCTGCTATTCTTCCCTCCCTATGGTTTTTCTCGCTGCGGGCAATCTGACTCAACACGACATCACCGTGCTTTTCCTTTCCCTGGCCGTGCTGTTGGGGTTGGCGAAATTTCTGGGCGAGCTGGCCCGGCGATACCACCAGCCGGTGGTCATCGGTGAGATTCTTGCGGGGGTGTTGCTGGGGCCGACGGTCTTTGCGCAGATCAGCCCGGGGGGGTACGCATGGCTGTTTCCCGATGACGGCGCTGTCCGGTTGTTTCTCGACGGCTTCGCCACGATGGCCGTGGGCTTTCTGCTGCTGGTGGCCGGCCTCGAAGTCGATCTCTCCACCATCTGGCGGCAGGGGAAATCCACCGCTCTGGTCAGCCTCACCGGGCTGATCTTTCCGCTCCTGATCGGCTGCTCCATCGCCTGGATGATCCCCGATGTGCTGGGCAAGACCCCCGACGGCGACCTGCTGCCTTTCGTCCTGTTCATGGGCGTGGCCATGGGCATCACCGCCCTGCCGGTCATCGCCAAAATCCTCATCGACATCAACCTTCTGAAAACCGACACCGGCATGCTCATCATGTCCGCCGCGATGGTGGACGACCTGCTCGGCTGGATGGGCTTCGCCCTGATCCTCGCCCTGATGCAGGGACTGGCCTCCGACGGCGGCGTGGTGCAGACGCTCGTCCTCACGGCGGTCTTCGTCGCCTTCATGCTCACCATCGGGCGATGGATGATCCATCGTTCCCTGCCCTTCATTCAAGCCCACTCATCCTGGCCCGGCGGGGTGATCGGGTTCGTCCTGGTCATCACCATGCTGGCCGCCGCCGTCACCGAAGCCATCGGCATCCACGCCATCTTCGGCGCGTTCATCGCCGGCATCGTCATCGGCGACTCGTCCCATCTGCGCGAGCGGACGCGCGACACCATCCACCAGTTCATCACCAACATCTTCGCCCCGATCTTCTTCGCCACCATCGGGCTTCGCATCAATTTCATCACCTCGTTCGACCTCGTTGCCGTGCTCATCATCATGGTCGTCGCCATCGTCACCAAGACCTGCGGCTGCTACCTGGGCGCCCGCTGGGCCGGCCTGAGCAAGCGCGAAGGGTGGGCGATCGGGTTCGGCATGTCGGCGCGCGGAGCGATGGAGATCGTCCTGGGCCAGCTCGCCCTGCGGGCCGGGCTCATCACGGACAAGCTCTTCGTGGCGCTGGTGGTCATGGCCCTGGTCACCAGCCTCATCAGCGGGCCGGCAATGCAGCGCATTCTTCAACGGAAGAAGAAGCGACACCTGGGCGACCTGCTCACGGAGAAACAGTATGTCGCTTCGCTGACCGCCTCCGACGCCCGCCTGTCCATCGCCGAGCTTTCCGAAGTGGCCGCCGTCGTCGCCAAGCTGCCCGCCTCGGAAATCTATGAAGCCACGTGGCGGCGCGAACGGCTGATGAGCACGGGCATCGGCAACATGATCGCGGTGCCTCATGCCAGGCTGGAGAAGCTGACCAGGCCGGTCGTCGTCGTCGGTCGCAGCCAGCAAGGCATCGACTTCAACGCGCCCGACGGCCAGCCGGCCCGCATCATCTGCCTGTTGCTTGCGCCGGAAAGCGACGACGGCGCCCAGATCGAGCTGCTGGCCACCGTCGCCGAATCACTGGGCGACCCGCCCAGCCGCGCCGCCGCCCTTGCCGCCAAAACCTACACCGAGTTTCTCACCGCCGTCCGACTGCCCGGCGACGCCCACGTGCATGTCGTGGGCCAATGATCCATCATCCCCCGCGAGCCGGGCCGTACTCGGCCCGACCGTCATGTGTAACTCATATCAGAATGCCCTAGAATAAGCCGGTTCATTCCCCCGCAGGATCGCCGCCGATGTCACGCCTGCTTGTCGCCTTTGTTTTTCTCCGCCTCGTCTGCACCATTGAGGCGGCTGAACCCGTCCCCGCTTTCACCGCCGCCGGGATCGACTTCTTCGAGAAGCGCATTCGTCCGCTGCTGATCGACGCCTGTTACGACTGCCATTCGGCCAATGGAGAAAAGATTCGCGGCGGCCTGCGCGTGGACAGCCGCGCAGCCCTGATCACCGGCGGCGAATCAGGCAGCGCCCTTTCACCGGGCAGTCCCCAGGCCAGCAGGATCATCGAAGCGGTCACTTACAGGAACGCATCGCTTCAGATGCCGCCGAGAAAGAAACTTTCCGATGGCGCCATCGCGGACCTGACGCAGTGGGTGAAGATGGGCGCCCCCTGGCCTGCGGAAAAACCGGACGCTTCGCCGCCGGAGGAAAAACCGGCCATCGACTTCGAAGCCCGCCGGCGCGACCACTGGGCCTGGCAGCCGGTGAAAAAACACGAGCCGCCCGCGGTGAAGAATGAAGCCTGGGTTCGCAACGACATCGACCGCTTCATCCTTGCGAAGCTGGAGGCGAATCAGCTTTCCCCTTCGCCCGAAGCCGACCCGCGCACGCTGATCCGCCGGGTGACGTTTGACCTGACGGGGTTGCCGCCGACAGCCGAGGAGGTCGCGGCGTTTGTGAAGGAATGGGAGAAAGAAAGTTCCGAGTTTCGAGTTCAAAGTTCCGAGTTAAAAGGCAAGGGGGAAGAAAGGCACGGAGGCACGGAGGCACGAAGGCACGAAGGGGAAGAAGGGAAGCGGGAAAGCGAGAAAGCGGGGACGCGAGAAATCGGAGCGGACAAATCCGAAATCCGAAATCCGACGGCTTCAACAGCGGCCCAAGCCGCTAAATCCGAAATTGCTTCAACTCAGAACTCGGAACTCGGAACTCGGAACTTACCCCTCCCGGAACCCGAAACTCGGAACTCATCATATTCCCGCCTCGTCGATCGCCTGCTCGCCTCGCCGCAGTATGGCCAGCGCCAGGCCCGCCACTGGCTCGATGTCGTGCGCTTTGCCGACTCGAAGGATTCGCGCGGCATGGGCGGCGAGGCCGACATCCCCTTCGCCTACCGTTACCGCGACTGGGTCATCGACGCCTTCAACCGCGACCTGCCTTATGACCGGTTCATCATGCAGCAGATTGCAGGGGACATCAAGACAAGTTCCGAGTTCCGAGTTCCGAGTTCCGAGTTGAAAGGCAGTCAAGGCAAAGAGCGAAGGATTGAAACCCTCAAATCCGCAATCCGCAATCCGACGGCTTCAACAGCGGCCCAAGCCGCTAAATCCGAAATCGTTTCAACTCGGAACTCGGAACTCGAAACTCGGAACTACTCGTCTCTCATCGCCACCACCATGCTCGCCATCGGCAACTGGGACGCCGGCGACAGCGACAAGCGCAAGATGATGAGCGATATCGTCGATGATCAGGTCGATGTGATTTCCCGCGGTTTTCTGGGCATGACCATCGCCTGCGCCCGCTGCCACGATCACAAGTTCGACCCCATCTCCACGCGCGACTACTACGCCCTGGCCGGCTTCTTCTTCAGCAGCCACATCATTCCCGCGCCCGGCGATCCGACCGCCGGCTCGCCGATGCTCCGGCTGCCGCTGATGAGCGAAACGCAACTGGCCGCCATCGGCGACGCCCGGCGACGTGTGGAGGAACTCAGACGGCAGATCAACGTGCAGGTCGATGTTCATCGCAGGGAAGTGATCACCCGCGAGCTTGGCCGCATCAAGGCGTACATGGCGGCGACGGAGGAACTCCACCGCAGCGCCGACCGCGATGACCCGGTGGCGCTGACCGCCATCGCCGCCAGGCATGGCATTCACGCGGCCATCCTCAAGCGGTTCGTGCGCTACATCGGCCTGACCGGCGCGGGAGGCACGGTGCCGGGCATGTTCACCACCAAGCTCAGCGAGGTGGGCAGGAGCCCGCTCGTCTCAGGCTGGGGCGAGCCGGCCACGCCTTCGGTGCTGGCGCACACCGGCCACGCGCCGCTGAAGCTGCTCACCTTCACGCTCCCGCCGCGCTCCGTGGCCATGCACCCTTCGCCGACGAAGCACGTCGCCATCGGATGGCGCAGCAAGTTCACCGGCATCGTCGCCATCACCGGCTCGGCCGCCGATGCGGACAGCGCCTGCGGCAACGGGTTCGCATGGTCCATCATCCATCAGCGGGCCGGGATCATCACCCTTCTGGCGTCAGGCGAATTGGACAACGGCGGATCGCAGACCTTTGCCCAAGGTGACACCGCCAAACGTCTCGCCGCGGTGCAGGTCGAACCGGGCGATCTCATTTCACTGGTCATCGATGCCCGTGGCCGCGAACATGCCTGCGACACCACCGCGATCCGGTTCACCCTGCGCGAGGCGGCAGGCGGTCGGCGCGAGTGGGATGTGACCAGGGATGTCGTCGATTCGATCCTCGCCAGCAACCCCCACGCCGACCGCCACGGCCAGCGCGACATCTGGCACTTCTACGCCATCAGCGAAGATGGCGGCGAGGGCGATGCGAAGGTTCCCGCAGGCAGCCTGCTGGCGCAGTGGCTGGCGAGCGTGACCGATCCCAGGCTCGCCTCCGACGCCCAGGCGAAACAGTCGCGTGAACAACTTGCACAGGCCATTCATCAACTGGCCAACAGCGGCGAAAAACCGCCGGCCAACCAGTCGCCTGCGAACCTCGCCCTGCACAAGGATTTCATCACCGCTTCCAGTCCGCTCTGGTCCACCATCGATCTGCCCGCCTACAGCGAGCTGGATCGCGCCCCTCTCGATGCGATGCGGACCGAGCTGGCCGCGCAGAGCAAACTCGCTTCCACGAAGATCGAACATGCCCAGGGCATCGCCGAAGGAGGCGTGCCCGGTTCGGAACACGCGGGGTTCCGCGATGCGAAGGTACACATTCGCGGACGCTATGATCGGCTGGGCGAAACGGTGCCACGCGGATTTCCCGCGCTGATCGCCGCTACGCCGCAAGCGGCGATCAAGGAAGGCAGCGGGCGACTCGAGCTGGCGCAGTGGATCGCATCACCGCGGAACACGATGACCGCCCGCGTGATGGTCAATCGCCTCTGGCAGCATCATTTCGGTCGCGGCCTCGTGGCGACGCCGGATAATTTCGGACACCTCGGTTCGCCGCCTTCGCATCCCGAACTGCTCGATCACCTGGCCACGCAATTCATCGCGCAAGGCTGGTCGATGAAGGCGATGCATCGAATGATCGTGATGAGCGCGACCTACCGGCAAGACAGTGGAAGGCACGAAGGCACGGAGGCACGGAGGCACGAAGGGGAAAGGCAAATGCCGGCAATTCGCACCGACAAATTCGAAATCCCCAATCCCAAATCCCTCGACCCCGACAATCTCCTCCTCCGGCGGCAGAACCGCCATCGGCTCGATGCCGAGCAGTTGCGCGATGCGATGCTTGCCGTCACCAATCAACTCGATCGATCCGCATCGCTGACGCCTGGCCCGGGCACAACGGATATCGCATCGCCGCGCAGGTCCATCTACCTGATGGCCATCCGCTCCGATCGTTCGACGTATCGAATGCTCTTCGATGGCGCCGATCCGACCGCCAGCATTCACGCCCGCAACGAATCCACCATCGCCCCGCAGGCTTTGTTCATGCTCAATCATCCCTTCGCGCTGAACACGGCCAAGGCGCTGGCGAAACTCACGGAACGCGAAGGGCCGACGGAGGATGAAAGGAAAATCGCGTGGCTGTACGAACGACTCTTCGCGCGGCCCGCAACCCCGCGCGAGATCGAAATCGGCCTGCGCCTTCTGCGCGAAGCCGCAAGCGGCGACAAGGCGGCGGCGTGGACGCAATACTGCCAGGTGCTGCTGTGCGCGAATGAGTTTGTGTATATCGATTGATTCAACATGAATGAAAATCATCGAACATCCCGCTTCTCCCGCCGCCGCATGTTGCAAACCGTCGCCTCCGGCTTCGGCATGTTGCCGCTCTATTCGCTCCTGGCCGATGAAGCATCACGCACTTCCCCCAATCCGCAATCCGAAATCCGAAATCCGAAATCGCCTTCCCCCCACTTCCCTCCCCGCGCCAAGCACATCATCTTCCTCTTCATGTCCGGCGGCCCTTCGCATGTCGATCTTTTCGACCCCAAGCCCAGACTCGCGGAACTCGCCGGCAAGCCCCTGCCGTTTGAAAAGCCTTCGCTCATGCGGACGAAGACCGGCAACCTGCTCGCGTCACCGTTCAAGTTTCACAGGCGCGGCAACAGCGGTCTGCCCATGAGCGAACTGCTTCCCAAACTCGGCGCCGTCGCCGATGACCTGTGCATCATCCGTTCGATGGTGGCCGACAACATCAATCACAACGGCGCCTGCCTTCAGATGAACACCGGCGAGCAGGCCTTCAGCCGGCCCAGCCTCGGCTCGTGGCTCACCTACGGCCTGGGCAGTGAGAATCGCAACCTGCCCGGCTTTGTCGTCATCAGCCCCGCGCAGCCCGCCCAAGGCGCGCCGCTCTGGTCGAGCAGCTTCCTCCCCGCCACGCATCAGGGCACGCTCGTCAGCGATCTGAACAAACCCATCGCCAATCTTGCCGACGCAAACGTGAGCATCGCGCAGCAGCGAAGGCAACTCGATGCCTTGCGCGAAATCAACGTCCTGCATGAAGCGCACCGCAACGAAGATTCGCGCCTTTCCGCACGCATCGAATCGTTCGAGCTGGCCTACCGCATGCAGACGCAGGCGCCCGAGGCGTTCGACATCGCCAACGAATCAGCCGCGACGAAACAACTCTACGGCCTCGATGAACCCGTCACCGAAACCTTCGGCAGGCAATGCCTGATGGCCCGCAGGCTCATCGAGCGCGGCGTGCGCGGCGTGCAGGTCTATCACACCGCCACCTCCAAACGCTCAAGCTGCCAGCTATGGGATCAGCACGGCCAGCTCCGCGAAGAGCTGCGCAACAACTGCGATGCGATCGACGGTCCCGTCGCCGCGCTGATCACCGATCTGAAAAACCGCGGCCTGCTCGATGACACGCTCGTGCTCTGGGGCGGTGAGTTTGGACGAACGCCCACGGCCGAAAACAGCAACGGCAGGGAACATCACCCGTTTGGCTTTTCCATGTTCATGGCCGGCGGCGGCATCAGGGGCGGCATCACCCACGGCAACACCGATGAGTTCGGCTGGCATGCCGTGGAAAACCGCGTGCATGTACACGACCTGCACGCCACCATCCTGCATCAGATGGGACTCGACCACACCAAACTCACCTACCGCTACAGCGGCCGCGACTACCGGCTGACCGACGTACACGGGCATGTCGTGCGTGAGATTCTTGCGTGACGGACGCGGAAGGGTTCAAGCATCGCGGCGGCCCGTGCGCTCCAGCAGCGCAAGCACGCCCAGCACCGCCAGCGTCTGCGCCGCGACCAGCGCCGCCTGCCAGCCGGTGAGACGCGAAAGCATCACGCCGCCCAGTCCGGTGGCCAGCGTGCAGAGCCAGATGACGATGACCGCGATGCGCTTGCTCAACCCCTTCTTCACCAACCGATGCGAGAAATGCTGCTGATCGGGATGGAACGGACTGTTGCCCTGCATCAGGCGGATGAGCGTGACGCTGGTGATGTCATAGAGCGGCACGGCAAACACAATCAGCGGCATGAGGATGCCGTACCAGGCAGTGGCAGGAGCAGCGGCAGTGGCAGCGGCAGCGGCAGGATTCACGTAGGTGGTGCGGATGGCGATCACGCTGAGCATGAGGCCCACGACGAGGGAGCCGCCGTCGCCCATGAAGATTTTCGCGCCGCTGCGCGGCAGGAAATTGAACGCGAGAAAGGCGAGCAGCGCACCGAGCAGCAGCGCACACCATGCGGCGACAAACCACTGCCCGCCCATGAGCGTGGCGGCAAGATAGATCGCGGCGATGATCGCGCCGACGCCGGCGGCGAGGCCGTCCATGTTGTCGAGAAAGTTGATGGCGTTGGTGATGGTGACGATCCACAGCACGCTGATGATGATGCCTGCGGCCTGGCCGACGAAGCCGTGCTCATCGAGCAGGTGCAGCACGCGCATGTCGCAGAAGCCGGCGAGCAGCCCGGCCACGATCAACTGCACGATGAGCTTGAGATAAGGGCTCAGCCGCCGGCGATCATCGATGACGCCCATGATGTGGAAGATGGCCGCCGCGAGAAGGACGCCGATGGCCATCGGCGTCTGGGCGCGAAGGCCCGGCAGATGTTCGCGCAGCGGCGCAAGCGTCGTTTCATAAATGGAATCGGGCAGAAAATGAACCGCAAGCATGGCGAGAAAAACCGGAATCACCAGCGACCAGAAGATGCCGACGCCTCCGGTGGCGGGGGTCGCCTTCGTGTGATGCTTATGCACATCGCCGCCGGGCTGATCGAGCCGGCCCCACCGATGACCCGCGCCGATGAGCCACCAGGTCAGCGGCAGATTGATCGCCAGGGCGACGGGAATCAGCAGCAGGCACAGCGTGAGCATGGGGACATTGGACGATCAGCGGGGAGGATTCGCAAATGGGAAGCGGGCAGATGCAAGGCGATGACGGTGCTACGCCGCAAGCGGCGAAAAAAAACGCCCCACTGGTGTGAGGCGTTTCGTTTCACTCGTTTTCGGTTCACGACTGCCAGAGGCAGGCCTGTTCGCCCAGCACCGGCTCGCGGCCGACGCTGTGATAGACGAAGCCGTTCTCCCGCACCACATCACGGCGCCAGATGTTGCGGCCGTCGAAGACCACCGGCGATGCCATGCGGCTCCTGAGGCCTTCAAAATCAGGCGCCTTGAACTCATCCCAGTCGGTGCAGATGATCAGGGCGTCGGCGCCATCGACCGCGGCCATCGGATCGGCGGCATAGGTGATCGTGTCGCCCATGAAGTGATGGGCGGTTTCGTGCGCGACCGGATCGTAGGCCACGACGGTGGCGCCGCACTTGATCAGGTGCTGCATGATGGTGATGGAAGGCGCTTCGCGCACATCATCGGTGCCGGGCTTGAAGGCGATGCCCCACACGGCAATCTTCTTGCCTGCGACGCCCGGATGATCGGGCAGTCCGCGGAAGTGGTTTTCGATTTTCGTCAGGAAGGTCTGGCGCTGCCGCTGATTGACCTGATGCACGCTCTTGAGAAGCTGCGTGGGGGTTTCTGATTTTTCACCCATCGCAACGACGGCCAGGACATCCTTGGGAAAGCAGGAGCCGCCGTAGCCCAGGCCCGGATAGAGGAACTGGTTGCCGATGCGTTTGTCGGAGCACATGCCTCGGCGGACTTCATCGATGTCGGCGCCGTAGGATTCGCAGAGGTTGGCGATTTCATTGATGAAGGAAATCTTGGTGGCAAGCATCGCGTTGGCGGCGTACTTCACCATTTCCGCCGAGGGAATGTCCATCACGAAGATCGGATGGCCCTGCCGAACGAAGGGGTCGTACAGATCGCGGAGGCGATCGCCCGTGCCTTTGTCATCGACGCCGATGACGACGCGGTCGGGCTTGTTGAAGTCGGTGATGGCGGCGCCTTCCTTGAGGAACTCGGGGTTGGAGCCCATCTTGAAGGGTTTCCTGGTTCGCTTGGCGATCTCGGCTTTGACCTTGGCGTTGGTGCCGACGGGAACGGTGGATTTGACGACGATGATTTTGGCGCGTCGTTCCTCGGCGCCGCCGCCGGTGTCGCCGGGGCCGCGCTCGATGGCGTCGCCGATGTCGCCGGCGGCGGCCAGGACGTACTTGAGGTCGGCGTGGCCGTTTTCATCACTGGGCGTGCCGACGCAGATGAAGATGATCTCGGCCTTCTGGTAGGCCTCGGTCTTGTCGGTGGTGAAGTGCAGGCGGCCGGCCTTGACATTGCGCTTGATCAGCTCATCGAGGCCGGGTTCATAGATGGGGCTGATGCCGCTCTTGAGCTTTTCGATTTTTTTCTGGTCGATGTCGAGGCAGGTGACATCGTTGCCCGTGTTGGCGAAGCAGGTGCCGGTGACAAGTCCGACGTAACCGGTGCCGACCATGGTGATATGCATGTGAAGCCTTTCATTTGCGGCAAGGCGAATGATAACGCCCTGCGATGCCTTCATCCCAAGCCCCGCCAGTGTCAGATAACTGGTCCACGCAGGCGACGGATACTCGATAGATTTCGACCAGAAACGGGGGCGGGTGAAGTTGGGAAAGGGAAATACGAGAAGTCATCGTGACAGGTTCGGGGGATGTTGCGGGGTGCTCCGGGGTGCTCCGGGGGTGCTCCGGGGGGTCATGTCCTGAAGCGATCCCGTCGAACCGCCTCTTTGGTGGGGTTGCCGCGAATCTCCTCGTGGCCGCACTCCGGGCAACGCCTTGCGTTCTCATCCATTCCATCAAACTTGTAGCCGCATTTCCAGCAGGTCGGCAGCAGCCGGCCTTCAAACTGCACATTCAATCGGTCACGAATCGCCTGAATGACATGACGGTCGCCGTCGCTGAACCAGGCGAAGAGAAATCCCGAGAGGCTTGGGATCAACGGCGCCAGCCAGGCGGCGCCTGTGTGTTTGAGGAAATGGTCGAGCACAAGGAAAAGCAACAGGTGCAGCGCCACCACAGCGATCATGGCGATGCAGCCATGACGCCCGAAGATGCCCGCCTTCTCCTGGGCCCACTGCCACATTCGGGCGCGATCTTCCGGAGAAAGATGCTGAAGCTCTGGAGCGCTGATCCAAGGCCGGGATGACTTCATGAATGGCTTCCGGTCCATGCCCCGCGCAATGGCTGGAGGTCTCGGTGAAGTCGAGAGAGAAAATACAATCGCCACAGATCGGCTGTTCACTTCTTAACCGGCTGCTTGCGTCGGGTCGGCTTCTTTTTTTCCTTGATCGTTGCCATGATCCGGGAATCCTTTCGCACCCGTTTGCCCGTGAAGCCGCCGACTTGCGACGGACCGATTGCAAGAACACCCTTGGACGAGCCATCGCCACTGACGCGAGAGAGAGATTTTTTCCTCGGCGGCGCCAGGTGCGAGGTGATTTGAGACCAGTCGATTTCGGCAACCCAGCATTTCTCGTCTTTTGAAAATCTGACGGTTCCCGTGGCGTGCATTTCGCGGGGGCGCCCTTGATCATCGGCATCATCCGAATAGACGAAAACTTCCAGGCCGGAACGAAGTCGGATGTTACGCGCCGCCAGGTCCCGCGTGGTTCCGACGCAATTGAGTCGAAGCCGACCTTGAGCGTCGGCGTTGTGAAAATCGACATATACCTTCGGCTTGTTCATGCATGCGACCGATCGTCAAGGTATTCCGGCTGGGTTGGGCTTTGTCGGCGTCAGCAGTTTACTCGCCGCAGCCGGCGAGAGTCCCGTGAGCGTGGCGTGGTGAGGGCTGCGACCTGTTGTACGAATCACGTCCCCACCCTTTTGCCTGACCGCACCCACCGTCGTCACCCCGATTTGTCCATGTGGAATGGTAGCCGCAAGTTCCTTCTCCGTCAGATGGATGTCGCATTCCACCGAGACGCCCGTGATACCGGAAGGGTGTGTTGAAGTTCCGCGTTCGATATCGAGCGGCCGATTCATGCCGCCACGAACGACGATCGCCTCATCGGAAATCGGCTCGACCATCTCATCATGATAACAATCACCATGACATGACTAATCTATTGATGCTGATGTCGAAACAGCATGGAAAGCTCGACGCGAAAGCCATTGCGACGCCAGTTCCCCGAACAGCGTCAGCGGCGAGTGGCGATCGACCTTCACCTCCACGATGGAACCGACCAAGGCCGGGTCGCCGTCGAACATGACGATCAGGTCGCCGTCGGTGCGGCCGGTGAGTTGCGAGATGGGTGGCTCGGCGAGGGTGGGGAGCGAAGCCGCAAGCGGCCTGGACCAACCCAACTCGATGTTCGGGGCGGCGGCGTTGATCGCTTTTTGCTTCTTCTGTTCCTTCACGCTCATCGATTCGACGAAGACGCGCACCGTCTTGCCGACCTGCTCCCGGTGAATCTCGTTGCTGTTTTCCGCCTGGATGCGCAGCAGCTCGTTGTTGCGGGCGCGCTTGACTTCATCGAGCACATCATCCTCGAAGCGGCCGATCGCGGCGGTGCCGGGGCGCGGGCTGTATTTGAAGATGAAGCAGTTTTTGTATTTCGCTTCGCGGAGCAGATCGCAGGTGGCCTGGTGGTCTTCCTCGGCTTCGGTGGGGAAGCCGCAGATGAGGTCGCCGGCGATCTGGGCATCGGGCAGGATGGTGCGGATGCGATCGAGCAGCGCGCGATATTCCGCCGCGGTGTAGCCGCGGTTCATGAGTTTGAGGATACGGTCCGATCCCGACTGCACCGGCAGATGGAGATAGCGGCAGATGCGGGGGCGGGCGGCGATGGCGTGCAGGATGTCGTCGCCGAAGTCGCGCGGGAAGCTGGTGACGAAGCGGAGGCGCTGGAGCGCGGGGATTTCGTCGTGGATGCGGGCGAGGAGTTGGGCGAAGGTGGTGACGGAGTTTCGAGTTTCGAGTTCCGAGTTTCGAGTTGCGGAACTGATGATGGACCCGACCTGCGGCTGCACGACGCCGTTGATGGATTGCACCGTGTTGTTGTCGTAGTGGTAATGATTCACCGTCTGGCCGAGGAGGGTGATCTCGATGACGCCGGACTCGACGAGCTTGCGGCATTCCTCGACGATGGCGTCGGGGGCGCGGTGGACTTCCCTGCCGCGCGTGTTGGGGACGACGCAGTAGGTGCAGAATTTGTTGCAGCCTCGGGTGATGCGGACGTAGGCGGAGCCTCGATGCTCATCGGGTGAAAAGCTGCGGGCCAAGTCGAGGAGTTCAAGCGTGTCTTCAGCGGCGGCGAGGGTGGAAGAGCGGCGATGGGTGTTGCCTTGCAATGAATAGTTCCGAGTTTCGAGTTCCGGGTTCCGAGTTGAAACCATTTCGGATTTAGCGGCTTGGGCCGCTGTTGAAGCCGTCGGATTTCGGATTTCGGATTTGTCCGCTTCGCTTTCCCGCTTTTCCGCCCCTTCGTGCCTTCGTGCCTCCGTGCCTTCGTGCCTCTGACTTTTTCTCGTCCTCACCACGTTGTCGATCAGCAGCGGAACCTTGTCCAGTTCACCGGGGCCGCAGATGAGATCGACCTGCGGATACCTGCGGAACATGTCCAGCCCGTCGCGCTCGGCCATGCAGCCGATGACACCCAGCACGATGTCCGGGTTGGTTTTCTTGCGGATGCCCACGAGTCCCAGGCGGCTGTAGGCTTTGTTCTCCGCCTGCTCGCGCACGGAGCAGGTGTTGTAGAGCACCACATCGGCCTGCTTCCAGTCGTCGGTGAAGGTGTAGCCCAGCGATTGCAGCGAACCGCGCACGAGCTGCGAATCGAGCACGTTCATCTGGCAGCCGAAGGTTTCCAGATAAACCGATCGGCGAGGGTTCGAGGTTGTCGCGTCAGGCTCGGACATAGGCGGGGAATGATAGGACAATCGGGATGGGAGAGAAAGTTCCGAGTTCCGGGGGGTTGAGTTCCGAGTTCCGGGTTCCGAGTTCCGAGTTGAAAGACAGTCAAGGCAACGAACGAGGGGATCGAAACCCGCAAATCCGAAATGGTTTCAACTCGGAACCCGGAACTCGAAACTCGGAACTTACTTTTATTCACACCCTTTCCGCCCCCTTACCGATAACCATTCACAATGTCCGTTTCCGTTCCAGCCTCGCAGCCGATGAACCGGACCCTGGCCCATTTTCTGGGCTGGGGCAGCCTGTTTATTGGCGGGGCGCTGGTGGCGATGGTCATGCTCGTGCCCCCCGCGCTGGAACTGCATTACGCCCGGTGGGAGCGCGAGTGGATCGAGGCCTGCGCCCGCACGCAGCAGGAACAGGTCGAGGCTTACGAACAATTCGCCTCCGCCCTGGCCTCCAACGATCCCGTGCTGCTTCAGCGGCTGGCGCACCATCATCTGAGGCTCAAGCCGGTCAACGCGGAACTGGTCAGGCTGTCCAACGATCAACTGGCGTTCGCCTTCAATACCGGCGATGTCTCCGCCGCCGGTCCCAACGGTCCGGCGGCCGGCGACGGCAAGGCCCCTCTCGTCGAACAGTGGCTGCACAAATCCTATCCCGTCGTGGGTGTCGATCACCCCGGCTACGAACCGCCGGACCACATGGCCATCCGGCTGGCGACCGGCCCCAGGCGGCTGCCGCTGCTCGCACTGGGCGGCATGTTCCTCCTGTGCGGCCTCATCCTCCCCGGCGCCGCCCCCGTCATCGCCGCATCCATCGAAGAAGATGACGATGACACCGATGACGATGACGATGGCGAATTCGTTCATGCCGTCATCGATGATGAATCGGATGAGGATGATCTGATCGCGCCGCTGCACCGCGCCGCGTAAGTGATCGATCTTGGAAACCCTCTCAAACACTCCGTTCGCCAAGGCGAACGGCTAAATGCGCCGGCCCCCGCCTTTCACCACGTCTCTCTTTCCAATGCCATCGGTATCGACTATCGTGTTACGATGATTTTCACCAGAATCACGGATGTTTTTCGCCGATGTTCTTTCCTTTTCGCATCGGCGTTGTCCGTCGTCGGCGCCGGCCTGCTGATCGCTCAGGACACCCCGGTCGCCCCTGCCCCCGCGCCGCCGCAGGTCGCCAAACCTTATGTCGCACCCGTCGCCGGCAAGTCGGATGAGGGCGTCAAGGCGATCGCCTCCATCGTGCTGCCCGCCGGTTTCAAGATCGAGCTTTGGGCGGCGGAGCCGGATGTCGCCAATCCGGTGGCGTTCACCATCGATGAGAAAGGCCGCATCTACGTCGCCGAAACTTTCCGCCAGGGGGATCAGGGCGGCGTCGTGGACAATCGCAATCACATGTACTGGCTCGATGATGATCTGGCGGCCCGGACGGTCGAGGATCGCCGGGCGTTTTTTCTTAAGCATCGCAAGGACAGGGTTCAGCAGTGGACCAGGCATCACGACCGCATTCGCCTGCTTGAAGATACGAAAGGCGCAGGTTACGCGGACCAATCAACGATCTTTTCCACCGGCTACAACGACCTGATGGATGGCACCGGAGCCGGGCTGCTCGCCTGGCGCGGCAACGTTTATTACACCAACATTCCCAAGCTCTACGTACTCCGCGACAACGACAACGACGGCGTCGCCGATGAAACGAAAGTGCTCAGCGAAGGGTATGGCGTCCGCGTCGCCTTCCGTGGTCACGATCTGCATGGGCTGGTGATGGGGCCCGATGGCCGCATCTATTTTTCTCTTGGCGATCGCGGCTACCACATCAGAACCAAGGAAGGCAAGCTGCTGCATGACCCCGGCAGCGGCGCGGTGTTCCGCTGTGAACCCGACGGCTCCAACTTGGAAGTCGTCCACACCGGCCTGCGAAATCCGCAGGAACTGGTCTTCGACGACTACGGCAATCTCTTCACCGGCGACAACAACTCCGACGCCGGCGACCGGGCGCGATGGACCTACATCACCGAAGGCGGACACACCGGCTGGAACATGGCCTTCCAATATCTCTCTGATCGCGGCCCGTGGAACCGCGAGGGCTGGTGGCATGAATGGGATGCAGCGAAAAGTCCCACGCAGTTTGCCGCCCATGTCGTGCCTCCCATCAAGCACATCGGCAACGGCCCCAGCGGCGTCACCTACTACCCCGGCACCGGCTTCGACGACGGCTACCGCGGCACGTTCTTCATGTGCGACTTCAAAGGCGGCGCCAACGTCAGCGGCATCTGGTCGTTCAAACTCAAATCGCAAGGCGCATGGTTTGCCGTCGATGATCTGAAACATTTCATCTGGGGCACGCTCGTCACCGATGCGGACTTCGGTCCCGATGGTGCGTTCTATTTTTCCGATTGGGTCAACGGCTGGGAAGGTTTAGGCAAAGGCCGTATTTATCGCATGACGCACAGCGAAGGCGTCAAGCAGGATGTCGTTGCACAAACGAAAAAGCTGATGGCGGAAGGGTTCACCAAACGAAGCGAAGAGGAACTGCTCAGTCTCCTGAAACATCCCAACCGCATGGTGCGACAGGAAGCACAGTTCGCGCTGGCAGAGCGAAATTCCTACGACTTCCTGCTCGAAGCAGTGAAGCAAAAGGAAAATCAGTTCGCACGATTGCACGGCATCTGGGGCTTAGCGCAGGCAGCGCGCAGGTCGAAGGACAACACACAGATTCCAGACATGATCGCAGGCTTTGCGGGTGATGAAGATGCAGAGGTTCGCGCTCAGGTCGCCAGAGTTCTCTCTGATCTGCCGGGGCTGGCGCGTGGCAAAGGCGCACTGACGCAGCTCATCGGCGATGCGAGTGATCGGGTCCGCGCGTTGGCGCTGATCAGCTACGGCAAGAGCATGGCCAAGGGAGATGCGAAGGATCACGCCGATGCTGTGGCCGCCATTCTTGCGAAGCTGCGCGACAATGCTGACAAGGATCCGTATCTGCGCCACGCAGCCGTGATGGGTCTGACCTATCTCAACGATGCCGATGTACTCGTTGCAAAGATGAATGCCCACGAAGAAAATCGCTCGGCCAGGCTTGGCATTCTTCTGGCACTACGAAGACTGGGGAACTCTCATGTATCGTTTTTCCTGGATGACAGCGATGCCCATCTGGTGGCAGAGGCCGCCCGCGCGATTCACGATCAGCCCATACCCGAAGCAATGCCCTTGCTCGCCGCGATGCTCGATGGTGAAGTGAGCAAGGATCAGGCAGTTGTTCGCCGGGCTATCAGTGCCAACTACCGCATGGGCAGCGGACCGATGGCGGTATTCGTGGCGAACTATGCCTGCATGGAGGACGCCCCTGCCGCGATGCGCATCGAGGCCTTGAACACACTCGTCGCTTGGTCGAGTCAGTCCAATCGCGATCGTGTGCTTGGTTCACATCTAGCGTTGGATCCCCGGCCTGCGGATCGGGCAAAGGAAGTGTCCGGTGTCGCGGCCCTGCATATCCTCAAGAGCAACACCGATGCCTCGGTGCGCCAGGCCGCCGCGAATGTCGTCGAACATTACCGCATCGTAGAAGCAGCCCCGACACTGCTGGCCATCACGAAAGATGCCAAGCAATCCGGCTGGCTCCGCATCGCCACGCTCAAGGCTCTGGGCACCATGAATGATGCCAGCCTGTCCGATGCCGTCACCGCCACGCTCAGCGCCTCCGATGCGAATCTCCGCAAGGAATCCCGGCAGTGGCTCTCGAAGCTCAAACCCGCCGAGGCGATCGATGCCTTGGAAAAGGTGCTCGAAACCGGCGAGATCACGGAGAAACAAGGCGCCATCACCACGCTGGCGGACATGAAACAGGCCGGCGCCGATGCGGTGCTGGAGAAGCAGCTCGATCGTCTGCTGGCGGGCAAGCTTCAGTCCGAGCTTTCGCTTGACCTGCTTGAGGCGGTGACGGCCCGCGCTTCGCCGCGCATCAAGCTGAAGCTGGCGGCGTATGAAACCGCGCAGCCCAAGGAGGATCCGCTGCAAGGCAAACGGCAACTGCTCGCCGGCGGCAACGCGACCCAGGGCAAAAAGATTTTCTGGGAAAAGGCGGCCGCCTCCTGCAACCGCTGCCACAAGGTCGGCAACGAAGGCGTCGGCGAAGCAGGCCCGAACCTGGCGGATATCGGCAAACAGACCCGCGACTACATCCTCGAATCGATCCTCTACCCCAACCGCGCCATCGCCAAGGGATTCGACACCTTCGACATCGAAACGATGGAAGGCGACCGCATCATCGGCATCCTCCGCGAAGAGACCCCCGATGCCCTGGTCATCGTCACCGCCGAGAACAAGCGCGTGACCGTGAAGAAGGCGGACATCGCGGAAAAACGCAAAGCCCTGTCGGCGATGCCGGAGGGAATCACCAAGCTGCTGACGGAGCGCGAGCTGCGCGACCTGGTGGAATACCTGACCACGCTCAAGTGACCCGCACCGGAGCCTGAGAACTTATTCCGGGTGGCTGGCTGAAAAGTTTTGGGTGGCTGGGGCTGAGTCCGCGAAGCCCCGGCCCAGATGCACGAAGCAAGATGGCGCAACTGAAGGCTGAAGGCTGAAGGCTGAAGGCTGAGGGTCACCGGGCCGGGGCTTCGCAGACTCAGCCCCAGCCACCCGACACTCCCAGCCAACCCGACACCATGTCTTGCCTACGCCCCAGACCCTGGCCCCAAGGCCCTGCCCCTAACCCTCGCGCAACCGCTTGACTTTTCCGCTGTTTATCCGCACAATACGCCATCGGTTCCGCCCCTGTTTCGTCCCTCCTGACTGGTGGAAGCTATGACGACATCTGCCGATTTTCAGCGCGAGCGGCGTGCCGCTTGCCGGTTTGCTTTGACCTCGTTCCCCCTGCTGGGCGCGATCCTGCTCGCCTCCGTCGTCGGCTGCGCCTCCGATCCGCCTTCAAAAGTCCTCACCCCCCCGCCCCTGCCCACCTACACCGGCGAGCAATACCTCTACGGCACCGTCGGCTCACTGGCCAACCTCCGCGCCTTCGAGCCGCTGCTCGTCAGCGGCTACGGACTGGTCGTCCTGCCCCCCGGCACCGGCACCGGCTCGTCCGACATCCCCGCTTACCTCCGCCAGTGGATGATCAACGAGATGCGCCGCAAAGGGCTGGGCAGCTACCAGTTCGGCACCGAAAACCTCTCGCCACGCGAAGTCCTCGAAAGCAAGGACACCGCCATCGTCCGCGTCGAAGGACTCATCCCCCCCGGCGCCCCGCGAGGCACCAACTTCCCCGTGCTCGTCACCGCCCTCGAACGCACGCAGACCCAGAGCCTGGAACATGGCACGCTATGGACTTCGGACCTCTCCATCGGCGGCGCGGACACCTCGATGCAGTTCCGCCGGGCCTTGGCCGAGGCCAAGGGCGCGGTGTTCATCAACCCGTTTGATGAGCAGTCCACGGAGAAGGAAAAGTACGAGTTTCAAAGGCGGGGCGTGGTGCTGGCCGGCGGCGCGGTGACGCAGGATCGCCCGATCGATCTGGCGCTGAATCAGCCGAGCTGGGTCTTCTCGCGGATGATCGCCGATCGCATCAACGAGCGTTTTCCGCATGAGAAAGCCACGGAGTTCTTCAACACCGCGGTGGCCAAGAGCGACATGCTGGTGCGCATCAACGTGCCGGCCCGCTTCGCCGGCGATCCGAACAAGCTGCTTCGCCTGGTCAGCCGGCTGTACCTGCGCCGCACCGGTGACTTCGAGGCGGACAAGGCCCGCCAGCTTGGCGAGGTGCTGGTGGGCCGCCCCGATCAGTCCCAGCCGGTGAGCGAAGCCTGGCAATCGCTGGGCAAGGTCGCCCTGCCGGTGATCCGCGAGTATTACCGGCACGAGAATCCCATCGTTCGCCTGGCCGCCCTCGACGCCGGCGCCTGGCTGGAGGATGAACTGGCCGCGGTGGAACTGGCGCAGCTGGCGCTGCACACCGAGGCGCCGGTCCGGCGAAAGGCCAGCGAACTGCTCATGCGCCTGCCCCGATCCACCCGCGCCACCCTCGCCCTGCGCAGCCTGCTGGATGATGTCGATCGCTCGGTGCGCATCGCCGCCTACGAGGCCCTGGCCGAGCAGGGCGATTCGTCGGTGCATCGCATCCCGATGGGCGATCGCAACCAGTTCAAGTTCTTCATCGATGTCGTGCAGGCCAGGGACCCCTTGATCTATATCAGCCAGCGCGATGTGCCCCGGCTGGTGGTCTTCGGCCCCAACACGGGCTTCAAGGAATATGTCAGCGTTTCCCTGTGGGATGGCCGGTTCCGCGTCGAAGGCGGCGCCGCCGATCAGCAGGCAAGCGTCTTTTATCAGTCGCTGATCAACCCCAAAGGCGCGACGCAGAAAATCGCCCCGACCGTCGCCAACCTGGCGGTGCTGATGGGCCACAAATACACCGCGGAACGGCCCTTCGAGGGCTTTGATCTTTCCTACGGCAGCATCGTCAACGTGATCTACAACATGCAGAAGAAAGGCGATGTCATCGCCGGGTTGGAGATCGCCAACAATCCGCTGGCCAGCGCCATCGAAGGCGTGCGCGACCGCGAGCCGACCCAGACCCGGCCCGAAGGCGCCGATGAAGCGGCCCCTGATGATGAGGCCGCCCAAGCGCCCCCTGGCGAAGGCGACCTGCAACCGGTGACCGTGAAGCCGGGGAGGAATCCGGGGGTAACTCCGGGGGCGAGGCCGGAGTGAGAATGGGATGTTGAACCACCGGATGAAACGTGTGCTTTCGCTCTGCCTGATCCTCGTGCTGGCCGGCTACTGCGGGGCATATGTGGCCTTGCGGGCAAGCCACCGAATCATGCATTTCTCCAATGCGCAACACCCGCATCCTGAAAAATGGTCCCCGGAACACCACGTTGATGTGACAACCGGTGATGATTGGGTGATCGATTTCGCATTCCAACCCTTGATGTTCCTGGAGCGGACGGTTCGCAACGCGACCGACTGAGTGGTTTCGAGGATTCTGATGTGCAAAAACCTTTCGCGTGGATCGCCGGCCCGAACCGATGAAAATGAATGCGTTCAATCGACCGCTTCCCATCCTGACATGAGTTTTTGTTAAGCTGTCCGATTGTCCGCGTATCGTGCTCGACCGTTTGCCGGTGCGTTCAACAACCTGAAGGAGAACTCGTGGCTTTTTTCGCCGCGAACAAGTTGAACTCGCCGGCCCCTTCGCAGGATGCAAAGGGTTGCACGCTCTGCCGGATGGTCCCGATTCCTTCGCGCCTTGCCCCGCTCGACATGGAGGTCGAAATCCGATGATGCGCCTGGCCAAACTCACCGCACAAGGCTTCAAGTCCTTCGCCGACAAAACCGTCATCACCTTCGACAAGCCGATCACCGGCATCGTCGGTCCCAACGGCTGCGGCAAGTCCAACACCGTCGATGCCGTCAAATGGGTCCTGGGCGAACTCTCCGCCAAGTCCCTGCGCGGCGGCGCCATGATGGACATGATCTTCAACGGCTCCTCCACGCGAAAACCGGCCGGCATGGCCAGCGTGTCGCTGACGTTTGATAATCCGTACATCGAAGAAAGTTCCGAGTTCAAAGTTCCGAGTTCTGAGTTGGGAAACAACCAACCCGCAAACAACGAACTCGCAGACGACTCCGCAATCACCTCGGATGATGCTGTTGCAGATGTCGCAACTCAGAACTCAGAACTCGGAACTCGGAACTTATCCGCCCGCCGCGCCCTTCCCATTGATGCCGATCAGGTCACCGTCACCCGCCAGCTTTATCGTGACGGGTCCAGCGAATATCTCATCAACAGGCAGCGGGCGCGTCTGCGCGACATCCGCGAACTGTTCATGGACACGGGCATCGGCACCGATGCCTACTCGATCATCGAACAGGGCCGGGTCGCGCTGCTGCTGGATTCCAATGCGAAGGAACGCCGGGAGATTTTCGAGGAAGCCGCGGGCATCTCGCGCTTCAAGGCCCGCAAGAAGGAGGCGGAGCGAAAGCTCGAACGCACCGAGCAGCACCTGGGCCTGACGCGCACGCGCTTCGATGATCTTCAGAAGCGATTGCGCAGCGTGAAGATTCAGGCCGGCCGGGCGCGGTCGCATCAGGAGCTTTCGACGAGGCTGCGCGAGTTGCAGCTCAACTACGCCCTGGCGGAATATCACAAGTTGCAGGGGCGGTTCCGCGATGTCACCGAGCAGTTGGAGCAGGCCGAGGCCGATCATGCCGTGGCGGCAAGGCATCTTGCGGAACATGAACAGCAACTGGCCGACAACCAGATCGAAAAGCAGTCGGTCGAGCAGCAACTGAAAAAGCTCGAACAGGATCGCCTCCAGGCCAGGTCGCGCCAGGAGCAGGCGGAGCAGCGCAAGCAGTTTGCGAAGAACTCGCTGGCGGACCTCGAAAAGCAGATCGAGCGCGACGGCAAGCGCACCCAGGAACTGACCGCGCGATCGGCGCAGCTTGAAGATGAACTGGCGCAGCAGAACGACGAAGTGCGACGGCTCGCCGCTTCCCATGCCGGCACGCAGCGGCAACTCGAAGAGGCGCAGAACAAACACCGCCAGGCCCAGCACGAGCTCAACGAAAAGCGATCCGCCCTGGAGGATGAAAAGGCGGGCATCGTCACCCTGATGCGGCGGACCTCGCAGCTTCACAACGAGATCCACTCGATCAGCGCGTTCGAGAAAAACCTGCACGGCACACGGGAAAAACTCGACCTTCGCTCCACCAGGGTGGCCCAGGATCTGGAGCGGCTGCTGACCAGCCGCGATGAGACGCAGGCCAGGCTCGCCGAGGTCAGGACGCTCATCGAACAGCAGACCGCCAAGATCGACGAGCTCAAATCGCAGGCCTCGGAGCTCGATGCCGAGCAGCGGGCCTTGACCGAGCGACTGGGCAGCGCGAAGGAACAGCGATCGGGCCTCAGCTCCCGCCGGTCGGTGTTGCAGGAGATGCAGGACAAGCAGGAAGGCATCGCGGATGCGGTGAAGGCGGTGCTGGCCAGAAAAGCCAGTTCCGAGTTGCGAGTTCCGAGTTCCGAGTTGTCCAAGCCCGGTTCATCCGCTTCTTCTCAACTCGAAACCCGAAACTCGAAACCCGAAACTTCCTCATTTCATTTCGTGCGCGGCCTGCTTGCTGAAATGTTCGAAACCGATGTCGAGCACGCACTGCTCGTGGAAGCGGCGCTGGGCGAGCATCAGCAGTCGCTGGTCGTCAGCAGCCTTTCCGACCTCTGCGAGAACGGCGGCAGCGAAGCGATCGCGGCGCTGGCGGGACGGGTCACGTTCATCTCGCTCGATCAATGCCTGATCTCGGGTGTCGGGTGTCGGGTGTCGGGTGTGAGAAGTGACACTTCAGAATTGAATCTGTCGCGTTCCGCTGAATCCGATCCGACACCCGACACCCGATACCCGATACCCGAATCCCTCATCGATCACGTCCGCTTCTCACCTGAGATCGCCCCCATCGCCTGGCATCTGCTGTCGCGCACCTACATTGTCGATGATCTCGCCGCCGCAAAACATCACCGCGAAATCATGCCCGACGGCTGCCGGTTCGTGACGCAGCGCGGCGAGTTGCTCGAGGCTGACGGCCGGATCATGGCCGGGCCGATGGGTGCCAAGTCGGCGTCGGGCATCATCAGCCGACGGGCGGAACTCACCAGGCTGCGCACGCAGCTTGCCGAACTGGATGAACGAATCAGCACCGATCAGCAGACGCTATCGCAGCTTTCCGATCGAGCGAAACACATCGATCGCGTGTCGCAGGAACTGCGGCAGAAGCTTTACGAAGCGAACACGATGCGGGTGGAATGTTCGAGCAGGCTCGACAATCTCGCGGGGCAGATTGCGAGCCTGGAGCGCGAGCAGCCGGTGCTCAGCGCGGAGATCGAGCAGATTCACAGGCAGCTTCACGACGCCCAGCAGAAGAAGACGGTACACGAAAGCGAAGCGGCGAAGCTCGAAGAGGACTCGGCGGCGCGGCAGGCGGCGGTCGATCTGCTGCAAAACGACATCAAGGAACTGAGCGGCGAAGCGGAGGCGGCCCGCGAGGCGGTGACCACGGTGCGCGTCGAGCAGAGCAAGCTCGCCGAGCAGCTTTCCGCCTCGCAGCGGCAGGTCCGGCAGATGGAGATCGCCCGCGCCGACATCGACCGGCAGCACAAGCTGATCGACGAGCAACTCAGGCAACACCATCGCCGAACCGAGGAGCATCAGCGCGTAGCGGAGGAGGCCCGCAACGTGTCGCTCCAGGCGGCGGCGGAACTGGATCAACTCGAAGGCGCCCTCGAAGGCGTGCGCGAGAAACTGGTGATCATCGAAGAGACGCTCAACGAACTTCGCGGCGCGATGCAGCGGCACAGGAAGGCGGCGGAAAGTTCGGATGCGCTGGTGCATCAGCTTCATGTGGAGAAACGCGAGTTGGAGGTGAAATGCGAGGCGGTCTGTCAGCGGGCGGCGGAGCAGCTCAATCTGGATGTGGTGGCGCGGTACAACGAGATTGAGGCGGCGCGGGATGAAGGCGCGGAGATTGAAGGCGTTGACGATGCTACGCCGCAAGCGGCGGATGAGACACCCGACACCCGACACCCGACACCCGTGACCGCGATCGACTGGGAGGCGGTCGAACAGGAAATCCACGATCTCAAGACCAAGCTGGATCGGCTGGGGAATGTGAACCTGGATGCGATCGCCGAGCAGGATGAAATTGAAAAACAGGTGACCGATCTCGAGGTGCAGGTGAAGGACATCGAGGATGGCAAGAACAAACTCGAACAACTCATCAAACAGATCAACGAGGAAAGCAGAACGCGCTTCGAGGCGACTTTCAACCAGATCAAGGAAAACTTCGCGGGGCAAAACGGCCTGTTCCGCAAGCTGTTCGGCGGTGGACGGGCGGATGTGTTCTTTCAACCCGATGAAGAGGGCAACATGGATGTGCTCGAATCGGGCATCGAGGTGGTCGCCAAGCCCCCCGGCAAGGAGCCGCAGTCGATCACGCTGCTTTCGGGCGGCGAGAAGACGATGACCGCCGTCGCGCTGCTGCTTTCGATCTTCCAGACCCGGCCCAGCCCGTTCGCCATTCTCGACGAAGTGGATGCGGCGCTCGACGAGGCCAACGTCCATCGCTTCGCCTCGATCCTCCACAGCTTCCTCGACAAGAGCCACTTCATCGTCATCACCCACAACAAGGGCACGATGCAGACCTGCGATGTGCTCTACGGCATCACCATGCAGGAGCGCGGCGTGTCCAAGCGCGTCTCCGTGCAGTTCGACCAGATCGGCGCCGGCGGCCAGATCAGCCAGGCCGCCATCGAGGCGCAGAACGCCAGGGACAAGGCGACGACCGGCGAGGAGGACGATGATGTCCCGATGCCTTCGGGCACCTTCGCGGGATTGGAACTGCCTGCGGGATCACAGCCCAGGGCCATCGAAGAGAGCGAGACTTCGGAACCGCCGACGATTGAAGACCCCGCCCCGGCCTCGGATGGCGCCGCCGACAGTGACAAGGCGCCGCTCCGCAACCGGCTGGCATCGATGGTGCAGGAGCGGCAGGCGATCGAGGCCCGGAGCAACTGAGCGGGGGAGCCGGGGGAGCCGAGAGAGCCGAGAGAGCCGGGGCTTCGCAGAGCCTCAGCCCCAGCCACCCAAAACTTCTCAACCAAACAGTTTTCAACCGCCGAAGGAGCCGCCAATGCGGAAAAGCGGGCGGGATATTCCCCGTTTTTCCCGTGCATTTTCTCAGGGTAAAAGCATATGGGAGGGCGAGGCTCCCGCCGAGCCGATTCGGTTGCGAC
>CAZYPK010000062.1:0-26319 GCA_964649195.1 uncultured Phycisphaeraceae bacterium
CGGCGCCATCGCGCGGCGGTCGCAGCGTCAAGCCCGCGAGGCCCGCAACAAGTTTGCAGGCGGTTTTCGCTCCCGTTCTCATCACCTTCGGCCTGCTCACGCTGGCGCCGGCGATCTGGGCGGTGCTGGTGCTGATGGGCGTCAAGGCGCCGATGCACGACGGGCAGGGCGCCGCCGGCATGGCGAAGCTGATGCTCGTCTGCTGGCCGGTGTCGCTGGGCCTGCTCGCCGGCGGCGTCGTGGGCGTGGTGCAGACGGTGAAACAGAACAGGAAGATCAGGGAACAGGAGGCGGCGGGGAGGTGAGAATCTGAGTTCGATCAGAGCCGCGACTCAACGAGTCGCGGACGTAAACAGACTGAAGGGTCGTGACGCGGCGCGGTTGATCGACGGCCTGTGTCTTGTCTCTCGTCCCCTGTCTCCTGTTCTGTATTCCACGGTTTTCGAGGCGTCTGATCTCCGCGCGATTTCCACTCCTTCAGGCCGTTTACGTCCGCGACTCGTTGAGTCGCGGCTCTGATCCCGAGCTCAGTTCATGAACGGGGCGAGTCTCGACGCGAAGCGAAGGCATGCATCCACATCAGCGGCTTCCAGGTCAGGCAACTCTTCAAGCACCTGTTCTCTGGTCAGCCCGTTGGCCAGAAGGTCAATCACATCCGAGACACGGATTCGCATGCCGCGAATACAAGGGCGTCCGCCGCATTGGTCGGGATCGACAGTGATGCGATCATTCAGTTGAGTCATGAAAAAACTCCAATGCGGCGACGTTCATCACGTATGCCGGCTTCACACGCCCACCGCGACGCCCATGCGCCTGGCGATCACGTCGTTGAGCTTCAACGCATCGGCATGGAAGCCGCGGATACCTTCGGCGAGTTTGTCGGTGGCCATCGCGTCTTCGTTGTGGTGCCAGCGGAAGTTTTTCTCGTGCATGTCAACGCGCTGAAGGTCGCCGGCCCTGGCCTTGGCGACATCGAGCCTGGTTTCCAGCGTGCCTTCCTGCTTGGCGAGTTTTTCCAGCAGGTCAGGCGAGATGGTCAGCAGGTCGCAGCCGGCCAGATCAACGATCTGTTCCGTCTTGCGGAAGCTGGCGCCCATGACCTCGGTCTTGTAGCCGAACTTCTTGTAGTAGTTGTAAATCCTGGTGACGGACGCGACGCCCGGATCCTCGGCGGCGGGAATGTCGGCCACGCCTTTGGATTTCTTGTACCAGTCATAAATGCGGCCGACGAACGGGCTGATGAGCGTCACGCCCGCTTCGGCGCAGGCGACGGCTTGCGCGAAGGAAAACAGAAGCGTCAGGTTGCAGTGGATGCCTTCTTTTTCAAGCTGCTCAGCGGCCTTGATGCCTTCCCATGTGGAAGCGGTCTTGATAAGGATGCGCTTCTTGTCGATGCCGGCCTTCCGGTAGAGATCGATCAGGGCGTGGCCGCGCTCGATGGTGCCCTGGGTGTCGAAGGAGAACTGGGCGGGCACTTCGGTGGAGACGCGGCCTGGAATGATCTTGAGAATCTCCAGGCCGAAGTTCACGCTCAGCTTGTCCACGCAGGCCGCGATCTTCGCATCCTTGTCGCCGGGCTGTCCCTCGGCATAACCGATCGCCTCATCGACCAGCGCCTGGTACTGCGGCATCTGCGCCGCCTTGAGAAGCAACGATGGATTGGTCGTGGCGTCCTGCGGCTTGTGGGCGCGAATGGCGTCGATATCGCCGGTGTCGGCCACGACGACGGTGACTTGGCGAAGCTGATCGAGAATGCTCATGGATGGCTCCTTGTGGAACGGTTGTTTGATTCATTGTATCGGTTGATTGAGACCGCGTGCGGGGAAAGTGCGGAAAGATGCGGAGGATGACATCAAGCCCGATGGTGAGGCTTGTTCCGGGGGGCGAACCGTCGGGGTAAGCAGCCATTCCTTGTCGCGTTGTACCCCGACGGTTCGCAAAGCCTCACCATCGGGCTTGGGGGCCGTTATTTTCCGATGCAGAACGTCGCAAAAACGCGGCCGATCACGTCATCAGGTGTCAGCGTGCCACCGAGGCCGGCGAGCTGATCGAGCGCGTTTCGCAACGCGCCGGCGATCAGTTCGACGTGTTCGATCGCCGGTGCATCGCGCTGCGAAACCAGCAGCGAGCGCGCGGCGGCCAGGTCGGCGCGGGCGCTGCGCAATGCAGCCTCGTGTCGCGGTTGCAGGGCCAGCATGTCGGCGGCGATGCTGATGGCGCGCTCGCCGAGCTTGAGTGCGATGGCCTGGCGAAGCTGGTCGAGACGGTGGCCCGTGCGGGCGCTGACTTGAATCACGTCGTTCCGATTCGCGGAAGGCTCATCCGCCACACACGGGAGCAGGTCGGCCTTCGTTCGCACGCGCAGCGTCGGGGTTGTCGGAGCCAGTGAATCAGGTGGCGCGAAATCACTTTCCGCATCGGCGATCAGGAGGATCAGGTCGGCGGATTGAATCGCCTGATGCGCCGCAGCCTGCATTTGCTCATCGATGGTCGAGCGCGGATCATCGAGGCCGGCGATGTCGATGAGCATCACCTCCACGACTTCGCCGTTTCGATGGTCAAGCGACAGCGGCTCGGCGAGCAGGTCGCGCGTGGTGCCGGGCGCTTCGCTGACGACCGCCCGTTCACGGCCAAGCAGCACGTTGAAGAGCGTGCTCTTGCCCGCGCTGGGTTCACCCACGAGCACGATGCGAGGCAGGGCTTCGAGCGCCCCCCATGAACGGCTGTGGCGCAGCAGATCATCAAGCTGCGCTTCGATTGCCGCGAGATTCGCATCGAGCTGCGCGGGAGCGATGGGGACGACATCATCCTGATCGGTGAAATCGATGCCTGCTTCGACGAGCGCGAGATTGGCGCCGATCGATTCGACAAGGTCGACGGCGAAGCGGCCCAGTTTTCCTTCGCGCAGCAGCGAGGCGGCCTGCAACTGGCTGTCACTGGTGGCCGCGATCGTGGCGGCGACGCCCTCGGCCTCGGTGAGATCGAGTTTGCCTGCAAGGTAGGCGCGGAAGGTGAACTCGCCCGGCTCGGCCAGGCGTGCGCCTTGCGCGATGATCCGATGAACGAGGCGATCGAGCAGGGCGGGATTGCCGGGGACTTGAAGCTCGGCGAGGTCCTGCCCGGTGTAGCTGCGCGGACCGGCGAAAAAGGTGAGCAGGGCGGGAAGTCCGCCATCGAGCAAACGACAGCAGGTCATGGTGCGATCGGCGAGATTCGCATCGGTGAGTCGCGTGAGGATCGATCGAGCGGAAGGCCCGCTGATGCGAATCAGCCCGCGCGGTGACCGGCCCGGCGGCGAACTGACGGCGACGATGGTGTCATCGTGGGGCATGGAAGGAAAGCTCCAAATCGCAATCACCAAATCTCAAACAAGCTCCAAACAAGGCGGAATCAAGGCGGAATCAATTCAAAGGGCGGAAGCGCACAAGTTCGCCGTCCATTGGCAGGCCATTCGATGCCTTGCTTGAAATTTGGAGCTTGTTTGAGATTTGGTGATTGTGATTTGGAGTTTTCGGCTTCGCCGGTTTAGGCAAAGGGGACTTCTGAATAACCCCCGATGTACCGTGTACCGTGAATCGGGGATCGCGAAGCCGCAAGCGGCTTGGGCGTGAGGTTATTCAGGAATCCCAAAGGTCATTTTCTCTTCTTGTCGCCGGGTCGGTTGCCGCCGCGCATCTCGGATTTTCTCGCCTCCAGTTCCTTTTGTTTCGCTTCGACCATTTTCTGCATGCGATCGAAGAATCCGCCGGGCTTGGGAGCCTTCTTCTGGAAGAGCGTGCCTGCCTCCTCTTCGCGCTTGATGTGTTTGCGGACGATGTAGCTATCGACGATGCCCGCCATCGATGAGGCCATGATGTAGAGCGTCAGCCCGCTGGGCGCCGAGTAGAAGAAGATGGGGAAGATCAGCGTCATCCACTTCATCATTTTCTGCTGCTGGGCCATCTGCTCGTTGGTCGGCGGCGGGGCGGTGAGCTTCTGCTGGAAGTAGAAGACGACCGCCATCAGGATCGGGAGGATATTGAGCGAGTTGGTGATCTGAAGTCCGCACAGGGGGAGGGTGAAGCTGCCGTCGCCGAACTTGATGAAGTTGTCCGGCGCGGAGAGGTCCTGAAGGAATCCCCAGCCGCCCAAGACCTGGAAGATGCCCCAGAAGGCAGGCTCATGGCGAAGCTCGATGGCGCCGTACAGCATTGCGTAGAGCGCGATCCAGATGGGCATCTGAAGGAACATGGGCAGGCAGCCGAGGAAACCCATCGGGCTGACGTTGTGCTCGCGGTAGAGCCGCATCATTTCCTGCTGCTGCTTGGCGGGATCGCTCTTGTAGCGCTCCTTCATCTTGGCCATCTCCGGCTGGAGCTTGGCCATCTGCTTGCTCATCTTCGTCATGTTGATCTGCGCCTTCTTGGTGATCGGGTGCAGCAGCAGACGGACGACGAGCACGAGGATGATGATTGCAAATCCCCAGTCGAAGACGATGGCGTGGAGGATGCGCAGGAAGCCGAGGAGGAAGTTGGCCAGTCCCTGGAAGAGGCAGACGGTGCAGCCCATCTCGTAGCGGACCAGTTCGGCGCCCATGCTCATGACGGAGTAGGGTTCCTCGTTGAGGATCGTCTTGAGGCGCGGGCCTGCGTAAAGCGCGAGGTCGAAGCCCTGCTCCTCGCCGGGCTTGAGCGGCAGGGGGCGGGTGGTGAGCGTGAGCATCAGGGCGCGGCGGTCGATCTTGTTGACGTTGTGGCCGATGATCTCCATGCCGATGGCCGGCTCAAAAATGTCGCCCATGTTCAGGCCGACGACGCGCAGCGTCTTGCCATCGGCGGTGACCGGCTTCACCGGCAGCGGGCGATGGACCACCGCGGTGAAGTAGCGATTGGTCATCGCGATCCAGAGCAGCTCGTTGGGTGTGGCGACATCCGCGTTGGGCCAGATCGATTTGCCATCATTCTGGTAGGCGTCCAGTGCCTTGATGCGGGCGTAATTGGTGTTCTTGGTGTAGGCGTAGTTGCGGTCCTTGTCGTAGTCGAGGTTGTAGTAACCGAGCACGATGTGGCGCGGGTCGCCCTGGTAGCTCTGCTCGCCTTCGACATCACCCTGGGCGTTCTGCTCCCAGACGAGCGAGAGCGGCTGATCGCTCAGGTTCTTGAACGAGGTCTTGCAGGTGACTTCATAAGCGGTGGCGTCGCGGCCCATCGCATAGGTTCGGGTGATGAGCAGGGCGGGCTTGCCGGCGCCATCGAGGATGGTGGCGCTGTAGCCGCCGTCGGCGATTTTGTCCCAGGCGACGGCGCCCAGGCCGACGCGGTGGGTTCCGTTGATGATGACGGCGCGGGCGGCAAAGGGGCGCTCGGCCGGGCCGGTGGTCAGCGGCGAATCATCGGGATGCCAGACGCCCTGGAGCACGGTGTAAGGCTCGGAGCCGGCGACAGACTTGCGATAGTCGGCGGTGTGAATCTCGTGGATGCTCGCGCCATAGCCGGAGAGGGCGACGCGCAGCTTGGCGTCATCGAGCGAACCGAGCACGGAGGAGCCGGTCTGCGCCGCGGGCTTGACGGTGAAGGCGGGCGGAGTCGGCGGCGCGACGGGGACCGGGGCCGGGGGGGTAGGAGTTGTCGGCGCAGGCGTCTCGATGACCGGGGTCTTGGCGTCCTTGGCCGGCTCGGCGGGCTTCTCATCCGCGAAGGCGAAGAAGGGGAAAACGCTCAGCGCAAAGGCGGAGACAGCGAGCAAAACCAGCAATCTGGTCGGGTTTTTCACGTGCGATGGCCTCGTACAGGGGGGAGAAACGAGGGAGCAGTATAGGGATGAACAGGAAACCCCGCCACAGGAGTGGCGGGGCTTTGCCAATTGCTGAATGTTGAAGACTGAATGCTGAAGTCTGAAAGCTGATGGCTGACCGCTTCAACTGACGACATCCTTGATGAATCGCACGATGTCGTTGTAGGTGACGTAAAGGAACATGCAGGCGATCAGCGCCAGGCCGGCGAAGAGAGCGGCATTCTGCACGCGCGGGCCGACGGGGGAGCCTTTGATCTTTTCGACGATGAGGAACAGGATGTGTCCGCCATCGACGACGGGGATGGGCAGGAAGTTGACGACGGCCAGGTTCACGCTGATCAGGCCCAGAAAGAACATGAGGTAGGTCCAGCCTTTTTTGGCGATCTTGGTGCCGGTGTGGGCGATGCCGACGGGGCCTTGGAAGTTTTTGGGATGGACCGAGCCCTGGGTGACGCGCAGGAGGGTGAGGTAAACCTGGAGCATGGACTGGTGGGCCTTCTTGATGCCCAGACCGATCGCGTCACCGGGGTTGGTTCCTTTGAGGGTGATGGTTTCCTGCTTGAAGATGCCCCAAGGGATCGGCAGATTCCATCGCGCGGCGGTCAGGTCGCGGGCGGTGTCGCCATCGACGGCGAGCTTGAGGGTCAAGGGCTCGATCGTTTTGCCTTCGTTGGGTTCGCAGTCGATGGTGATCTCGAAGCCTCCGGGATTTTCATTGGCGAGGTTGACCAGCAACCGCTGCATCTGGGTGAAGCTGTCGATTTTTTGGCCGTTGATGGCGGTGATTTTCGAGCCGGGGGGGAGGTTGAGTTTTTGAGCGGGTGTGTCAGCCACGGGCCTGCCGATGAAGGGCTTTCGCGTGTCCATCTCGATGCCGACCTGTTTATCCTTGTTGGGCTTGATGGCAAATGATCTCTCCTGACCATCGCGCAGGACGACGAACTTCACCGGATTGCCGTCGCTCGTTCCCACTTCCCGGCGAATGTCGGATTCCTGCGGCCATTTGACCGTTCCGACCTGCGCGACGATGTCGCCCGCCGCGATGCCCGCCTTGGCGGCCGGTGAATCGGGCACCGCCCGCCTGATGACCGTTGCCGGCGCCAGACCGGCCAGATGAGTCACGGTCTGCGAATCGCCCGTTCGCTTTTCAACAAGACTGGCCGTCGCACGCAGCGGGATCGTCGTGCGCTCGAGCGTTCCGGGATGTTCGAACACCACCTCCACCGGCTGGCCCATGCCGGCGAGAATCGCCGACTCGAATGCCGCGAACCGCTCCACCGGATGGCCGGCGACGGCGATCACCTTCATGCCCGGCTTGACCGTGGCGGCGAGTTTCGGATCGACATCAGCCGCGAGAAATCGCTGAGTGATGCGCTCCGCTTCAACATCGTCATAAATCGTCAGCGTCACCGGAATGTTGATACCGACATCCAGCAGTCCCATCTCCGAGCCGCGCGGCAGCAGCGAGTAGGTCAGCTTCTCCACCTTGCCGTCGGGATGCGTTCGTTCGATCTCGGCGTTGATCCTTGCGCCGGCACGCGCCAGCGCGGTGCGGATGATCACATCCATCATGTCATCAACCGGCGCATCATCGTATTTGACGAGGCGATCATCGGGGCGAAGACCTTTGTATCGCGCTTCACCTTCGTGACCTGCCGCGTAAGTTTCGGACGCGGGCGCATCGGGCGACACGCTGCCGACGACGGGAGCGGGGAAATCGACGCCGGCCATGAAGGCGATCATGAAAAAGAGCACGCCGAAGATGATGTTCATGATCACGCCGGCCGAGAGCACCGCGGCGCGGGCGCCGATCGATTTGCTGGTGAAGGCGCGCGGGTCCTCGCTGCGGGCGGTGGGGTCGTTGTCCTCCTGCCCCAGCATCTTCACGTAGCCGCCCAGGGGCAGCCAGTTGAGGCGGTACTCGGTTTCGCTCAGGCCCAGGGCGGCGGCGGCGCGGTCGTAGTCCGCGACGGCGTATTTCCTGTCCTTGGTGTCGGCGCCTTCCGGTTCCTGCGCGACGAGCCAGTCGTACATGACCTTGAGGTATTCCTCTTCGGTGGAGCCGCGGCGAAACCCAAGGCCCGGGCGATAGGCGACGATCGCGGTGCCCATGCCGATGGCGAACTGCGGGCACTTGATGCCGAAGTATTTGGCGACGAGGAAGTGGCCCAGCTCGTGGACGAAGATGATGAAGCTGAAGCCGAGGATGACGGCCGCGAGTCCGCCGAGGGTGCCGAAGGGGAGGAAATCCATGGGAATAAGTTCCGAGTTCTGAGTTCTGAGTTCTGAGTTTCGAGTTTCGAGTTTCGAGTTCCGGGTTGGCGGCAGTTGCGAGTGTCTGTTGTCTTTCAACTCGGAACTCGGAACTCAGAACTCGGAACTGACAAACGCCCTCGCCTGCCGATCCGCGTCCCACAGCGTCTCCAGCGAGTCGGCGGGTTGGATCGGGATGGCGCTTAAAGCCTGGGCCACCAGTTCAACAATACGTCCAAAGCGAATCTTTCGTTCGAGGAATGCGGCGACGGCAGCCTCATTGGCGGCATTGAAAATCGCACCCGCCGTGCCGCCGGCGTCGATCACATCATAGGCCAGTTTCAGGGCGGGGAACCGCTCGTGGTCGGGCTGGTCGAACTCCAATGCAGATAACTTCGACCAATCCAGGGCCTTGCTGCACCCGGCCGGCCTGTCCGGATAAGTCAGGGCATATTGAATCGGCGTCCGCATGTCCGGCGGGCCAAGCTGCGCCAGCACCGAATGATCCTCGAACTCGACGAACGAATGCACGATCGACTGCGGATGAATAATCACCGCAATCTTCCCGCCCGGCAGATCGAAAAGCCAGTGAGCCTCGATGATCTCCAATGCCTTGTTCATCATCGTGGCCGAGTCGATGGTGATCTTCGGTCCCATGCTCCACGTCGGATGCTTCAGAGCTTCCTCGACGGTGGCGTTTTCGATGGTTGCTTTGGAGGCGGTGCGAAACGGGCCGCCGGAGGCGGTGAGGACGATGCGTTTGATCGATCGGGTGTCGGGTGTCGGGTTTCGGGTTTCGGAAAAGGCAACGGTCGCAGCCGAAGGTTCAATGTCTTTTCCGACACCCGACACCCGACACCCGACACCCGCTGCATTCAAACACTGAAACACGGCCGAGTGTTCGCTATCGACCGGGATCATCGCCGCGCCATGTTTTCGCGCCAGCGGCGTGACAATGGCGCCGGCGGCGACGAGGGTTTCCTTATTCGCCAGCCCCAGCGTCATGCCCTTGCGGATGCCGGCGACGGTGGCGGCAAGGCCCGCGCTGCCGACGATCGCGGCGGAGAGATCGGTGGCGTCGGTGGCTTCGACGAGGCGAAGCGCCGAGTCGGGGCCTGCGAAAATCGTGGCGTCAGGCAGGGCGGTGCGAAGGACGGCTTCCTGTGAAGCATCAGCGATGGCGACGGCTTGGACGTTGAACTTCCTCGCCTGCTCGATGAGCGTGTTGACATTGCGGCCGGCGGCGAGGCCGACGACCTGGATCGAAGCGCCGCCGGTGGTGTTGAGATGTTCGACGACATCAAGCGTGTTGACGCCGATGGAGCCGGTGGAGCCGAGGATGATCAGTTGTTTGGCTTGAACGGGCAAAGGGAAGGCTCTGGGAGATTCAACAACCAAGCCCGATGGCGAGGCTTTGCGAGCCGTCGGGGTATCAAAGCGGTCAGGAGTCGGCAATCAGCAATCAGCCTTGCACAGCTTTTCATTGAATAGGGATCAATATCAACCCCAAGCCCAAGGGTGAGGTCCGCCGAACCCTTGGGGTATGCCGCCGGCCCCCCGGATGCCCCCCGAATACCCCGACGGCTCGCAAAGCCTCGCCATCGGGCTTGGAGGTTTTCATGTGGACAGATGCCGTGATCGTTGGCGGCGTCTTTACTCTTTCGCTTCCACCGACACCTCATCCGCCATCGCCTGGGCCTGCGGCGGCTTGCGGGCCGGGGGTTTGCGGCGGGGACGCTTGGTGACTTTCTTGTCCGCGGTTTTGGCGGCAGGTTTCTTTTTGACGGTCTTGCCGGCCGCCTTGACGCCGGGTTTGACGCTCTTCTTCTTCGGCGCCGGCGAAGCCTCCGCGATCGCTTGAGCGGCGACATCCTCCGCTTCGTCCGCGTCGCTCTCCTGCGGTGCGTCATCGGTTGTTTCGACAGCCGCGCCGTTCAGATCGCGGGCATCATCATCATCCGATGGATCGCTGCGGGCGTCATCGCGCCCGTCGCTGCCGGGGTCGCGCTCATCACCATCGCTGCGGCCATCGGAGCGGTCATCGTGATCCTGATCATCGCCCATCTCCTCCGCACCATCGGGCAGCGGAGGCAGGCCCAGTGCCGCCCGTTCCTGCTCGGCACGCAGCTTCGCCTCCCGGCGACGACGATGGCGTCGGCCACCGCGACGGCGGCGCTTCTTCTTCAGCGGCTGGCCGTCGGGACCGTATTGAATCGGTCCGCCCTGGTCCGAACCGCCCGATGATGGGCCGTCGATTTCATCCGATGAGTGGGACCGGCTGTTCTCCTTGCGGTTGCCGATGTTGTCATCGACCACCGTCGGCGGCTTGGCGGGAATCTCGTCGGCACGCAGATAGCCCCGGCTGATCTGCGCCGCCGTCAGCGGCGCACCGCCGGCCTGCTGCTGCGGCCTGGCCTGGCCCTGGGATGACCGGGGCTGATTCTGCCGGTTTCCCGCCTGGTTTTGCGCCGGTTTGGCCTGGCCTTGCACCGGACGCCGGGGATGCGCTCCACCTTCGGAGCCGCCTTCACCCGACTGCACGGCAGGCGCGCCATCGGCGCCTTCGCCGGTCTTGCCGCCGCGGCCGCGACGCCTGCGACGCTTGCGCTTGCGACGACCGCCTTCGCCTTGCTGCCCGCCGTCGCTGCTGCCTGAAGATGAACCTTCGCCGCGCGGGGATGCGCTGTCGCCTTCATGCGATGATCCATCTTCATCTTCATCGCCGTCATCCACGATCGCCTCGCCCCGGCTCTGGCGAATCTCTTCATCACTGGCCTCGCCCGTTTCATCGATGCGTTCGACGACGGTGGCCCGCGCCTCCATCTCCTGTGTTTCGACTTCATCATCGATCAGTTCATCATCCACCGGCATCGACTCGACCGGATGCATGATCGGCGGCGCGAGGTTCTTGCCGCCGTCGATGTTCAGCACGTTGCCTTTCTCATCCATCGGCATCAGCTCGATGAAGTCACTGGCGCCGGACGGATTCACGCGCACCTGGATCGGCGTGTTGTATTTCTGCTCCATCGCCACCAGCTCGCCGCGCTTGCGGTTGAGCAGCGGGAAGGCGACATCGGGGCTTACGATCACCGCGAGCTTCGCCACTTCCTTGCGATGCACCACCAGCGACAGGCGGCGCATGACATCCATCACGATGGAGTCCACGTTCTTGACCGTCCCTTCGCCGTGGCAGTAGTGGCAGTCGTCATAGACGCTCTTGGTCAGCGCCGGCCGCATGCGCTGGCGGGTCATTTCGAGAATCCCGAACTGGCTGATCGCCAGCGGCTTGGTGCGGGCGCGGTCCTTCTTCAGGTTGTCGCGGAACCGCTGCTCGATCGCCCGGCGTTTCTGCGGCAGGCGCATGTCGATCAGGTCGATCACCACCACGCCGCCCAGGTCGCGCAGCCGCAGTTGCCGGCAGACCTCGTCGCAGGCTTCGACATTGGTGCGGTAGGCGGTCGTATCCGCGTCGCCGCTGTTGCGCATCTTGCCGGAGTTGACATCGATGGCCACGAGCGCTTCGGTGGAGTCGATCACCAGCGAACCGCCTGAAGGCAGGGGCACGCGGCGGGCATGGATCGTTTCAATCTGTGCCTCGACGCCGAAGCGGTGGAACAGCGGAATCGGGTCGTCGTAAAAAAGCACGTTGGACTTGGCGCGCGGGCTGGCGATGGCGAGGAAATCACTGGCGCGTTTGGCCGCCGCGGGGTCATCGACGATGATCCGGTCGATGTCCGTTGAATAGACATCGCGGATGGTGCGGATCATCAGGTCGCTTTCGGTGTAAAGCTCGCCGACGCCCGGTTTCTCCATTTTCTTTTCGAGGTTCTTCCACAGGCGCAGCAGGTAGGAAAGATCGCGCTTCAGGTCGGTCTTGGGCCTGCCGATGCCCGCGGTGCGGATGATGAAGCCGAACTCCGGCGGGGGATTCAATTCATCGAGAATCTTGCGCATCGCGCGGCGGGCATCATCATCATCGACCTTGCGAGAGACGCCCAGCCGTTCCATCGCGGGCATCATCACCAGGAAGCGGCCGGGGATGGAGAGATAGCTGGTGACGGTCGGGCCTTTGGTACCCAGACCTTCCTTGATGACCTGGACGAGGATTTCCTGCCCGCGCTTGAGGCACTTCTGGATCGGCGGCCGTTCGCGGTGGGGCGTCTTGAAGCCGACACGCTCGGTCTCTTCCTTGTGCTGACCGGGGAAGTAGCGCGGGTGAAGGTCGGTGACGTGGAGGAAGCCGTTGCGTTCGAGGCCGAAATCGACGAAGGCGGCCTGAATGGAAGGCTCGACATTGGTGACCTTGGCCTTGAAGATCGAGCCGACGTGCGACTCGATGCTGGTGCGTTCGTGGTAAAGCTCTTCGAGCCTGCCATTTTCAATGATGGCGATGCGGCATTCTTCGCCGGGGACGCTGTTGATCAACATGTCTCGTTTGGGCATGGGGGACGGGAAGGATGAGAAAGTGCGAAGTTCGAGGTGCGAAGTTCCAAGTGAAAGGCATGGGCAACACGGCGAGTGCGCGGTTGTCATGTCACTTGGGGAACTTGCTTCGAATCGACTTTTCCATTCCTTCACGAATCCTTTCGTGTTGTGGCCTCTTCCGCTCCAGCCGCGATTCGTCGCAGCGAACGGGAGGCCGAATAATTAAATTAGTTCCGAGTTCTGAGTTCTGAGTTCAAGGTTTTGAGTTGTTGCGGTGCGATGCCGGCGGCATTTCAACTCAGAACTCAGAACTCGGAACTCGGAACTTATGCAATTTACATCCGTCGCGGCAATACTTTTCGCACTTCCTCTTTCAGGTATTTGAGCACATCGCGGTCGGAGTCGAGGCTCAGGGCTTTTCGGGCGACACGCTTGCATTGCGTCAGGCTCACCGACCGGATGAGCTGCTTGACTTCCGGGATGGCCGGCGGCGTGATCGAGAGGCTTCGCAGCCCCAGGCCGACCAGCAGCATAACGAATTCCACCTCGCCCGCCATTTCACCGCAGATCGAAACGTCGATCTTCGCGCGGTTGGCGGCCCGCACGGTGTCGCGGATGAGCGTGAGCACCGCCGGGTGAGCCGCAGAGTATAAGCTGGCGATGCGTTCGTTGCCTCGGTCCACCGCCAGGGTGTATTGAATCAGGTCGTTGGTGCCGATGGAGAAGAAGTCGCATTCCTTGGAGAACTTGGTCGCCTCGATCGCCGCCGAGGGGACTTCGACCATGATGCCCACGGGAATGTTGCGATCAAAGGGAATCTCATCCCGCTCCAGGTCGTCGCGCACATCGTCGAAGATCATCTTCGCCTGCCGCAGTTCCATGATGTTGCTGATCAGCGGGAACATGATCCGCACCGGTCCTTCGACGCTGGCGCGGAGGATGGCGCGAAGCTGGGTCATGAACAGCGGCGGATTCTGAAGGCAGAGGCGGATCGACCGCACGCCCAGGAAGGGGTTGCGTTCGTGGTTGAAGGTGATGCCTTCGGTGGCCAGCTTGTCGGCGCCCAGGTCGAGGGTGCGGATGGTCAGGGGCTTGCCCTTGAGGGCGCGAATCGCCTGCACGTAGGCCTTGTAATGATCCTCCTCGGTGGGTTCGATGGGGCCTGACAGGTAGAGAAACTCGGTGCGGTACAGGCCGATGCCCGCGATGCCCTTGGCGGCGGCGGCTTCGATTTCGCCGGGGAACTCGATGTTGCCCCACAGGCGGATGGTCGTGCCGTCGGTGGTCTGCGCGGGCAGCAGGGCCAGTTCATCGAGCGACGTCTCGAACGCCGTGATGCGCGACAGTTCCTGCTTGTAGTTGAAGGTCTGGGCGGCATCGGGTCCGACGATCACCTGCCCCAGCGTGCCGTCGATGATGATCGTTTCGCCGGAGGAGACGAGCGACGACAGGCTGCCGATGCCCACGACGCAGGGGATGTTCAGCGCCTTGGCGAGGATGGCGGTGTGGCTGGTGGAGCCGCCCAGGTCGGTGGCGATGCCCTTGATCTTCGACTTGTCCAGCGAGGCGGTCTGGCTGGGCGTCAGGTCGCGGGCGATGAGGATCGAATCGTGCCTGAGGGTCGTCAGCTCCTGCCGGGTGTCGCCCAGCAGGTGGCCGATGAGCCTGCGTTCGAGATCCCAGATGTCGCGGTCGCGGTCGCGGAAGTAGGGGATGTCCATCTCGCGCAGGGCCTGGGCCTGCCTTCGCATCACGGAATAGACGGCATACTCCGCCGTGACATGCTCGCCGTCGATCATTCGCTTGAACTGATCGATGAGAAACTTGTCGTTGATCATGCCCAGGTGGTAGTCGAAAATCTGGGCCATCTTGGGGCCGAGGCTTTGATTGGATTCCACCTGATGCTTCTGCTTTTCAAGCTCCGCCCGGCTGTGGTTGATCGCCGCGGTCAGCCGCTGATGCTGGACCTGCACCATCGAAGGCGGCACGATTCGCCTGGGAATCGGCTGATCAACGGCGTCCAGCACCACCGCCTGGCCGATGGCCACGCCGTGGGAGACCGGGATGCCTTTTTTGATGAGCATGGAAGGGGAATTGAGGAAGAGCGATTAGCTATTATTTATCGCTTATTGGAAAGGCATCGAGGCCGCCATCAATAGGGATAAGTAATCACCAATAAATGAGGTTGCGATATACTGGAGTGCCAAAGGATAGGACGATAGGGATTTCGTGTTGCTTCAAACGGAGATTCCACTCATTTGCTTATTCCCCGCTTACTACGTGTCCTGGCCATGAATATGGATGCCTTGCCATATAGCGGACTGCGCAAGTCCGCAAGTGTATGGCGCGCATCAATGTTCACGCCAATCTTACTGGTCCATTGACCAGATGCTAACTGCCTTGCGACATGGGTCGGGCCATCAGGCCCCATGTAGATGGCGATCTTTTGTATCCCACGTTTCAAGTTTCCATCATTGCACAGCGCGTAACCCTGTCGTGAAAACGCCTCGGTTATCGAGTCCAGAGTCCCATCTCGCGGTATGCCATCAAACCATTTGGCATCATCCTGCGGCCAGTAACAACCATCTTTGACCTCAAGAGCATGGGCAATACAGTTGTACGGCTTAGGCTTCTTTAGTTCATACGGAGTCGCGCTGCTCGTCGGATAAAAAGTTGTCGAGGTTTTCAGGTGCGGGAAGTCACGATACAGGCTCGTCCAGTTAACAGATATAGGCATACGTTTTCCCCCACCTGAGCCAATCATCTGTCATTGCTCGAATGTCACCGCGATGCTCCTCAAGAACAGGATCGGCATCTGTTAAGGCTCTCAATGCAGCAAACCAAAAGCCAGGCTTGACCCTCATTCTGGCCAAAATGAATCTGACGACGGAGGGGCCCATCGCAATAATTCTGATGTAGTCTTGGTGTGCTATCTGTGCTTGTACGGACGACAAGTTTTTCGTGGCACTCTCCCATCGACTGGCTAACCTATCGAACCGCGCCTGCTGATCTTCCGGTTCAACGCTGTCCGCACGATAACTAAGGACGATACTCGGGCGAACATTGATCCTGCCGGAAGAAGGCTCGACAATCGTGTCGTAAAAGGTGTCCGGTTGATAAATCATTGCTTATCCCCTTGAACCGCTGATTCCTTCCGACCCTGCTCGCGTATGGCTTCAGCGGTTTGAATCATCTTATCCAACCATTCTCGAATCGCCTTGGCAGTTGCAACGGTAAAGATCGCCTCAAACTCCACCTCTCGAATAACGCCGTCACGTTGATCGGTCCGCACGGGTGTCGTCGCAAGTCGTCCATCGGTTACGGCAAACACTTGAGTTTTCGGAATCGGGTTCCGTTCATTGAAGAATGCCATATGTAGATGTCTGCCTGTAGGCACGACCCCGCCATGTATGCCATCAGCATGAACAACTCGAAATCCCGTACTCTTTAGGTAGTGGAATGTCAGTTCGCCGCTCGCCTTCTTCAAAACTCGCGGCTTTCCTTCGGCTGTCGCTGCGTGTTCCGGCAAACTCGTCTTCTTCTTATTCTTTGACGCTTTCTTTGCCATGGCCATTTGTCCAAAAGTAATTCGACGTCGTAGCTTCAGGCTTCGGGTGTTGGCGGATATATTAGCTGTTTGCCTGCGGTCTGCCTAATGGCGATCCATTTTCGCGGCACTATGTTCGTTTTTCGGTGACTTGGCGGCATAAATTGATTTAGATTCCCGCCGCCTTCTTCAGCTTCTCCGCCAGGTCGGTTTTTTCCCATGAAAAACAGCCGTCGGCGGTGGGGGTGCGGCCGAAGTGGCCGTGGCGTGCGGTCTCGAAATAGATCGGCTTGAGCAGGTCCAGGTGGTTGATGATGCCGCGCGGGGTGAGCGGGAAGAACTGGCGGACCAGCTCGCTGATCCTGGCTTCATCGATCTGGTGAGTGCCATGCGTATCAACGCGCACGCTGGTCGGCTCGGCGACGCCGATGGCGTAGCTCAGTTGCACTTCGCATTCATCGGCGAGTCCTGCGGCGACGACGTTCTTGGCGACGTATCGCGCCATGTAGGCCGCGCTGCGATCAACCTTGCTGGGGTCCTTGCCGGAGAACGCGCCGCCGCCGTGGCGGCCGCGTCCGCCGTAGGTATCGACGATGATCTTGCGCCCGGTGAGGCCGGTGTCGCCGTGGGGGCCGCCGATCTCGAACTGGCCGGTGGGGTTGACGTGGATCTTGGTTTTCTTGAGGTCGAAAAGTTTCGCGGGCATCACCGGCGCGATGATGTGTTTGATGACCAGGGCCTTGAGCGCCTTCTGCTTTTTGGGGCCGTTCCAATCGAGCGTGTGCTGCGTGGAGAGCACGACGGTATCGATGCGGGCCGGCTTGCCGTTCACATACTCCACCGTGACCTGGCTCTTGGCATCGGGGCGAAGGCCCTTGATGATGTTCTTCTCGCGGACGACGGCCTGCCGTTCGACGAGCTTGTGGGACAGATCGATGGGCAGCGGCATCAGGCTCTTCGTCTCCTTGCAGGCGAAGCCGAACATCAGGCCCTGGTCGCCGGCGCCTTCGCGGTTGACGCCCATCGCAATGTCCTCCGACTGGCCGTGAATCGTTCGGATGACGGCACAGTTTTCGTGGTCGAACTTCGCTTTCGGATCGGTGTAGCCGATCTTTTTGATCGTCTCGCGCACGGTGTCCTCGACCTTGCCCAGCGCCTCGATCGCCTCGTGATTGTGAACCGTCACCTCGCCGGCCACGACGACCAGCCCGGTGGTGCAGAGCGTTTCGCAGGCCACCCGGGCCCGCGGATCGACCGCCAGCAGGCTGTCGAGAATGGCGTCGGAAATCTGATCCGACACCTTGTCGGGGTGCCCCATGGAAACGGATTCGCTGGTGAAGAGGAAGGCGCCTGCGGGAGATTTCGTGGCCATGTGGGGGTCCGGGAGTGATGGATTGTGAAGGATGAAAGAGACGGAATACGTGTTCGTCTTCGGGGAGGTTCGGCCGATTGTTGTATCGGAAGTCTTGCGGAGCGGCAAACGGGCCGCTTTCGCAGCCGGGGTAATCGCATGTAAGCGGCGATTTTCACCTCTCCCCCGGGGAGAGGTCGGCGAGGCTCTGCGAGCCGGGTGAGGGGAGTTCGACGGTTGATGTTGCGTCGAAAATCCTGCCCTCACCTGTCTCAATCGCCCCGCTGCGCGGCGATTGAGACTGTCCTCTCCCCAAGGGAGAGGGCGAAGCGTCCTCGCTGCGCGTCCGCGCGGCTCCATTTTCAAGTCGGTTCGCGTTCCTTTTCCCACTGCTCGATCCACTGTTTCCACGCAATCGGGTGATGGCGGAACAGGTCCGGGGACTCCCCCGGTTGCAGCCGTGTGGATGGAGCCGTATCGGCGGAGGGGTCGCTGTTTGGGCCATTGTTTTCAGCTTCACGCATGAGGGGATAGACCTGCACCGGCTCCGTGTCGGCGGGCCAGACGACGATGCCTCGCTCTTCGATGTCGTAGGGGCGGGACTGGATGTCGATCATCGCTTCGATGTCCTCGCGCACCAGATCGACAGCCGCCATGTGGTGGAAGCCTCGCAGGGCCTGGGCAAAGACGGCCCGGCGGCGCGGCTCCAGCGACTGAACCCAGCCCTTGGGCGAGATCGATGCCGCCAGCCACCCGGACTGTTCCTCGAAGGTCATGACCAGCCTCGGCTGGGGCATCGTCGGGCAGGCGATCTCGATGCGGACGTTGTTGCCTCCCAGATGAACATGCTCGACATGCAGCGGGTGATCGCGCCATGAGTCGCTCAGGGCGACCGTGGCAAAAAGATTTCGCTCGACGAAGCGATGCACCGCCTCCTCGACGTGATGCAGGGCGAGCCTGTGCCTGCGCTGGGCCTTGCCCGGCGGGTTCCAGTTGCGCCTTCGTTCGAGTTTGCGAAGCTTGCCGTAGAGCTTGGGCACGGTGCCGGAGTGGAAGCCGGGCTTGAGCAGGCCGAGCATCGTTTCGCCGTGATGCCCGATGCTGACCGGCTTGAGTTTCGCCGGTCGATTGGCGGCATAGAGCCGCCAGTTTTCCTTCAGTTCCCAGGCGAGATAGCCAAAGATGCCGGGGATCAGCCAGACCACGGAGCCGACGAAGATGGTCGCCTCTTTCATGTCGCCGTCAAACAGCGGGGCGACCCACTGCGAGAACATGGGGATGAGGCCGATCATGACCTTGTGCGACACGGTGACGACCGGGAAATGCTTGACCGGGTTGATCTGCGGCTCGATGAGCAGGGTGATGCTGAAGACGATGAAGTAGGAGATGAAGAACCAGAGGGTGCCGACGATGAGCTTGCCGGCGAAGGCGACGCGGTTTTCGCCGGTGCGGAAGCGGAGCCATTCGTCGATGTTGTAGCGCAGCTCCTCGAAGGTGTCGAGCAGCCACTTGAAGGCATCGACGATCCAGAGGACCACCGCGACGACGGCCCGCCAGCCGATGCGTCGCCACGAGCGCAGGAGCAGGTCGCCGATGCTTTCCTCCAGGCCGCGCCCGAAGCGGGTGTTGAAGAGCAGGTTCATGAGGATGAAAAAGACCAGGGCGTAGGAAAGCGAGAAGCCCCAGTCCAGTCCCCACGTATGGCAGACCAGCCAGACCAGGCCGCCGAAGAACGCGGGCTTGAGCAGATAGCGGTAGGTGATGCGGACGGCGCGGTTGTTGACGATTCGCTTGACCCATTCGAGTCGCAGGATTTCGCTGGGCAGTTCAATGACGATGCCGTAGAAACGGTTGAAGCACCATCGGATGGCTTTGAAAAGCACAGCCCGAATGCGATCCGCATGAAAAAGCCAGAGGAAGATGGTGCCGGTGATGAAAATGGAAAGGGGTGTGGTGAAGTGGATGCCTTCGCTGACCTGCTCCACGGCCTGCGCCGCCGCGCCTGCCGCCTCACCCGCCGCTGCCACTCCTGCTTCTGTCCCTGCCGCTGCCGCTGCCCCTGCTGCTGTCCCCGCCTTCGGCGGCACGAACATGTGTACGATGTGCTGGGCCATTTCCAGAAGCAGATACGCGCCCAGGTAAGGAATGGCGACATACTGCGTGATCAGCCTGCCGACCTTCGTGCCAAACGCCAGCGAGCTCATCCGCTGAGGCCACCGGCGATAGACTTCGCCCCGGCGATAGACGCCATCGAGCAGGCGCGAAAGACGCTTGTCGATCTTGAGCAGCTCATCGCCTTGGATGAAGGCTTCCTTCGTCAGATCAGGCAGCTTCAGTTGGTTGCGCGATATGGCGTCGCGCAGGTCGCCCATGCTGATGAAGCCGCGCTCCACCACGCGATCGAGCAGTTCCTCGATCATCGTCCGTCCGGCGATTTCCTCCGGCGGGTTGCCGGGCTTGAGTCCCGATTCATCGACCGCCTGCGCGATCCTGGGCCGCAGCGATTCACGCACGCGATGCTCCACCACGCGCAGCTTCGGTTCGAGCAGGTCCAGCAGCGACTTTCGCACCAGATCGGGAAACGCGGCGGTGTGCAGGCGATGCACCGCCTTGCTCAGATGCTGATGCAGCCGCACCTCCTTGGCGGCGGGAAGTTTCCGCTTGATAGGCACCTCGCCGCGCGACATGATCCACGCCATCAGGTCGAGCTTGAACAGGTCCTTTTCATGATCGATGCAGACCGCCTGAAGATCGTAAAGCAGCCGGGCGCCGGGCGTGTTCCAACCCTCGGCCCGGGGGTCCAGCAGGCTGGACATGGCCTGCACCAGGGCGTCGCCGTCCTCGATCTCCAGCACCCGGCCAAGGCGATGGGCCAGCTTTTCGATGTCCGGCCGCACCACGTTGCGGGCCTGGCGCAGATCATCGGGATGGCGCAGATGCACCGCGCGGTTTCGGGTCAGCGCCGCCCGCGCATGATTGCCCATCGCCGCCGCCTTGTCGGCCCGGCGAATCAGCCGCTCGTAATTCGCCTGGGCTTCGCGTTCCTCCTCCGCACTGCGTTGCCGGGAGGATGCGGGCAACGGTGACGCGGCGGCGTGCTTCGGTTCGATGGGGCCGGGCATGGCGGCGCCGGGGAGCCGGCTGGCGTCAAAAATGGAGCGGCCATCGATGTCCGCCGCGATGATCGCATCGATGCGCTCGAAGGAATCCAGAGCCGGGAAATAGACCTCCAGCGCGTGAGGCAGAAAGTGACGCAGCTCCAGATAGACCGCCGTGAATTCGCTGTAAACACCGATGTTGTCCGTGGGCGGCAGCAGGTAGCGCTCCTTGGCCAGCACCGCACGAACCTCATCAAACCCCGACTGCCCGATCGCATGAATCCGTGCCACGGCATCGGCGGGGGACAGCCTGCCCTGCTCGCGCAGCAGACGCATGTGGGCATCGACCCGGCTGTGAAAAAGCAGCCGCCAGTATTCCAGCAGCACCTGCGAAGGCGGCAGCGAGGTGACCTTGTCCTGCTTGGGCCTTTGAATCAGCAGCACGCGCGGCGGAAAGGAAAAGTCGCCCGGCAGATCCAGCTCTTCACGATCGACATACCTGAGCAGATCGCCGGCGTCGATGACCAGCGACTTGCGATGAGGCGTCTTGCGAAACAGCCCGCCGCCGCCGCAGTGCATGCGGATCACCCGGCGAATGATGTGCATCGGCGCAAGCACCGCCGCCGGCTCCACGCGGCGCAGCATCCGCCCGAGGTCGTGCGTGCTGATGGTGGCGGTTTCGGTGTGGTCCATGGGAGACAGGGAACAGGGGACAGGAGACAGGGGACAGGGGACAGGAAGAAGCCCACAGCCGCTTGCGGCTTCGCTCCGACTTCCGACCTCTTCAACGGGCTGCTATGGGTGATGTCGTATCGTAACCATGTGAGAATACTCCATCGTGACAACTCAATGTTCGTTTATCGGCTGGTTCAGGTTCCCTGTCCCCTGTCTCCTGCCCTCGCCCCTCTTCGTTTCCGATTTTAGCCGGTCACGCAAACGATGCTTGCAAAAGAATCCGACATGGTGCAGAATACGCCGGTGCGGTATGGATGCCGCCTGATAGAGCCACGAACCACGGAAGGGCCTCTCACGTGTCGCGACTCCGACAAAACATCAATATCGAACTGGCAGACGGCGCAAAGGAACAGTTGGAAACGGTGCGCGCCCGCAACGGGATGACGCAGAAGGAACTGGTCGCCCGGCTGATCAACTGGTTCGCCGGTCAGGACCAGGTCGTGCAGCAGATCATCCTCGGTCAGATCCCCGCGCAGGTCGCCCCCGATGTCGCCAAGCTGCTTCTGGAGCGCATCGCCGATGAAGCCCCCACCCGCCGCGATCAGGCCGCTGCGGAAATTCGCCGCGAACTGCTCAAGGCGGGCAACGGGTCAGCGGTGTCGTGAGTGATGATGTGATGTGATGTGATCCGACGAGCCGCGACGTAACACGTCGCGGACGCGCCCAATGCACCGGAGCGCTTGAAAAAGCCTTTCGCTTCCGCCAATCCATCGCGCGAAGAACCCGCAATCAATCCGTTGACCTCCGCGACGTGTCACGTCGCGGCTCTAATTTTTCACTTCTTCAAAAAACTCCGCGCAATCCGCCACACATCGCCCGCCCCCATCGTCACCACCAGATCACCCGGGCGCACCATCAGGTCGAGCTGATCGATGATCGCCTCGAAGGGATAGAGGTGCATCGCGGCTTTGCCGCGCTGGCGCAGACGATCCACAAGGTCAGCGGCCTTGACGGCATGCTGCTCGCGCTTGGAGTCGCGCACGAAGTAGATGTGAGGCACGATCACCAGGTCGGCCTCGGCGAAACTGGCGGCAAACTGCTCCAGCAGAAATCGCGTCCGGCTGTGCTGGTGCGGCTGGAAAACGCAGATCAGCCTGCGCGGGTTGTAATGACGACGCAAGGCGCGCAGCGTGGTTTCCACTTCGGTGGGGTGGTGGCCGTAGTCATCGACGACGGTCACATGGTCGGCTTTCTCGGCCATGAGCTGAGCCGGGGTCAGGGCGGAGATCGCACCCGTGGCGCCGGCCGCCTGGCGCACACCGATGAGCTGCATGCGACGATCGAGGCCGCGGAACGATTCGATGGCGGCGGCGATTCCTTGCCACGGCGCCCCGGCGCGATGCGCCAGCACCGCGGCGACGGCGGCGTTGTAGCACATGTGATCGCCAGGCAGCGGCGAACGCCACTGGGCGACGAGTTCGCCGTTGTGAAGAAGTCGGACGGTGTTGGCGGTGGGGGACGTGTGTTCTTCGTCCGGTGCGAAGCCGCAAGCGGCGGTTGTCTCCTGTTCCCTGTCTCCTGTCTCCTTTGTTTTCTCCACGAGCACCTGCCAGTGCGCCTGCGGGGCGAAGCCGATGGATTCGACATCGCACGGCAGCCCGCCGGTGATCGCCAGGCGGTGGGGCATTTCGTGATTGATCAGCAGGAAGCCGCCGTCTTCCTTCGCGGGCAGCTTGCGGGCGAAGTCGGCGAAGGATTCGACGATCTCTTCGAGGTTTTTGTAGTAGTCCAGATGATCCTCTTCGACGTTGAGAATGACGCCCAGCGTCGGGTGATGATTGTGGAAGGAGCGGTCGAATTCGCAGGCCTCGGCGACGAGGATGTCGCTCTCGCCGCAGCGGAATCCGCCGCCGATCTGATCGCAGTGGGCGCCGACGATGAAGGAAGGGTCGAAGTTGTTTTGAATGAGCACGTGGCTGGTCATCGAGGTGGTCGAGGATTTGCCATGCGTGCCTGCGATGGAGATGCCGATGCGTCCGAGCATCAGGTCGCCGAGCATTCGGCTGTATTTGACGACGCGCAGCCCGCGTCTTCGCGCTTCGATGATTTCCGGATGATCCGCCTTGATCGCCGCGGAGATGACGACCATCTCGCAGGCGGCGGGGATGGACTCGGCGGTCTGTTCGAGGGCGACATCGATGCCCGCGCCGCTGAGCATTTCAATGGTCGGGCCGTCGGCCTGATCGGAGCCGGTGACGACCGCGCCGCGCGCCTTGGCCAGCCGCGCCAGGCCGGACATGCCCGAACCGCCGATGCCGACGAAGTGGATGTTCAGCCCCGTCAGCGGCACCGGCCTGCGAATGCGGCGCGAAGGCGCAGCAGGGCGGCGAGCGGCGGCGGGCGGCGCGGCGGCGGTGATGACCGGACCGTTCGTGGCGGCGGCGATCATCGGTGAAGGCGAAAGTGGTGTCATGTCACACATCCTTGTGTCCGCGACCAGTGTACCCGATCACAGCGTACCAGAGAGCGAAACTCTGTATAGATCGGTCAACGGCAGCCGCGAACTCGAAACTCGAAACCCGGCACTCGAAACTTTTCATTTTCGTTACCATGCCGACATGAAACATCCGATCGGAAGCTTCTGTCTCGTGCTGCACGGCCATCTTCCGTATGTCCTGCATCACGGCGTCTGGCCTCACGGCGAGGACTGGCTCTACGAAGCCGCCGCCGAGACCTATCTGCCCATCCTGGCGATGGTAGATGAATGTGTTTTCTTCAACGCGGTGCCGCGCATCACCATGGGCCTGACGCCGGTGCTGCTCGAACAGTTGTCGCATGAGGATTTCAAGGCGGGGTTCATCACCTACCTCGTCGATCGCGTGCAGCGGGCAAGGCAGGATCGCGCCGACTTCGAGAAGATGAACGAGATGCACCTGGCCTACCTGGCCACGCGCTGGGAGGAATGGTTCCAGAAACTCATCGAGCAGTTCGAGAAGATCAAACGCGACATTCCCGCCGCTTATGGCGAGCGCGCCAAGGTGGGCTACATCGAGATTCTCACGAGCTGCGCCACGCACGGCTACATGCCGCTGCTCCTGGAGGATGCTTCGATCCGCGCCCAGATTCGCGCAGGCGTCGCCACCTCCGAGCGCGTGCTGGGCTACAAACCCACCGGCATGTGGCTGCCTGAGTGCGCTTATCGTCCGGCAGGGCCGTGGTCGCCGCCCGTCAACTGGGGTGGCAAACCCAATCGCATCGGCGTGGAGCATCTCGTTGCCGACGAAGGCATCACGCACTTCTTCGTCGAGAATCACCTCATCGAAGGCAGCCGGAGCGAATGGCTCAATCAGGACAACCAGTGGCACAAGGTCGGCTGGGAGGAATCGGCGAAATATCCCGGACGCGGCTGGCGCGACGTGCATGAACCGCACGGCATCAACAGCGACGGCTCCGGCCCGCACCGCGCCGCCGCCTTCGCCCGCGACCCGCGCATCTGCGAAAAGGTCTGGTCCGGTTCCATCGGCTACCCCGCAGCAGGCGAGTACCTCGAGTTCCACAAAAAGTGGGGCGAGCGTCGCGGCCTGCGCTACTGGAAAATCACCGGCAAAAACACCAACCTGGGCGACAAACATTACTACTACCCCGATGACACCAACGCCAAGGTCTTCGAGCATGCCCAGCACTTCTGCAATGAAGTGAAACAGAGCTTGTGGGATTACAAGAATAAAACCGGCCGGCACGGCGTGGTCGTCGCCTGCTTCGATGCGGAACTCTTCGGCCACTGGTGGTTCGAAGGCCCCAAGTTCCTGCGCGATGTGATGCTCACGCTCAACGCCGAGCCTGATGTCGATCTCTGCACGACGAAGGAATTCCTCGATCGCCATCCGGTCGATAAGGTCGTCTCGATGCCCGAAGGCTCGTGGGGCGAGGAGGGCGATCATCGCGTCTGGATCAACGATCAGACGCGCTGGATATGGGAGGTGGAATACCGCGCGGAAGCGCTGTTTGGTCGATTGACGTTTCAGTTGCCCTGGCGCGATCCCAGGCAGGTGGAGGTGCGGAAGATGCTGGAGAAGGCTGGCCGCGAACTGCTGCTGATGCAGGCCAGCGATTGGCCCTTCGTGATTTCGCGCGGACAGGCGGTGGACTACGGCATCAAGCGCTTCGTGCTCCATGCCGGTCGCTTTGAAACCCTGGCGGCACTGGCGGAAAAAATCGCGCGGGGCGAACCGCTTACGCCGTTGGAGGAACTCGAAGTGAAGGATGCGGACATGCACGATCCCGTGTTCCAGCACATCGACTTGAACTGGTGGAACATGTGATTCATTCCGGCCTGCTCCCCTTCGCCACCATGCGATGCGCCAGGCCCGGACTGATCGCCTTGAACCAGTCGAGGATGCGGTAGAGCCTGGGCACGCAAACTTCCAGTCGCGGTTTTCGCAGCAGTTTCACGATCGCATCGGCGACCCTTTCCGGTGCAATGCCCCGTTTTTTCACCTGCGATTCCAGCGCTTCGTAGCCGGGGTTCCCGAAGAACTCCGTCCGCACCAGTCCGGGGTTCACATAGCTGAAGTGTATGCCTTGGCCCGCGTAGTCCATCGCCATCGTCTGCGTCAGCGACACCAGCGCGCACTTGGCCGCCGCGTAAGCGGCATGTCCCCAAGGCCCCATCTTCGTGGCGATCGAGGCGATGTTGATGATGTGTCCCTTGCCTCGATCGAGCATCGTCGGCAGCGTCGCGCGAATCATCCGCACCGCCGCGAAATAGTGAACCTGCATGATGCGGTGATGATCCTCCGGCGATTGCTTGAGCATCGGCTTGCAGATGCTCGATCCCGCGTTGTTGATCAGCACATCAGCCGGGCCATGTTCGCGCAGCGCCGCCGAGATTGTTTCTTCGATGACCGAGTCATCTTCGAGATCCAACGGCAACGCCACGCTGGGCTGATGAGCCGACAGTTGGGCCGCCAGTTCGCGGATGCGATCCTCCCGGCGGGCGATCAGCAGCGTGCGATGGCCTTGCAGCGCCAGGGCGATGGCGGTCGCCTTGCCGATGCCGCTGGAGGCGCCGGTGACAATCGCCAGGGGGGCGATGGCGGGCGGTGAGGTGGAGACGTTCATGGCGGCAAGCGTAACACGACCGGGCTCCCACTGGGAGGGCGAGGCTCCCGCCGAGCCGTTCGTTTGCGAAGCCCGTC
>CAZYPK010000063.1:0-26281 GCA_964649195.1 uncultured Phycisphaeraceae bacterium
CGATTCGCAGGCGATGGGCCGCGTCGGCGAAGTGATCACCCGTACCTGGCAGACGGCGGACAAAATGCGCAGGCAGCGCGGCCCGCTTTCACCCGACAAAACAACCGGCGACAACTTCCGCATCAAACGCTACATCGCCAAATATACGATCAACCCCGCCATCGCGCACGGCATGGCGCAGCACATCGGCTCCGTGGAAGTCGGGAAGCTCGCCGACCTCGTGCTCTGGAAGCCCGCGATGTTCGGCATCAAGCCGGAAATCGTGATCAAAGGCGGCTTCATCGCGTGGGCCCAGATGGGCGATCCCAATGCTTCGATCCCCACGCCGCAACCTGTCTATATGCGGCCGATGTTCGGCGGCTTCGGCCGCGCCTCGGCTTCCACTTCCATCGCCTTCGTCAGCCAGGCGGCAGTGGCGGCAGGCAAGCCCGCGAGCTACGGCCTTCGCAAGCGGATTGAAGCGGTCAAGGGTTGCCGGACCATCGGCAAGAAGGACATGAAACTCAACGATGCGACGCCCAGGATCGAGGTGAACGCGGAGAATTACAAGGTGACCGCCGATGGCGAACACCTGACCTGCGAACCGGCGAAGGTGCTGCCGCTCGCTCAGCGATACAGCCTGTTTTGAAGATGATGAAAGAGCCGCGACGTAACACGTCGCGGACGTTTGCGCAAGTGAAGGGTGGTCGATCTGCGCGATGATCCCTCGGCCTGCACGATGAGCCTGTGATCAGCGCACATTGCACATCGATCGCCGCGAAGCAAAGAAAAAAATCACCGTTTCATGAAGTCGCTCACGTCCGCGACGTGTCACGTCGCGGCTGGGGGCCGTGCTTCGTTTTCCACCGCGCGGATGTCGGCCTGCTGTTTGAACATCAGCGACATGGCGATGGCCGCCAGTCCGCCGTTGAGCACCAGGGCGAAGAGCGTGAGCTTGCCGGCGTTTTCCAATGCGGTGCCTTGGAAGCTGTTTCGTTCGACATTGAAGATGTTGGCGATGGTATAGACGAACGAATTGATCGGCATCGGCACGCCCACATACTGAGTCACGTTCCACGGCGCGTTGCCTGAAGCCATCAGCACGAAGGTGAGGAACGGCACGATCCAGAAGATGAACATCGCCATCAGCATGCCGCGCAGTCCAAAGCGATGGCACAACGACTGCATCATCAGGACCAGGGCGGTGAAAAGCAGGGCGGGCAGCATGAGGGAAAACAGACCGGGGGTATGGCGGAAGAATAAGCCGCTTTGAATCGCCAGCCCGGCGAGCAGGCCGTAACTCACGCAGGTCAGGATGATGAAGATGATGCCGAAGGGCATCGCCGAGGCGGCATCGCCGAAGACGGAGACGCGGGGCAGGTTGAGTTTCCTGGCGCGGCGAAGGCCTTTCGCAAAGGTGTATGAAGTGGGCGTGATCAGCCCGATCAGCAGCAGCGTCATGGCCAGGGAAACGAAGAAGAAAACATAGAGCAGCTCAAAGATCACCGCGCCGGCGGTGTTCATTTCGCCAAGCTCGAAGAGGCGCAGGCGATGCACGCGATCCTTGATGTTGTCGATCATTTTTGAATCGATCAGCTTGGGCCAGAGACTGCCCAGCAGCATCACCTGGGTCACGAGAAACACGATGACGGCATAGAGCTTCGAGAACGGATGCTGCGATTCCTCGCGCCATTTGCGATAGACGATGGTGAAGAGCGAGAGAATGAGAAAGCCCTGGAGGCAAAGCGTGAAAACGCTGGGATTGATGTGGAGATTGAAGAACTGCACGGTGGTTTGAAGGTCTTCCGGGTTGACCACGCCGCGCAGCTCGGCGAGTTCCAGTTCCTCATAGGCGAGCCGGGCGAAGACCGGGCGGGGCGTCAGATAAAGGAAGAAAGTGAACCCCAGGTTGGCCAGGGCGGGCATGACGAAATACATCAGCAGCACCATGCCTTGCGTGGCCACGCCCGCGCGCCAGGGCTTGGGTGAGACGATGCCCGCGACCAGGCCGGTCATGTGATAGAGCCAGACGGAGACGAAGCCGACGACATAGAGATGAATGAGGTTGCTGATCTTGATGCCCGACTGCACGGCGGCATAGGCGACGAAGGGGAGCGTGAGGCTGAAGAGGAAATACTCGCGGATGGGCAGGCCGATGAGGTAGCCGATGATTTTGCTGGTGGGGCTCATCGGCGTCATGCGCTGGTAATCGAGCACGCCGTTCATGCGCTCCTGGGCGATGCCGATGGCGACCGAGCCGGTGCCCATGAGCATGAGGATGATGCCCTGCATGACAAGGATGGAGACGAGGGCGAACTTGGCGGCCTGTTCGTGCTTGAGGTCCGCCTGCACCCCCGCGACGTTGTAGCAGATGAAATAAACGAAGCCGGTGACCACCACCACGACCAGCCCCCACGAGATGGCGTTGCGCGGCCGCAGCCGTTCGCGGGCCGATTTGACGATGAGCGGGTTGATGAGATTCAGGAGGGACATCGGTCACACCTTGTGGCTGATCGGAGTCGGAAGGCGGGCTGTCCGATTCTACGTGGTGCGGGCATCGCCTGCATTCGCAGGGTAAAAGCATATGACCTGGGTTCGGGATAAGCCCCGCCCGGCCCCCGGCGCCTGAGAACTTACTTCCGGGGGTCCGGGTGGCTGGGACCGCTTCGGGTGGGGCCGCTTCGGGTGGCTGGGGCTGAGTCCGCGAAGCCCCGGCCCAGATGCACGAAGCAAGATGGCGCAACTGAAGTCTGAGGGGCGCCTGGCCGGGGCTTCGCAGAGCCTCAGCCCCAGCCACCCAGATTCAAACTGAGTCACTACCCTTTTACCCTGCATCCGCCGTCTCCTTTGTCCCGCGCACGACGCTTCGGTAAACTGTGGCGGCATTCCGGCATCCTCCCGCACGGAGCCTCTCCCATGTCGCGACGCTTTCCCGCACTGCCTGTTGCCGCCTGTCTCTTCGCATTCGGCGCGGCCATGTCGGTCACGACCGTTCATGCTTCGGACAAGGCCTCCGACAAAGCGAAGCCCGCGGATGACAAAACTCTCACCCTCGACCTGGGTGATGACGTGAAGATGGAACTGGTCCGCATCGAGCCTCCGAAAACCGGCGAGTTCCTCATGGGCAGCCCGGACGACGAAGCCGGGCGCGGCAACGGCGAGAAGCAGCACAAGGTGAAAATCGAGAAGCCGTTTTACATGGGTGTGTATGAAGTGACGCAGGGGCAATACCAGGCGATCGCCGGCCGGAACCCCAGCCATTTCAAGGGCGGCGATGATCTGCCGGTGGAGAATGTGGGCTGGATCGATGCGGTCGCATTCTGCAGCAGGCTGTCGGAAAAGACGAACAGGACGGTGCGCCTGCCGACGGAGGCCCAGTGGGAATATGCCTGCCGCGCGGAGGCGACGACGCCGTTCTCCTTCGGCCACACCATCGGCACGGACGAGGCGAATTACCACGGCCACTCCACCTACGGCGACGGCGTCAAGGGTGTGTACCGCGGCAAGCCTCTCCCCGTCGGATCGCTGAAGAAGCCGAACAAGTGGGGCTTGTACGACATGCACGGCAACGTGTGGGAGTGGTGCAACAGCAAGCACGCCGATTATCCGTACAAGGCCGATGATGGTCGCGAGGAAATAGGCGGCCCGGCGTGGCGCGTCCTGCGCGGCGGCTCGTGGTACAACCCCCCGGCCCTCGTCCGCGCGGCCCACCGCATCAAGTTCATGCCCGCCGGCCGGGGCAACCACATCGGGTTCCGCGTCTGTATTACGGTCGCCTCCCCTGAACCGTCTGCAAAGGAAAAAAAGACCGACCCTGAAACCACAACCCTCGACCTGGGCGCCGGCGTGAAGATGACGCTGGTGAAAATCAAGGCCGGCACGTTCACGATGGGCAGCCCGGCGAGCGAGGAAGGACGCGATGACGATGAAGCTCAAAAGTCCGTGCGGATCGCCGATGACTTCTACATGGGCGAAACGGAAGTGACGCAGCCCCAGTGGAAGGCGGTGATGGGCACCACGCCTTGGAAGGGCAAGGTTTTGGTGAAGGAAGGCGACCATTATCCCGCGACGTTTGTGAGCTGGGATGATGCCCAGGCGTTCGTGAAGAAAGTGTCGCAGGCCGGAAAATTGCAAGTCCGTCTGCCGACGGAAGCGGAGTGGGAGTACGCCTGTCGCGCGGGGACGACGACGGCGTACCACTTCGGCGACTCGGACCGGAACCTGGAGGAGTATGCGTGGTACGACAAGAACGCACTTGATGTTGGTGAAAAATACGCCCACGAGGTGAAGCGGAAGAAGCCCAATCCGTGGGGTCTGTACGACATGCACGGCAATGTCTGGGAGTGGTGCGAAGATCGTTACGATGCAACGTCTCGCGTTCTGCGCGGCGGATCGTGGTACAACACCCCGGGCATCCTCCGTGCGGCCCGCCGCAACTGGTACACGCCCGACTACCGGGGCAACATCTTTGGGTTCCGCGTCTGTGTTTCGGTTGCCTCGCCTGGACTTCCGTGATTACCCTTTGCACTTTGCCTTTTTACCCTTTGCCTTGAAGATTTTTTTGCACAGGCCCATGGCGCGGCACAGCACCGTCCACCGGGTGTGGTTCCAATTCGCGGCTTGGACGAGTCATCGCCGGGGGTATGGACCACACCCCCGCCTGCTGGAGCGACCGTCCCGAAAACGCGATTGGATCATCCGCATCGCATCACATCACATCAGCGATACCGGATCGACATCGATCGCCACGTGATTGTCGCTCTTGAGCAGCCTGGCGTTTCGCAAGGCGGTCATCAGCTTCTGGATCGTGGCGGCATCCTTGGCGATGAGTTCGATCTGGAGGCGGTGAAACTCCGCGATGCGGGCGATGGGGCAGGCCGCCGGGCCGCGGATGCGAACGCCCAGTTTCATCCGCGCGTTGGTTTCGTTCAGATGAGTCGCCAGATGCCTGGCGTATTCGAAGCAGGCCGCGTGATCCTTGTCGCGCACCACGATGCGGGCCATGCGCGACACCGGCGGCAGGCCCATCTCGCCGCGCAGCTTCAACTCGTTGGCGGCGAAGGTGTCAAAGTCGTGCCGGCTGGCGAGCGTGATGGCCGGGTCCTGCGGATTAAACGTCTGCACGATGACGGCGCCCGGATCGCCGCCTCGTCCGGCCCGGCCCGCCACCTGGGCGATCAGTTGAAACGTCCGCTCGGCGGCGCGGAAGTCGGGCATGTGCAGCGAGGTGTCCCCGCTGATCACGCCCACGAGTTGCACATTGGGAAAGTCCAGGCCCTTGGCGATCATCTGCGTGCCCACGAGCACATCGATGAGGCCGGCGCGGAACTGGTCGAGCGATTCCGCGTAGTCCTTGGCGCTGAGCATCGAATCCGAATCCATGCGGATCATGCGAATGCCCGGAAACTTTCGTTGCAGTTCCTCTTCGACGCGCTGCGTGCCCAGGCCGAACACCGTGACCTTCTTGCTGCACAGCGGACAATTGGATGGCAGCATCTGTTTCGCGGTGCAGTGATGACAGTGAACGTAGCCGCCGGCGGGCAGCTTGCCATCCTTGTGGAAGACCATGGTGACATCGCAGTAATCGCACTTGAGCAGCCAGCCGCACTTGTGATCGGGACAGGCGATGTAGTTGGCGTAGCCTCGCCGGTTGAGGAGAAGCAGCGTCTGCTGTTTCGCATTCATGGTGTGTTTGATGGCGGCTTCAAGACGGAGGCTGACCAGATGCACGCCCGCCTTGCCCGTGTACTCATACCGCTTCCGCCGCTCTTCGGAGAGATCGACAATCTCCACCTTCGGCAGCGCCAGCCCCGGCACGCGGGTGGGAAGGCGAAGCAGATGAAAGCGGGGGCGGGAAGAAAGTTCCGAGTTTCGAGTTCCGAGTTCCGAGTTTGACTTGCCGTCTGGCGGCACGCTGGGCCGGGGGGCGGGCAGTTCCGAGTTTTGAGTTTCGAGTTCCGGGTTCGACAGCGGTCGGTTCGGAGAGCCACCGCGGTCTTGATTGCCTTTCAACTCGGAACCCGGAACCCGGAACTCGGAACTTGCTTTGTTCCCTCCCGCATTGAAATAGCTTTCCAGACTCGGCGTGGCCGAGCCCAGCAGCACCGGCACGTTGAGAATCTGGCCGCGTTTGATGGCGACATCGCGGGCGTGGTAGCGGGGGAGCTGATCCTGTTTGTAGCTCGATTCGTGTTCCTCATCGACGATGATGATGCCGACCCCCGGAAGAGGGGCGAAGATGGCCGAGCGTGCTCCGACGACGATGCGCACATCACCGGTGCGGATGCGTCGCCACTGTTCGTGCCGCTGGGCCGCGGTCAGGCCCGAATGCAGCACCGCCACCTGGCCGAAGCGCCTTTGAAAGCGCGAGACGGTCTGCGGGGTGAGCGCGATTTCGGGGACGAGGATGAGGGCGGCAGACAGTTCCGAGTTCCGAGTTCCGAGTTCCGAGTTGGAAGGCATTCGATCCGCAGAGTTGCCGCTGTTTTGGTGGCGGTTCAACTCGGAACTCGGAACTCGGAACTCGGAACTTCTTGCCTGCATTTTTTCAATCGCACTGAGATAAACCTCCGTCTTGCCGCTGCCGGTGACGCCGTGCAGCAGCGTGACGGAGAAGCCGCTGTGTTGCCGTCCTTCGATGGCGCGCACGGCGGCGTCCTGATCGGCGGTCAGCGCGAGCCCCGCGGCGCCGCTGTTGCGTCCATCGTTGTCATCGAGCGACATCGACTCCGCGGCACGCACCGCCGAATGCGTCTGCGTCGTGAGCACGCCCTTTTCGATGAGTTGCCGAATCGGTGAAATCGTCTTCGCCCCGGCCAGATCGGCCAGTTCCCGAATCTCCGTGAAGTCATGCCCCGCCTCGCGCTGCTTGATCACCGCTTCAAGGATCGACTTTTGAAGCTTGGTGAGTTTGAGAGAAGGTGGAAGTTCTGAGTTCTGAGTTCTGAGTTCTGAGTTGGAAGGCAAGGAACCCGCGCTGTCCGTGGCTGCCTTGCCTTGTAACTCGGAACTCGGAACCCGGAACTCGGAACTGATTTTCCCCCCCACCATCTCGCGCCTGATTCTGCCCGTGCCGTGCTTGACCGCCGCCGGCAGCATGGTGGAAAAAACCATGCCCAGCGGGCAGCAGTAGTAGCCGGCCATCCACCTGGCGAGTTCGACGAGATCGGGTGTGAGCGTGACGCCTGAATCATCGCGGGCCACGATCGACTTGATGATGTGATGCTTTTCGGAAGGCAGGTCGCTTGCCGCGCTGATCGACATCACATACCCCGTCACCGCCTTGTTGCCGCGTCCCAGTGGCACGCTCACGCGCTCACCGACGATGAGATCGCCCAGCGCCGCGGGCACCCCATAGGTCAGACCATCAGGCGAGAGGTCGATGCCCTGCTCCAGCGCCACCTTCGCGTAAGCGACGGGCGCATCAAGCGGGCGGGTGTCGAAGAGCTGGGACATGTCTTGAGTATATTGGCGAGGCAAGCTACGCTTTGCCGGTTCTTCGCGCCTTCATGAAAAACCGGTTGATGATCGACAATTCAGGGTATGATTGCCTTGTCCAGGGATGGAGGTATGTCCATGAACCTCTCACATGAGACTCCAAACGCCGTCGCACCGCCACGTTTTGCTCAACCTCCGGTGGTGGAGACGGCCCTGGGAATACAGTTTGACGAACTTGGATCGATGACCGCATCTCATCTGGGCCTTTATTTCAATCAGGTCCGATCCCGCTATCCGATCGCCAAGGATCAGCCACGGCTTGCGTCGATCACCGAATTGTTTCCCGCGCGTCCCGTGATGCCCGACCTGAAGTTTCAGCTTGTCAATTCGAAGCCGGTTGAACGGGTCTGGTTCATGTCGAACGGCGAAGGAGATGATCCGGGTGACAAGCTGATCCAGATTCAGCCTGATCGTTTCGGATTCAACTGGCGTAAGCCCGGGGAGGATTCGGCGTATCCGAGCTATTCCAGAAATGGGCGGGAGTGTCTGGAGGAATTCGGGCGATTCGCGGAGTTCTGCCGACAAGAGAATCTGGGAGTCCTTAAGCCGAATCTTTGCGAAGTGGTGTATGTCAATCACATTGTGCCGCCCGATGGGTGTTCGGCGATCGACGACTTCGGCATCGTGTTTCCAGGCGTGTCCTGGGAGTCGGGGACCGGTTGGCTTCCAACGCCTGAGAGGGCGAGTTTGAATCGCGTGTACGTCATTGGTGAGAATCAGGGCCGCCTTTATGCCGAAGCATCCATAGGAACGGTTCGTGGCCAAGGGGACATCATCGTATTGAAGATGGTGGGACGGGTGATCTGCAACGATTCAGTCAGGGTCGCCGAAGGTCTGCAATTGGCTCATGATTGGGTCGTCAAGGGGTTCGAGTGTTTGACCGCTCCGGCGGTTCGCAGGGAACGATGGGGGCAATCGGCATGAAAACGATCAATACATCCGAAGCGTTCGAATCCGGGATCGAATCGTGGCCTGATTCATCGGCCACTGGCGAGGTTTTTGCGCGTCCGGCGCTTTACGCGATTCGGTCCGATCCGAATTGGGTGGCGGAGCGTCGTCAAAGGATTGATCGTTTAGGCCGGTTGGCCCCTGACTGGGACAGTTACGGTGCGCGGAAAGTGGAGCCTTTGTCCATGGAGTTCGCCAAGCAGGCGCTGAGCGTGCTTGGGACCGTCGTAGGCGTGGAGTCGCCCGCGATCAGCGCGACACCGGAGGGCTTCGTCTCCCTTTCATGGGATAACGGGAATTCGTCAATGGATGTGGATTTTCTTCCCGATGGTCGAATGGCTTACGCCTGCCTGAACGCGGCGGATTCCTCCAGGGATGATGAAGGAACGACTCGCGAATTGGGGCGCATTCTTGCCTTGCTCATTCAATGGTGAACAGTGACCGGGCCACGGGAACGCAAGGATGCAGGACACCGATGTCATTTCCGATGACGAGATTCTTCTAAGACGACTGCCTCCGTCAGACATGCCGCCTGAAAGCGTGGTTCAGCAACCTGATGGTGGATTTCGGGCCACGAGTGTTCGGATGCGCGTGCGTGATGGCGAAGAGGGATTGTCCGTGTCACGTTCATCGTTGACCTCTCCGCTGCGACTGTTGAATCTGCTTGAGTTGCAGGGCAAGTCACCGGTTGGATGGCGCGTTTGTCGCATTTCCGTCAGGGACGTTCGCTCGCTGGATTTGGATGTCAGGCCGGACCCCAAGCCCGAGGATCCCGGACATTGCCTCATCGTCGGCACGATTCAAAATCCCTTGACGAAAAGGATGAGCGCCAAGCTCGCCCAGTTCACCAGGGTGCTGTCGCCTGATGACATTGTGTGACTGCAACCCGCCTTTTCCGCTACATTGCCTTCATGTCCGAGGCCAAGCAAGACACCCCCGCCATGCGGCAATATCGCCAGTTCAAGGAGCAGTTTCCCGACTGCATCCTCTTCTTTCGCATGGGTGATTTTTACGAGATGTTTTACGAGGATGCCCGGCTCGCTCATCGTGTGCTGGGCGTCACGCTCACCCAGCGAACGCAAGGCATCCCGATGGCGGGCGTGCCGTTTCATGCGGTCGAGAGTTACCTTCGCCGCATGATCAAGGCGGGCTACCGCGTGGCGGTTTGCGATCAGATGGAGGATGCCGCCGCCGCCAAGGCCTCCAAGTCCACTGTCATCTCGCGCGATGTCACCCGCGTCATCACGCCAGGCACGCTCACCGATGACACGCTGCTCGAAGAAGGCAAAACCAACCCGCTGGCGGCGGTGATGTTTCATGGGGAAATGAAAAGTTCCGAGTTCCGAGTTCCGAGTTCCGAGTTGAAAGGCACGGGTACACATCGCTCTGATTCCGGTTCCCCAACTCGGAACTCGGAACTCGAAACTCGGAACTCTCTGGCTTCCGTTGCCTGGGCCGAGCTTTCCACCGGCTCGTTCCACATGGCGACGCTCACCGTGGATGAGCTGGCTGATGAACTGGGGCGCATCGCGCCGCGCGAGGTGCTCTATGTCGAGACGGCCAATCACGAGACGCCGCCGCGCGTCAAAGCCGCCATCGCAGCCATCGGCTGTCCTGCGGTGCCCCGGCCGGCGTGGCATTTTCGACAGGCCGAGGCGGTCGAGATTCTCTGCAAACAATTTCGCGTCGCCACGCTCGCAGGCTTCGGTCTGACGGGTGATGAACCGGCACTCGGTCCCGCCGCGGCGATCGTGCATTACCTGCTCGAAACGCAGCGGGCCACGGGGGATGGTCAGCGCGGGCCGGAGCTTGGGATGAAGTCGCCGACCGGGACGCCGCAGCCGCGCATTGATCACATCGCCCACCTTCAGCCGCCCAGGGCATTCAACCGCAGCGAACATCTGATCATCGATCAAACCTCGCTGCGCAGCCTGGAAATCGAGCAAACCACGCGCAGCGGCAAAGCCGAGGGCACACTGCTGGCCACGCTCCAGAGCTGCCGGACTCCGATGGGCAAGCGCATGCTGCGCCACTGGCTTTGCTACCCGCTGCGCGATCGGGTGATCATCGAAGGCAGGCAGCGCATCGTCGGAGCGATGGTGGAGGACACGGTCTTTCTCGAAGCGCTGCGCGATGCACTGGAAGGCATTCAGGATATTCAGCGCATCCTCGCCCGCATCGCCGTGGCGCGCGGCCTGCCTCGCGATCTGGTGGCGCTGGGCACAAGCTGCGCCCAGGCAGGCAAGCTGGTGGAACTGCTTGCGGATCGCCCTGCGGTGAAGCCGTTTCATGACATCGTGCAATCGGTGGTCAGCGATCTGGATTCGCTGAGCCAGGCGATTCTCATCGCCTGCATCGACACGCCGCCAGCCCATCTGCGCGATGGCGGCCTGATCAGGGATGGCGTCGATGCGCTCCTCGATGAATACCGCGGCCTTCAGCGCGACAGCAACACCTGGCTGGCGGGCTATCAGAAAAACCTCGTCGAAGAGACAGGCATCAACAGCCTGAAGGTCGGCTACAACAAAATCTTCGGCTACTACATCGAACTCACCGCCGCCAACAAGGACAAGGCGCCCGCCGCCTGGAGCCGCAAGCAGACGCTCAAGAACTGCGAGAGGTTCATCACGCAGGAGCTCAAGGATTTCGAAGGCAAGGTGCTCAGCGCCCAGGACCGGGCGATCGCGCGGGAGCAGGAAATCTTCACCGAACTGTGCGAAGCCGCGAAACGGCAGATGAACGCCCTGCACGCGCTGGCCGACGCGGTGGCGCAGATCGATGTGCTGGCCTGCTTCGCCAGGCGGGCGGTGAAGTTTCGTTATGTGAAACCCACACTCGTCGATGAACCGGTGCTCCACATCCAAGGCGGCAGGCACCCGGTGCTCGATGAACTGCTCGCGGACAAGTTTGTGGCGAATGAGATGAGCCTCGGGTGTCGGGTGTCGGGTGTCGGGTGTGAGGAAGAGAAGGCGTCGGAGACTGTCAATAGTGCCTCTTCTGGCCCGAAACCCGAAACCCGAAACCCGAAACCCGCTTCGCTCGCCCTCATCACCGGCCCGAACATGGCCGGCAAATCGACCTACATCCGCACCGCCGCGCTGCTCACGCTCCTGGCCCACACCGGTTCCTTCGTCCCCGCCGATGCCGCGACCATCGGCCTGTGCGACCGCATCTTCACCCGCATCGGCGCCAGCGATGAACTGCACACCGGCCAATCCACCTTCATGGTCGAGATGACCGAGACCGCCAACATCTGCCATCACGCCACTTCCGCCAGCCTCGTCATCCTCGACGAGATCGGGCGCGGCACTTCGACGCTCGACGGCCTGTCACTGGCCTGGGCCATCGCGGAACATCTGGCGGTGCGCGGCTGTCGCACCATGTTCGCCACGCACTATCACGAACTGACGCAACTGCCTGAGCGTTATCCGAATGTCGCCAATCTCAACGTGACCGTGCGCGAATGGCAGGGCGAAATCGTCTTCCTCCACCGCATCGTCCCCGGCGCCGCCAGCCGCAGCTACGGCATCCACGTCGCCAAGATCGCCGGCCTCCCGCCGGGCGTCATCTCGCGCGCCGACGAACTGCTCGCCCAGCTCTCGGTGAGCCACGCCGGCAGCGTGATGGATGAGAGTGACGCGACAACCCGCCGCAAAAAACCGCGCCCCGCCCTCGCCCAGATGTCGCTCTTCACCGAGTATGTGAACCACCCCGTCGTTGAAGAACTGAAATCGCTCGACCTCAACACCCTCTCGCCGATGCAGGCGTTTGAAGTGCTGCGGCAACTGCGCGAGAAGGTGGACAATCCCTAAGCCTATCCGAGCCGCAACACGCCAGCGTGCGGAAGCCGGTGGTTTCCTGTGTGCTCAATCACCCGCTGGTTGACATTTCATGGCGGATCGTGGGCCATGTCGTGTGGCGTGACGTGTCCGACCTGATGTTGTTGTGTGCGAGGTGGAACCGGCCTTGCGCCGCTACCGGCGCCTTCCGTGCTATCATTCCGGCATATGAGCACCGCTGAGATCATTGCGGAGTTGCCCCGGCTGAGTTCCGCGGAACGGGCCCAGGTGGAAGCCAAGTTGAAGGAACTTGCCAGGCCGACCCGCGAAGCGCAAGCCGGCCCCATCGCGGCACATCCCGCTCTGGGCATCTGGAAGGATCGCACCGATCTTCCCGACGACCCGGTCGAGGCGTCAAAACAATTGCGCGAGCGCATGATGCGCCGGACTGATGCAGCCGGGTAAGGGTGGCCGAGTCATGACCAGCGGGATGTTCGACAGCTCAATCCTCATCGACTGTCTCCGCGGCCGTGTGGATGCGGTCGCGTTCCTCGCCGCCCAATCCGCGTCGGGACGTTCGCGGACGCATTTGTTTGTCGTCGCGGAGTTGCTCACGGGCGCCCGCGACAGGAACGAGCAGAATCTGATCGACTCCTTCCTGCAATCCTTCGATCTGGCCGTGCCCACCGACGCCGACGGCCTGTCCGCCCTCGACCTGTACCGTCAGTTTCGCCTGTCACACGGCGTCGATTGGCCCGATTGCCAGATCGCCGCCACCGCGCTTCGGCTGGGCGTCGAAGTCTTCACGCAGAACGTCAAGCATTTCACCGCTTTCCCCGGTCTCCGCGTCGTCCGAGCCTATTGATTGAACAATGATGCTCGACCGCCTGCCCTGTGTGTGTCGAACGAACTGCAACGGGGTCGGGGGTGTTGGGGGGCAAGCGAGCAGGGTGGGTTGAGACTCGGCGAAACCCGTCATCGGGAGAGAGGCGGCATCCGAAGTCCTTTCGCCGCGGGTGGGTTTCGCGGAGCCTCAATCCACCCTGCTTGCTACTCGCTGGCGGCAAGGCCTGCCGGCGTCATCAACCGGGGCATGGTCTATAATGAAATGGCAATGCTGATTTACCTCGACATGTGTTGCCTGAAGCGGCCGTTCGATGACCAGTCGCAGCCGCGCAATCGGATCGAAAGCGAGATCGTGCTGTCGCTGCTTGCGAAAGAGTCTTCTGATATCCGATTTGTGCGATCGTCGGCGTTGATTCTGGAAAATGATCAGAATCCTGTTCGAGAACGAGCGCTTCGGGTGGGGAACTGGCTGCTGGCAGATTCCGCGGTTGAACCAAGTGGCCGGCAGTTTGCATCACGGATTGGTGAGTTGATGGACCTGGGATTTCGGAATTTCGACGCGCTCCATCTCGCGAGCGCCGAGGAGGCCGGCGCGGGATGGTTCGTGACGTGCGATGATCGGTTGTTGAAAGTCGCCGCGAGAAATCTGGATCGATTGAAACTTCGGGTGATCTCCCTGATCGCCGCAGGCAAGGAGTTGATGCAATGAGTGCCATCTTTCTTTCTCCCGTTGAACTGCGCACGCGCGGCTTCGACGCCCTCGTTGCGGCGCTGGGCTGGGTCAATGCGGTTCGTTTCATACAACAGTATGAGCCGAGCCGGTTGAATTATGTGGAGGAGCGCGACGCGATTCTGCCGGATTGGAATGCACAGGAAATGATTCAACGGCTGGCCGGACGGAAAACGGGCGGTTGATCCGAGCGAATAGCGCAGGATAGGTTGAGGCTCGGCGAAACCCGTCATCGGGAGAGAGGCGGCATCCGAAATCCTTTCGCCGCAGGGGTGGGTTTCGCGGACTCAACCCAGCCTGCTTGCTTGCACGACCGCGAATCACTTTTCAAATGTCACAAAATAGGTTTTCGTGCGAGCATCATAGAGAGAATGGTTTCGAGGCGTCTCTCCTGTAATTCGAACTGTGATTTTAGGGACGGTTTTCGTTTGATTGACGTCTTGGGGCATGAGCGGGACATTCCGGGTGCTACCCGGGTTGAAATATTCGGCAAGGAGCCGGATACCAATTTCGGGCGCCGATTTCAACAGGGATTCGCCAGCCATTTCCATTACTCCCCGTTGGACTGTCTCGGAGGTCTTTGTAATTTTGATTTCCGCATTCTTGAGTTCGACGACAGCCCACAGGTATCCGCCGTCTGACACCGCCCTAATCTTTTTTGCGAGTTCAACGGAGCAGTTGAAACCTTCGGCCTTGAAGTCGAGATGCATGTCAGCAAAACCGTAGCTCGCTTCGCCAAGTCGCGGTTCGGGAATCGGCAATGCCGAAAACTGTTTCTTATCGACGTCATAACGGGGAGCCGTGGTAGGAAACACCACGAACAGTTTCCCGTGCCGCTGGTTGGCGAGTTTGGGCACTTCTAGTTTCGCGAGTGCGGAATTTTGCTGCCGGGCGGCATGCTGTCGTCTCATTTCCTGAACAGCCTTGTTTCGGTTTTGGGCGGCATTTTGGTCCTCTGCGACGGCGAAATCCACTCGTTTTTGAAAAGCTTCCCTTGTCTCGAATTCGCCACGAATAAGCAGGGGACGGTCCGGAAATCGCCGCGATGCCTCCCGCCGCGCGGCGGCCTCGTCAAAAGATCCCACCTCGGGAGTAGAGAGAGCTTTAAGGTACGGTTCAACTACCGTTGCATGCCCCTTTTGGTTTACAACCACCCATGCCTCTTGCGAAAAGGCAGCGTTGCAGGACGACAGAAGGATTGCGGTCACAAGGAGAAGTCGCATGGTTGAACCTCCAGGTAAATGGAACACTACAATCACACCGCACAGCCGGATGAACCTCAATTTGTAGTCGGCTTGAAGCAGAAGCCCGCCTGGCGATGCTGAGCCAACCACGCATCGGGATCATCAACCGTGAGCATTTCCGGAAATCCGGTTGGCGGACGTGGGCCAGTCGCATCGAATATCTGGACTTGCCCGCTCGCAAGAGCACCGGGCGGAAGAGTGATACCGATGTGGTATTTGCCGTCGTTTCCCATGACGACGTAAACCTTGCCTGACCAACTTGACGCCATCGGAACCTCCGCTTTGTCGCTGAACGACCTGCCGCTCAGTGGCGAGCCGCGTGCGGGGCAGGACGCACAAGGCCCGATGGAAACATTTAACGCGCGCCGCTCGTCCACTGCGACGGTTGGTTATGCGACACGTTCACGGCAACGGTTTCGGACATCGAGGAAGCTTGAGCAAATTGTTTGTGGTCTCATCATCCTTGTCAGTGCGAATGTATGGATCGCCTTGATCTGGACTGACCTTATGCACTTCAGCGCGCTCGCCGTCCACAAACGTGTAGAAACACGACGTACCGAGCCCAATCTCATACAAGACATCGCTAAGCTTCTTCTGCCAGCCGTCACCGCCGATTTGTGTGATTCTTTGACCGTCGCCTTCGGTTGCTTCGGTGATCACACACGTCACTTTAAACTTAAGTGGTTTCTTTGTTTCCATGATCGTCTCATTAGCGAAGGGCATCATCCACACCATATTTTACCGCGACATTAATTGGCGCATCGGTAAGTCGCGGCTCGCCAAAACAAGGATACGGATGCGCCGCGACAAATCGAGTAGTGTATTCCCTGTCATGGAAAATCATGTCATGGCAATCATGTCTTACGGCTGCGGATGGGGGACTGCTGAATAACCCCGGAGGTATCGTGAACCCAAGGGTTGCTACGCCGCAAGCGGCTTGGAGGTGAGGTTATTCGGGAGTTCCGATGGTCATTGCGTTTGAGAGGCGGATTGAAGGGCGATCTTTGTGATGTACAGGATCAGGCCGCAGCGGTTGGGGACGTGGGTCCGCCTGTAGATGCGGTCCAGGTAGGTTTCGATGGTGGCTTTTTCCAGGTTCATGACCAGGGCGATCTGCTTGTTGCTGAGGTTGCGGAGGATCAGTTCGGCGACGCGAGCCAGTTGGGGAGGCAGGGCGAGGTCGCGGAGAATCGTCCGCCAGAGGTCGGGGGACATCGGCAGAGGCGGGGCGTCGTCGAGGATTTGCTGGATATGGGCGGAATGAACGGACATGCCGGGCCCTCGAAAGAAAAAGAGCGTCGAACCAGGAACGCTCAAAGAAGGCCCGGCAAGAGCCTGTAGAAAACGTGCCCCGGCCGACGCCCCTTTCGGGGCGCGGACACAAGGCACTGCTTTTCTACGTTGAACTTGCCGGTTCTCTTTGAAGCAGCGTCTTGACGCACGCGCGTCAATGTCGAATTGTCGTCCCCCGTTTCGGTTGTCTTGCCTTTGAAGGGGCAAGACATCGTTCATGATGATACGGCAAAAAGGAAGGCGACCAAACTGTCGGGCGGGGCTTAAGCGTATTTCGTCGTTCGCCGAGGCGAACGGCCAAAGGGGTTGCGTCATTCGATCACGTTGCCTGTGAGCATGGGTGGTTTTGTTTTTTCGGTCACCTTCATGGCGGTGGTTTGCAGTTTCGGGGTGCGGGTGTCGGTGATGGTGCAGCCGGTGATTTGGACGTTTTCGCTTGCATCGATGAACAGGCCGTGCGGTGTGCCGTCGAGGATTTGGCAGCCTGTCACGCTCACGCGGTTGCAGCGGATCAGTTCGAGCAGGCCGTCGCGTTGGAATCTGGCTTCGGTGGGGACGGTGTGTTTGCCTGCCTGGCAATCGTGGAGGATGGAGCTGGAAAAGGTGATGTTTTCGCTGTCTTCGATGCGCACGCCGGTGCAGAGTTCTTTTTCTTTGTAGTCCGGGTTGTGCTCGAAGCAGTTGCCGGCGAGGACGATGTTTTTGCCGCCTTCGATGAGGACATTTCGTTGGTGGCCGGAGTAGATGAAGTTGCCGCTGAGGACGATGCCGCGGGTGTGGGTGAGGTGGATATTGGTTTCCTGGCTGCCGATGAGATTGCCGGTGATGGTCCACATGCCGGCCCTGCGATTCCCATCCGCACTGCCTCCTGTCCGCTGTCCCCTGTCTCCTGCCTTCTCCGCGCCGCCGATGATGCGGATGTTGGCGCCGCCTGCGGAATAGGTGGCCTGGATGGTGTTGCTGGCGATGGTGCCTTCGCGGACGGTGGTACCGGGGGCGGAGGAGTCGATGAGAATTTCGGCGGTCGGCTGAGGCTTGAAACCGGGGAAGATGTTGTGGTTGTTGTATTCGATGTCGTTGCCGGTGATCTGGAAGTTTCGGACTTCGGATCGTTCGACGCGGATGCCGCCCTGGCGGTTGTAGGAGATGTGGTTGCCGGTGATGTTGATCTGGTGGAGGTTGACGGAGTCGAGGAAGACGCCGGCGCCGGTGTTGTGATAGATGTGGCAGTGGGTGATGAGGATGTTGCGGTTGCGTTGGTGGATGCGGATGCCGTGGTGGAGATTGCGGAGGAGGAGGCCTTCGAAGGTGGCCTGCATGGTGGATTCGAGGAGGATGCCGTCGGCCTTGGCGGGTGTGCCGTCTTTCCAGGTTTCGGGCGATGGGCCTTCGATTTCGATCTGGGTGACGGTGGGCATTCGCTGGGAGGCCCAGACTTCGGGTTTGAAGGAAGGCGGATGGGCGGAGCCGGCGTGGGTGCCGAGGATGTGGAAGGCGGGGCCTTGGCCGCGCATGAGGATTTTTGCCGTGCCGCCGCTGCCGGTGATGGCGGTGCGGCCGGTGTCGTTGAGGATGATTGGAATGGTCTTGGTGATGAGGTAGTTGCCGCGTGGGAACTCGAGCACGCCGTCGCCCTGGGCGATGGTGTGCAGGATCGCGGCGGTGTCATCGGTTTTGCCATCGCCTTTGGCGCCGAAGTGGAGGACGTTGGACATGGCTTGATTCCATCCGGGGCTTCTGAATAACCCCCGCGATGTACGTTGCTACGCCGCAAGCGGCTTGGGCGTGAGGTTGTTCAGGAATCCTAAAACCCAAATCGCAAACAATCGAACCCAATAAGGCAAAACATCCAAGTAACGCATGGTATCCCGCCTGGGCTTTTTCATTATGCCTCGATTCGGATCGATTCCCTCCCCTTTTGTTTGCGATTTGGCCTTTGCGATTTGGAGTTTGTCCTACTCCATCACCTTCATCGCCACGATGGTCTGATCATCGCCAGGCTGCTCGCCCGCCTCGTGGGTCCGCATCGCTTGGGTGATCGACTTGATCACGCAGTCCGGCTCGCCGGTGCAGCCTTCGAGGGCGGCGTCGATGCCTTGGATGCCGAACATCTCGCGGCCGGGGCTGATCGATTCGCTGATGCCGTCGGTGTAGAGCACCACGGTCTGGCCCGGTTCGAGCGTGACTTCCTCGTCGTTGTAAACCACATCCTCGAGCACGCCCAGCGGCAGGCCGCCGCCCCGGTCCAGATGCACCAGCGGACTGCCGGGCGTCTTGATGATCGCCGGCGGATGGCCCGCCCGGCTGAACATAAACCGGCGGGTCGGCGGGTCGTAGATCGCCATCAGCGCCGTGACGAACGAATGCTCCACGCGCTTGTCGCACAGATGTTTGTTCGCGTAGTTGAGCAGCTCGCTGGGACGTTCGGGCGGCGTGGGGTAGGCATAAAGAATCGCGTTGAGCATCGCGGCGAGCACCGCGGCGCCGGGGCCGTGGCCTGAGACATCGGCGATCATGAAGCCCCATCGCGCATCGGGATTCGTCACGCCATGCCGGCCTTCGGGGGTGATGCATACGAAGTCGTACATGTCCCCGCCGGCCACGTCGTAGGTCTCGTAGCTGGCGGCGATCTTCATGCCGCGAATGTCGGGCAGCACGCGGGGCAGCAGCGCCTTCTGAATGGCGGCGATGCGTTCGACTTCGCGGGCCATCCGGGCGTTGACTTCGCGGAGCTGCTTGTTCATGACGGTGTTGTTGACGGTGGCGCCGATGAGGTTGGCGCGGAGGATGTGTTCCTCCAGGTCCTCGATGGAATAGGCCTGCGGCTCGCGCTTGAGGATGATGGCCCAGTTGGTGGCGACGCCTTCGGTGAAGGCGGGGATGATCATGGCGGCGCCGAACTCGGCGAGCCAGTCGCCCAGGACGGGGTCGCCGGTGATGCGGAGGTTGTGGCAGAGCTTTGGCGCGGGGGTGGCGATGATTTTGCCGATGAATCCGCCGGTGTGCGTGGGCAGCTTGCCGCGCTGGAACCAGGGGTCGTTGGTTTCGGTGCGGTTGATGTTGTCGTACCCGATGCGGCGGGTGATCTTGTAGTGGCCGGGTTTGAGGCCCTTGCAGGTGACGGTGAGCAGCCCGCTTTCGCCGCGCGCCTTGCGCATCCCTTCGGCGAACGCGCTCATCACCTGCGAAGGCTCCTTCGCCAGGCTGATCCGCTGAACCATGTCGATGTAGAGATCGACATTGTCGCTGCCTGAGAGATCGACAAAATCAACCTCGGCGGACTCGGAAGAGGAAAGGGAGGCGGGATCGATCATGAAGACAGTTTAGCAGCCGGCTGGGAAAGAGGTCAGAGGACAGGGGACAGGAGACAGGAGACATTCGTTCGTAGCCGCAGCGTCCTCGCTGCGCGTCCGAGCTTCACTTCAGGCGTTCGATGAGACATCCGCATTCGGGGCACTCGGCGCGACCGAGTTCGATGGTGGTGCGCAGGTCGTACCGGCAACGGGTGCAGAGATTCCCGCGAATGCGATTCCGAAACGCCCACTCGAATATCAGAAGAATCGATGCCGCGAAAAATGCGGCCCAAACCGCCAAGTCCATGAGCAATGTCAGAAACGTGGCCCATTCACCATGCTCCCTAAAGATGCGAACGGTGCCCGGAACAAAGACGGCAACCACCAAAAAGTGAGCCAGCACGATGGCGATCTCGCCCGCCAGGCATGTCACCCACGCAACGAAATACACCGGCACCCAGCGCTTGCGCAGCCGGGCCCAGAGTGCTCGCTTGGGCGTCGGAGGGTCAGTCATGGGGGCCACGGAGAGTGCGTCAAGGCTTGGCGGGGACGGGAGGGAGAGAGATTGCAAAATGGCCATTGCAAAATGCAAAGTGCAAAATGAAGGAAGGAACTTCCGATGGCCGAACTGCCGCGTTCGGTCATTTTGCAATTTTCATTTTGCAATGGACATTGGACATTTTCTCATGGCTTCATGGCCTCACGGCCGCCACGTCGCCGTGCAGCCCGGCGCCTCGCCGACCTTCACGCTTGCCAGCTTCGCATGTGAAGGCAACCCTTTCGCCACCTCCGTGCCGATCCACCACGCCACGCGCTCAGCCGTCGGATTCACCGTGCCAGGCGTTGATCCGAACGGTGACACCTCATTGAGATGTCGGTTATGCACCTGCCTGATCAGCCCATCGACCAGCGTTTCGAGCAGGTGAAAATCCATCACCACCTCGATCGCATCCAACCCGGCGGCGCTGACCGTGACCTCCACACTCCAGTTGTGGCCATGCACCGGCTCCAGCGAACCATCGTAAAGACGAATCGCATGACCGGCGGCAAAGATGCGGGAAATGGTGATGTCATACATGGGAAGGCGCCGGGGAACAGGAAACATCGTCGCCGCAGCGTCCTCGCTGCGCGTCAGGGAACATCGTAGCCGCAGCGTCCTCGCTGCGCGTCTGCGGATCAGAGCGAAGCCGCAAGCGGCTGTTGTCTCCTGTCCCCTGTCTCCTCCCGCCCATGTTATCCTTTTCTCCGCATGACTCCGATCACCATCGCCAACCTGACCAAGACGTTCGGCAGCACCGTTGCCGTCGATGCGCTGAGTCTGTCCATCGCGCCGGGTTCGCTCTTTTTTCTGCTCGGTCCCAGCGGCTGCGGCAAGACGACGCTGCTGCGGATGATCGCCGGCTTCGCGGAGCCGACCGCCGGTTCGATCCGCTTTGGCGACAAGGACGTCACCTGGCTGCCGCCGCATCAGCGAAACTGCGGCATGGTGTTTCAAGGCTACGCCCTCTGGCCGCACATGACCGTGGCGCAGAATGTCGCCTTCGGTTTGCAGGTGCGGAAAGTTTCCAAGGATGAAACGGCCCGCCGCGTCGATGAAGCCCTCAAGCTCGTGCAGATGCAACACCTGGCCGACCGCAAACCCAACCAGCTCTCCGGCGGCCAGCAGCAGCGCGTCGCCCTGGCCCGGGCCCTGGTCATCCGCCCCACCGTGCTGCTGCTCGATGAACCGCTCTCGAACCTGGATGCGAAGCTCCGCATCGAGATGCGCGGCCAGATTCGATCGATCTGCAAACAGTCGGGCATCACCGCCGTCTATGTCACGCATGATCAGAAGGAGGCGCTCTCGATGGCCGACGGCGTGGCGCTGCTCAGGAACGGCAGGATCATGCAGGTCGGCCCGGCCCGCGAACTCTACGACCGGCCCAACAGCCGCTTCGTCGCCGACTTCCTGGGCGAAACCAACTTCGTGCCCGCAACCATCGTCGGCCGCGATGGTGAGGATGTCATCCTCGAAAGCCCCGCAGGCCGGATGCGATCATCCGTCTTCCCCGATGATCTGCCCGCAACCGGCGGCGTCACCTGCTCCATCCGCCCCGAAGCGATCCGCCTGCTGACCGGTGACAACGAAGGCAACGGCTTCAACACCTTCACCGCCCAAAGGCGCGAAGTGGTCTATCTCGGCGAAGTCGCCCAGCATCACCTGACCATCCCCGGCGACACCGCGATCACCGCGTTCGAACTCAACCCGCAGCCGACGGACCAGACGCAGGCGGTGAAGATCGGCTTTGATGCGAAGGATGTTGTGGTGTTGAAAGACTAAAATGGCCGGAGAGCAAAGCGTGTGATCTTTGGTCATTTTCCTGCTCGGCAGAAAACCCTCAGTCGGAGCCAAGCCCGATGGTGAGGCTTTGCGAACCGTCGGGGGCTCCGGGGGCTCCGGGGGCTCCGGGGGTATCCGGGGTATTGATCGTGTGATTCACACAGAATACCCCGACGGTTCGCAAAGCCTCACCATCGGGCTTGGGATTTTCCATGAAGCTTCACGTTCTCCTTTTCATGAATTGCATTCTTCCGATGGCTTCGATTTTCGAGTTTTTCTTTTCCCTCTCGCCATAATGCCTGACGATATTCCCTCCGGCACCGAGATCGCCCCCGGCCTGTTCGTTCCCGAATCCTGGCTGCGGTTTTCCTTTTCGCGCAGCGGCGGGCCGGGCGGGCAGAATGTGAACAAGGTTTCGAGCAAGGCGCGGATGGCGATCGCCATGAGCGATCTTCAGACGGTGCTGTCGCGCGGCACGTTTGACCGCCTCGGCGAACAGGCCGCGCCGCGCATCAACGACGCCGGCGAACTGGTCATCACCTGCGAAGAGTCGCGCTCGCAGCACGCCAATCGCGCGGCGTGTCTCGAACGTCTGCGCCGGATTTTGATTGAAGCGAAAAAAATTCCGCGCATCCGCAGGGCGACCAAACCCAGCCGGTCCGCGAAACAGAAGCGGCTCAACGAAAAAAAAATCAGGGGCGAAACCAAGCGGAGCCGCACATCGCGCGGCGGCGACGAGTGACCCTCCGCATCACCGTCGCAGCGCGATGCGCGACCCGATCGCAATGCGGTCCCATTCAACATTTCCACGTTTTCCGCCTGGGAAACTTCACATTTTCAAAACGCAACGACCGCACGACATCATCGCATGATGCGCGTGCGCGCGACGCCCGTCGCGCCGGCGCGCACCGCGCGCATCGCGTCGTGAAGGCTTGATGAAGATGATCCAAGGCGGCCAGGCGGCGCGACGGCTCAAGTGCGCGAGGGTGATTGGCCGATGAATTTTTTTGTCGGGTTGATGCATGTATGTGTTGACTTGACCGAAGCGACTTTGTTTAATTGACACAAGCTCCGTCAGGCGTGCGAAAGGAATCTAGCCATGGCAAAGAAAGCTGCAAAGAAGAAAGCCGCTCCCAAGAAGGCCGCGAAGAAGGTCGCCAAGAAGAAGAAGTAACAAGGCCGACCAGTCCCTGATGCACGAAGATTTGTTGTCAGTGAATTGAGTTTCGAGAACCGAATCGTCGCTCCGAGTCAAGACGATTCACGTTTCACCTCACCTACTTACCTGACGCCACGGAGCCAGCTTCGAAGAGAAAGGCACCCAAACCTGGGTGCCTTTCTTGTTTTATGGCCGCGACGCGACGAACAGCGGACGCGGGCAGCCGCAAGGAGCGCGTAGTAGTCCGACTACTACGCGCTCCTCACGCCGGGCTGAATCGTGACGTTCACGCTCGGCGGCTCTGCATCGGCAGCGGAACATGCGGGAATGCTTGCGTGATTGCCGCTATCATGATTGCATCATGGTCACGTTAAACGCCCATTTCGATGGCAAGGTGATCGTCACCGGCGATGAAATGATCGCCATGTATCCGTGTCCGTGCTTTGGCGGTGATCACGCCGCACGACATGGCCCGCAAGGCGCTCCGCGAACCGGCGGGAACGCCGGATGTGATGCGGGTTCTTCGACGGCAAATCAGGACATATCACCCCACTCTTCGCCTCTGCTTGCCGGGTGCGGGCGCGGCGCGCGTTTCCAGATCAGACAGGTCAAGCTGATCGATCCATTTTCTGCGGTCTTTGGTGTAGTCGCCGCGGCTGATGAATTGCCGCATGAAACGGATAAACCCGACGGGCCCCAACTCGGCGAACAGGGCCTGATGGCCTCGAAGGCGGATGCTGCTTAAGCTCGTGTTCTTTTTCATGGTTCCACCTCGGTGACAAAGGCCAGCGGATTGACGACGGCGACGGCCAGCGTTTTGCGATGGGCCTTGGCGCGTTTGATGAGTTTATCGTCGGTTGTAATGAAATACTCGCAACGGGCCGCTTCGGCGCACGCCAGGTGCATGGAATCCAACTTGCGAAAACCCAACGCGGTGAGTTCCCGAAATCGTCTCGCATCGGCTGCGGTAAAGACCGCGTGCTGTCCGGCAAGCCGGAGCGTTTGTCCGACCAGTTCCGCTTTTTCCATGTCCGGGCAGGCCGCGACTTCCCGGTCGATGATCTCGCTGGACACCAGCGAATGTTTACCATTGCTCACTCGGCCGACGATGATGAGGATGGCCTCGGCTTCAAGTCGGTTGCGATCGATGCTCTGGTCATCGTACGGCCGGTTGAGCGAGCAGACATCGAGATAAAGGCGCATCCGGCATTCCTTATGCTTCCGGACAAGACGAGCGCGTCATCGCTTGGCATCGGGGGAAAGCTCCACGAACTGCCTGGTGAAGTCTTTTGACCTGCCTGGGATGAGCCAGACGCGGGCTGTGCATCCGCAGGCCGCAGGGATAACCGGGGGATATCCGGGGGACATCGTTGGTCGGCTCGATCCGCTTGGCTTCCACCTGGGCCAGTTCCGCGGAACTCAGCCGGGGCAACTCCGCAATGATCTCAGCGGTGCTCATATGCCGGAATGATAGCCCGGATTGGCATCGGTGGTGAGTCGGATATAATAAGGCCACGAGGATACACCATGACCGTGTTCGCGTGCTCACGGGATCGAAACAGGAGATCGCACGGAAAGTCGCCGGTCTGGAAGGCGAAGTGCGCGAGGCCATCGTCTTCATTGAGGAACCGGCGAGCGCGTTGACGCAAGGCGTACCGTCAACCGTCGAAGAACTGTTCGCGGAGATGGAGCCATATACCGTCAAAGTCGGCGATGTCGATGATTCGCGCGAGGCGATCTACACGCGGATGGAACGGGATAACGGGATGCGTATCATCCGCACACTTGCTTTGAGCCGCCGGCAATTCTTGTTTGACGGGAGGGTCCGATGGAATCCGATCTCGATGACCTCCAGGCGGCGCTTGCCGACCAGCCCGAGGCGAAGGTTGCAACAATCGACCACGACTTGGTCTGCGTCCACTGCGGGGAGAATCTCATGGGCGCCGCGCGGCGCGGCTCGTGCCCGGCATGTCATGCGTCGGTGGCGATGTCGCTCACTCCCGAACGGCTGTATTTCGCCGACCCCGCCTGGCTCAGAACGGTACGCCGGGGCCTGACGTGGATGGCGCTTTCGATGGTGGCCTGGGCGCCGCTGAGTTTCGCCCTGAATACGGCCATGCGATGGATCGAACTGCCCGAAGTCGCGTGGCGATTCGTCGTGCTGGTCTCGCCGATTCTTTGCAGCACCATCATGGCGATCGGCGTGTTCAAGATGACCATCGCCGAGCCGGTGACGCACGCATGGCAGGCGACCCCCGCACTGCGACGGTTCGTCCGGGTCGCCGGCATCGCCGCCGGCGTCGCGGTGCCCGCGTTCTGGATTCCTGCGACCCTCCCGCAAATTGCGGATGCGCCTGATTGGATTGAGCCGCCTGATTGGCTGAAAACAGTCCTGAAATTCGGACTGCTCGCAGTCCCGGCGCTGATCTATGCCGCCCTCGTGTATCTGCGCACACTGGCCCTGCGCATGCCAAACGCCTCGCTTGCCCGCTCCACCGGCATCGTGCTCATCGGGTTGCCTGTCTCCGTCGCGCTTCTGGCGGTGTTGCCACGCACGCTGTTCATCCCGATCCTCTTCATCGGTTTATCCACCTTGATCTTCGGGTTATGGGCGCTCGCCTTGATCTGGGGTTATGCCACGAGTTTCGACGAATCGATCAGAGGCGCCCGCATCAACGCGCGGAGATATCGATGATCGTTTCCATTGCATTCCAATCCGGTGGAATCGCGTCGCGCTCCTCCGCATCAGCGCCGGCCTGTTCATCATCTGGACACTGGCGCTGATCTGGCTCTACTGCATCGCCCTCGATGCACCCTCGCGCGCCGCCAAACGACATGCCAGGCGAAGACGAAAGTAACAAGACGCCGGCGCCTGACACCCTTTCATTTCCCGAATGACGCAACCCCTTTGGCCGTTTGTCTGCCAAGGTGCTTGCCCTGACGAGAACTCTCCTTCACTTGACCATTGATCACTGCCTGATGCCTATTGACCAATGGGATTCCTGAACAACCTCACCCCCAAGCCGCTCGCGGCTTCGCAACGGCCAACAAAAACCGCAGGACCACCGCATGTGTCGGCAACCGGCCCGCCGAACCCTTGGTCCCCTCCCTCTTTTGCCATATCATCATGAACGATGCCTTGCCCCTTCAAAGGCAAGACAACCGAAACGGGGGACGACAATTCGACATTGAC
>CAZYPK010000064.1:0-26133 GCA_964649195.1 uncultured Phycisphaeraceae bacterium
AGCCCGTCCGCGGGCTGAAGCAAACGAAAATCGCGCGGCCGGTGATCGTGCCTGACCGTTCGTCTGCCGCGCGAGTTTCGTTTGCTCAGGCCCCCAAAGCGGGGCCGTCGCAAACGAATCGGCTCGGCAGGAGCCTCGCCCTCCCAGCGGGAGCCTCGTCCTCCCGGCGGGAGCCTCGTCCTCCCATATGCTTTTACCCTGCCAGCCACCCAAAAGTTCTCAGTCTCCCGGAAGGGCACAGGCCAAATCCATGTCGATGGCACATGAATACAACTTCGACGGGCTGATCGGTCCGACGCACAACTATGCGGGGCTGTCGCGTGGCAACATCGCCTCCACATCGCACAAGGGGGCGACCTCGCATCCGAAACAGGCGGCGCTGCAAGGCCTGGCGAAGATGAAGCTGCTGGCGGAACTGGGGGTGAAGCAGGCGGTGCTGCCGCCGCAGGAGCGGCCGGATTTGGCGTTCCTTCGCAGCCGGGGATTCGATGGCGACGATGCGCAGGTCATCAAAGCCGCAGCCGCGCAGTCGCCTCATCTGCTCGCCATCAGCTACAGCGCATCGGGCATGTGGGCCGCCAACGCCGCGACGGTCTCGCCGAGTGCGGATACGCAAGACCGGCGCGTGCATTTCACGCCTGCGAATCTGTTCACCCAGCCGCACCGCTGCATCGAGGCGGCCGCGACGCACCGGCTGTTGTGCCGGCTGTTTCATGATGATTCATGTTTTGTCGTACACGCGCCGCTGCCGGCCAGCGGGCGACTCCGCGATGAAGGGGCCGCCAATCACACGCGGCTGTGCGACGCCTATGCCGACGGCGGCGTGAACCTCTTCGCCTTCGGAGGCGATGAGCGGGATGACACGCTCGCAAGCCCGGTCATGTATCCCGCCAGGCAGTCGCGCGAAGCATCGCAGATCATCGCCATGCGGCATCGTCTGAGCGCGATGGACACCTTCTTTGTGCAGCAGGATCCTGCCGCCATCGATGCGGGGGTGTTTCATAACGATGTGATTGCGACGGGGAATCGGGATGTGTTTCTCTGTCATGAGCGGGCTTATGTGGGGCAGGAGCGGTTGCTGCGCGAGGTGAGCGGGCGGTTTGCGGCGCGAAGCGGCAAGCCGCTGAGGGTGATCGAGGTCCGCGAGGATGAAGTGCCCCTGGCGGATGCGGTTTCGTCCTATCTTTTCAACAGTCAGATCGTGTCGCTTCCTGATGACACGATGGCGATCATCTGCCCGGTCGAGTGCATGGAGCATGAGAGCACGCGGCGATTTCTCGATGACCTGCCGCGGCGCGGCGCTTCCATCGACTCGCGTCACGTCGTCGATCTGCGTCAGAGCATGAACAACGGCGGCGGGCCGGCGTGCCTGCGGCTGCGCATCGTGCTGACGCAAGCGGAGGCGCAGGCGATGCACCAGGGTGTGATCTGGTCGCTTGCGCTGAATGAAAAACTTGTCGCGTGGGTGAACAAACATTACCGCGAGGAGTTGAAGCCGGAGGATTTGCGGGATGTGCGGTTGATTCGTGAAGGGCGCGATGCGCTGGATGAGTTGACGGGGGTTCTGGATTTGCCGGGGCTTTATGCGTTTCAGAGGTGAGGAACCCACGCACAGGAGTGCGTGGGCTTTGGCGGTGTTTCTGCGGAATTTTTGTTTCCTGTCTCTTGTCCCCTGTCTCCTGTCCCCTTTTCTTACGAGCGGTTGGTGCTTTCAAAAATCTTGTCGGCGCTTTTGGCGACGAAGCCGGTGAAGAGTTTGCCGTCGGGCAGCGGGTAGCGTTTGGCGAATTCGTAGTAGCAGCAGGGGATCACCTGTTTGCCGCCGTCGTCGAAGACGGCTTCGACTTTGTCGGCGAGGGTGGAGGATTGTTCGAGGAAGACTTCGGGCGAGCCTTTGATTTCGCCGCCGATGGCGTTGAGCTTGAAGCCGTTGTCCTTGAGGAACTCGTTGAGCACTTCGAGCGTGTCGAAGGTTTCCAGGAAGTTGACGAAGACGGTGAAATGATTGGCGCGGTAGCCCCACGCGGCGAGCCAGCTTGCGTACTCGCTTTCGGCGGCGAGCTTTTCGTAATCGTTGTAGGTCACCTTCCACGGCCTGCCCGCGAGGGCGAAATCGTCGCGTTCGCCCAGGTTGTCCGGCGCCTGGTTGATCAGCGAGCTGACGCGGTTGCGCAGCTCCTCGGAGCACTCTTCCAGCCGCAGCTCGCTGATGAAGACCTTGGGCAGCGTGGGGTCTTCGTGTTCGTAATGACGGGCGTAAAGTTTTTTGTCGGGGAAGTCGTATTCACCCCTGGCGACGTAGCCGCCGTCGATGAAGGCCTTGGCCAGGGCGTCGATGCCCAGTTTGGGATGGCGAAAGGTTCGCAGGGCGATGTGGTCGTTGACGACGCGCTCACCGGCGGCGTGGAGCAGTTCGTGAATGCCCTTGGCGCTGGGATTGAGCCGGGCGTAATCCTCCCAGAGTCGATCCAGCAACTGATGAATATCGCTCATGGTGAAAAACTCCCTGGGGTGAGCCGCCGGGGAATTATAGGCGAAGAGAAAGGTGAACGGTGTTGCGGGGGGAGCGCCCATCTATTGCGGCAAGATATGATTCCGGGTGGCTGGGGCTGAGGCTCTGCGAAGCCCCGGCAAGGCGACCATCGACATTCAGTTGCGCCACCTTGCTTCGTGCATCTGGGCCGGGGCTTGCGCAGAGCCTTCAGCCCCAGCCACCCGGAAATATCTTGCCACATAAAAATAGCCACCCCCGTTTCACTGCTCCGGCACAAACTCCAGCCGCGATCGTTCGGGGATCGGTCTGGCATCACCATCGCGCCGGGTGTTTTTGTCGCCTTGCGCTTCCTTTTTCACCGGTTCAAACGAGGCGTCAACGACAGGCTGAATCAGCGATGGCTCCGGCGCGATCGCCTCTTCATCATCTGTCCCGGTCTTCTTCACCAGCGGCGTGCCGCCCGGTTTGGCCTTGACCGGCTGGAGCAGCACCAGCTTCGACTGGCCCGCGCTGATGCGAAGCTGCACATCCGCCTCGCCGCCGTCGGGCAGTTTCACCGAAATGCGGTAGGCGCCGGCGAAGATGCGACGGCGGACATTGCCCAGGTCGTCCGAATCGGCGGTGATGTCGGTCCACCAATGCCGCCGGACCATGCGGTCGATCAGCTCGCCCGAAGGCGTCAGGCTGCCATCCTCATCGATCAGCGCGGCCTCTTCGTGTTGCAGATCGCCGCTGCGCAGACCGGCAAAGTAAATGCCCTCCACGCAAGGCTGGGAGAACATCGCCCGCAGCGCGGTTTCAAGATTGATCGAAGCCTCGGCCGGCGAATCGCCGGACACTTCGAGGCTCGCCACCGTCACCGGCAGGCCCGGATCGCCCAGCCATTGGAGATTGCGGGTGATCGGCGCCTCCACCAGCCCGCCCGCAAAGCGCACCTCGATCGCCATCGCATCAAACGGCACGAAACCTTCGCGGAACGCGGTGACCTGCCGCAACGCCTTCTGCAACCGCGCCGGTGCGAAGGCGTCATCGAAAGCAAGCATCGATCGGGCGAAGGTCGGCGTCGCATCGGCGCGGGGCGTCGATCCGGTCCGTTCGTAGTCGCTGATCTGATACAGGCGACGTATCGCGGCGAACCCCAGTTCCTTCTCGATGTGATCATGATCGATCAGTTGCGTCACCACATCAAGCTGCTCCACCTGGCGACCGAAGCGGCGGACGACCTCCTTCGCATGGGCATCGAGGGCGGCGCGAAGATCATCACCCGTGAGGCCCGCCGCCCAGTCAGGCATACGGCCAGGGTCGGTGGAAATCACGCCGCCCCAACGGGCCGAGAGGTTCCGCTCCTTCGCAAAAGCGAACAGCTTTTCGACGACGGCAAAATCCCACTCCCCCGGCCTGGGCTGCGTGACGGGCCACTGGGTGTGGGCGTCGAGCGACACCGCGTTGAAGCTGCGCCACAGCGGAGCCTCGGCCATCCGCTCCTTCGTCGGCAGATCGTCAGGCAGCTCGCGCGGCAGGCGAACCCCCCAGCGAAAGGCGTGCTGCAACTGCTCGATGCGCACCGGACCGCGTGCCACCGGGTTGCCGGCCTGGTCGATGATGATGATGCGCAGGTCGGCCTTGCGGATTTTTTCGATGCGCGCCTCGGATTCCTCGACCCACCTGGCCTGAAGGATTTGGGCATGTGAAGAAGTCGCGGCAACGGACAGAAGAATGACGGCGCAGAAACATCGCCATGCACGGCGAGTGAAGCGCGACATGTCACGGGCGTTGCACATGAGAGATCAAGCCTTGTGTTGTCCGAGCCGCGACTCAACGAGTCGCGGACGTGAACGGCCTGAAGGGGCGCCATGCGACTCGGCGGATCGACGGCCTCTTTCCTGTGTTCCACGCCGTCTTGTGTCCCACAATCTTCGAGGCCTTTCACCACCGCGCGATTCCCGCTCCTTCATGTCGTTCACGTCCGCGACTCGTTGAGTCGCGGCTCCGATGGATTTTCAGACGGGGCCTAGCTGAGCATCTGCATCGCCTCGTCGAGGTTTTGCACCGGCGTCAGCTCGCAGCCCGCCGGTACCTTCATCGACACGGAAGGACACAGGACATGACTGAACCCAAGGCGAAATGCCTCACGAATCCGCTGTTCCAGCCCGTTGACATGCCGCACCTCGCCGCCGAGACCGATTTCGCCGACGGCACAAGTACCCAGGAAACCTGAGTTCCGAGTTTCGAGTTCCGAGTTCCGAGTTGTAAGAACCTCGGATTGACCTGCTCTAATTTCCCGCTTTCCTTCTCCCCCTTCGTGCCTTCGTGCCTCCGTGCCTTCGTGCCTTTCTTTTTCCCCCTTGCCTTTCAACTCGGAACTCGGAACTCGAAACTCGGAACTTTTTCCCCCTATTTGCCTGTTCAGATGCGCCCCCGCGATCGCCAGCGCGATGGCCAGGTCCGCCGCGGGTTCGGCGATTTTCATGCCGCCGACGCTGGAGGCGAAGACATCCTGATCCGCCAGGCGGAGGCCGCCGCGTTTTTCGAGCACGGCGATGAGCATGGCCAATCGGTTCGAGTCCAGGCCGCTGACTTTTCGCTTGGCCGAGCCGAGGAAACTGGTGGCGGTCAGCGCCTGAATCTCGACGAGCAGGCAGCGCGTGCCCTGCATCACCGGGCAGACGACCGAGCCGGCCATCGGTCGATACTCCGCCGCGAAGAGCGCCCCGCCATCGCTGACCTCGCGCAGGCCGGTGTCGCCCATCTCGAACAGGCCCACTTCCAGCGTGGTGCCGAAGCGGTTCTTGATGGCGCGCACGATGCGGTGGCTGTGGTAGCGGTCGCCCTCGAAGTAGAGCACGGTATCGACCATGTGTTCGAGCAGCCGCGGGCCGGCCAGTTGGCCTTCCTTGGTGACGTGACCGACCAGAAACACGGCGATTCCCGATGATTTTGCAAGGTAAACCAGTTCCATGCAGCAGGCGCGAAGCTGCGTCACGCTGCCGGGCGCCGCGGGCAGGTCGCCTTTGTAGATCATCTGGATCGAATCGATGATCACGACCTTCGGCTGCACCCGTCGGGTCTGCTCGATGATGCGTGCCAGGTTGGTGTCCGCCAGCACGTAAAGCTCATCGCTCTGGGCGCCCAGGCGCGAGGCCCGCAGTCGCGTCTGCTGTGCGGACTCTTCGCTGGAGACATAGAGCACGCGCCGGCCCTGTGCCGCCAGTTGCTGGGCGGCCTGGAGCAGCAGCGTCGATTTGCCGATGCCCGGATCGCCGCCGACGAGAACGGTCGAGCCGGGGACGAGGCCGGAGGAAGGCAAGTTCCGAGTTTCGAGTTCTGAGTTCCGAGTTATAGGAGAAAGCGCGGAGGAGTCGTCGATGATCGGTTGCTTCTTTGGCTTGTTGCCTTTCAACTCGGAACTCGGAACTCGGAACTCGGAACTCGTATCCTGCAACTCGGAACTATTTCTCCCCGCATTCGTCCCCAGCACGCGGTCGAGTTCGCGGATGTTGGTGGGGATGCGGGCGACGAGGGTTTCATCGATCTCGCTGATGGGCATCGCTTCGGGCACGACATCGGCAGCCGTGGCGATGGCGGCATCGCCACGCTGTTGATCCTTGTCGGCGCCGGCCGAGGCGCGGTATTCCTCCAGCGAATCCCACTCGCCGCAGTCCGGGCACTTGCCCATCCAGCGGGACTGCACCGACCCGCACGACCGGCAAATGAACTGAATCCGCGTTTTCGCCATCAGCGGAGTATATCGACGATGACCGCGACGACCTGTCCAAGCCGCTTGCGGCGTAGCAATCCCCGGGCCGGGAGCCGTCGAGTGACTGGGGCTGAGTCCGCGAAGCCCCGGCCCGGCGACCATCGAACCTGAGTTTCGTTTAAGCCCCGCCCGGAAGGGCGCGGGCCAAAGCGTGTCCGATCAACAGCCGCGAATCGAACACCCCTTGGCCCGCGCCCTTCCGGGCGGGGCTTAAACAAAACTCAGAACGAACGTCTCACCCGCCTGATCACCGGTTCACGCGCAGCAGTTCCACCGTCGGCAGCGGACCCACCAGCGGCGCCAGATACTTGCGGAAGCTGTCATCGATGTTGCTGTCGCCATCGAGAAATCGCGGCTCAAGCACGCGCGTCTTGCCCGCCACATCGGAAAGCTCGATCCGTTTGTATTCGACCTTGTACGGATCATCGCTTCGACGCTGAATGGCGATTGAGCCGTCCAGATCGCCCGACAGCGCCAGCTCCGCCGCCTTGCGGCCGGCCATGCGGGCCTCCTCCGCATCGCTGGGCGACACGCAGCCGGCGAAGCATCGCTGGGCGTAGCCGAACGTGTCCGCACGCACGCGCAGCTTCTTGCCCAGGTTGTTCTTGATGTGAATGCTCAGGAAGTCGCCCAGCGCGCCGGAGCCGGAGAGGGAGACGTTGCCGTGCATGTCGCGCTCGACGGTGTGGCCCTGCGCCTCGGCCAGCCGCGCCGAGATCGGCACGTGGTTCTTGTCCGCGATGCCTTCGCTCACCGCGATCAGGCATCGGCCATGCTTCTTGTAGATGCGATCGACATCGGCGAGGAACTTGATTTCATCGAAGGCCACTTCAGGCACGTAAATCAGGTGCGGACCATCCTCGGGATTCTGCCGCGCCATCACGCTCGCCGCCGTGAGGAAGCCTGCGTGACGACCCATGATGACGTTGAGCTTGATGCCCGGCAGCGAGCGGTTGTCCAGGTTGTCACCGATGAAGGCGCAGGCCACATAGCGGGCCGCGCTGCCGAAGCCCGGCGTGTGGTCGTTGTGCTGGAGGTCGTTGTCGATGGTCTTGGGCACATGAAAACAGCGCAGCTCGTAGCTGCGCTCGCGGGCCAGTTCGTTGACGATGCGGCAGGTGTCGCTGCTGTCGTTGCCGCCGATGTAGAAAAAGTAGCGGACGTTCTGCTTCTCGAACGATGCGAAAATCTTCCTGCAGTATTCCGCATCAGGCTTGTCGCGGCTCGAGCCCAGCGCGGCAGAAGGCGTGGCCGCGACGCGATCCAGACGGTCCTGCGGAATGTCCTGAAGCTCGATGTAATGATCGTTGATGATGCCCCTGACGGCATGAACCGCGCCCAGAATCTTCTCAATCCCCGGCTTGCCGCGCAGCGTCTCGACGACACCCACCAGCGACTGATTGATGACCGCCGTGGGACCGCCCGACTGACCGATGACGACGTTGCCCTTGATCGTGTTGACGGCAGGGAAATTTTCGAGGGGACTTCCGGGGGAGCTTCCGGGGGCACTCATGGGCGACCTTCAAAATGGTGGTTTTGTATGGGAAAAAACAAACGTCGCACGGCGACGGGAGAACCATTGTAAGCCATCGGCATGGGTGTGCAACGACGCCCTGACCGATACACAGGGCCGTTTAATTCTCGGCACCCACACTGTCGGAAGTTCCAAATGACAAATCTCAAACTCCAAACAAGTTCCAAGGAACAAAAAAACCGCACTCAAACAGAATCCGGATTCGGATCGGTTTTGCCCGGTTCGGCTCGCTTTCGAGTTTGTTTGAGATTTGGTTTTTGTGATTTGGGGCTTTTGCTTCCGGCGATCGGGCGGAGAATCAAACGGCCCCGGACCGATACAATGAAAACATGTCCACCGTCACCTCTGGACAATCCGTGGATGAGATCGCCCGGATATTGACCGGCGCCCGGGCCGTCGCTCATCGCCTGTGGGAAACCGATCCCCATCGGGAGGCCGCCATGTCACCGAATCCTTCCGACCTGGCCGGCGACATCCGAAATCTTTTCGCGTTGCTGGCCGCCCGTCGCGTTTCCTACGTGCTCGTGGGCGACGTCGCGCTGCTCAAATACATCGAAAGCCGCAACACGGAGGACATCGATCTGCTGCTCTCCCTGGCGGCTCTGGAGTCGATGCCTGAGATCGAAATCACGGATCGCAACCGCGACTTTGCGCGGGGCCGTTTCGGCGATGTCCGGGTCGATGTGCTCCTGACGCGCAATCCTGTTTTCGCGCTCGTGCAGAAGAACCATGCGACCGTCCACCGGTTCAGCGAGCTCGCGGTTCCCTGCGCAACGGTCGAGGAATTGCTGCTGCTGAAGCTTTACGCATTGCCCGACCTTTACGCACAGTCCAGGTTTCAGCGGGCGATGCTTTACGAAAACGACATCGCCATGCTCGCGCAGAAGTACCAGCCGAACCTGCGGGCGACATTGGAGACACTGCGGCCATTCGTGGACGCGAGACAACACGAAGAATTGGGCCGCATCATTGAAGAGATCGAAGCAAAGGTGCGAAGGATGGGGAAATAATTTTCGGGTTCCGAGTAAAAACATGCGAATCCGACTGTATTCCTGTCAAGTTTCGGCCGCCGCACGTTCAATCTCTTGCGCCGTCCATCCTCGTGCCTTGAGACCGCGAAGAAGGTAGTCGTCGGGTGGATGAAGTTCGGAAGAACCGGGGAGTCTCATGGTCGCAGGGATCATGGATTGCAGGAGATCAAGTCCATCTCCCAGTCGTTGTCTTTGAAGTCCTGCAATCAAGCGCTGGTTAATCGCGGTGCGCCCTCCCGGCAAGAGCCCCAGAAGGCCGAAATCGTAAGCGCGGTGCAGAAGGGGGTTCAGGGCAACGCCATTTTTCGCTTCGTCCGTGCTCGTCGGCTCAGAAACCGGAACGACATGAGCCGCGTCAACAAGCCGCAGCGCCACACCGGTGAGACAGCATCGCCAGCCGTATGCCCGAAGCACCGCCGGGCGAAATCGCGCTTCACGGAAGGCGCGCACGACTGAAGTCACCTTGTACCGGCGGGCGGCGGCGCCTTCGGATGGATCGTCATCAATGAAAGCCCGCTCATCTTCCAGAGAGGCGTCAACCAGGTCGGCGGCATTCGCCACTTCCGGCCCGCAGTCATACAGATTTTCATATTCACGAATGTACCAGAGCAGGTAATCGGGCTGAATGGCGATGGCGATTTCCCGCCCCTCCGTCACGTCCCGAACTTCAGTCGCCATTCCAATCATGGCCGCGCGTTCAAGCGTATCGAGGGAAATCTGGGAGCTCGGAGACTTGCCTTCGGAAAGCAGATGGCGGCGCACGTCCCAAAAGGCGAAAGTGCCTGTTTCCTCGTGCCAGCCGCCCATGATCGTTCGTACACCGGCTTTCAACAGAAAGCCGGGGGTGGCCGTGCGCTGAATTCGATACTCGCGTGGACGATTGCGGCCCTTTCCTCCCGGAGTCACCGTCCATAAGAACACTTCGACGCCATACGTCGTCTCACCCACCACGACGCTCAATACAAGCGGGCGCACATCACGACCTGATATGACAAGCACCGTGGCTCCGGCCTTTTCCAGTTCTGAAATGAACTTCTCCGCAAGAGAAGAGAATCGAATACCTGACATTCAATCCTCCCTCTCAAACGCCGGTTGATCCGGTGACGACGGCGCGAACCTTCGCGTCGGTAAAAAGCGGTCCTTCAAGAAATCGAAGCATGGATCCGCGAATGTACTTGTCTTCCTGCTCAAAGATGACCCAATGGTGGCCCCGCTCCTGGGCAACGCTCCCCGTCACGTTGCTTCCCCCGAACGGATCAACGACGACGCGAGGCTTCCCATCCAGAAGAAAATCAACAAAGAATTCCACGAGTTTTGCCGGAAATCTTGCGGGGTGCGGCTTGATGTCAAGTTCGCGGCAAAGGCGCAGGTATGCGCTGTTCGATTCGGTGTTGGCAATGGTGAGAAGGTTTGAAGGAATCGCGCCGCCATTGTTCTTGTTAAATCCTTCGGAAATGTCGTGGCCGCTCGGGCGCATCTTCGCCTTGTATCCGTTCTTGAGAAGCGACTTCATCGCTTGAGAGTAAGGTTGAAGAACCCGTCGATTATCCGCCGTGGGGTGGTCTGATTTTCCAAACCACCAAACCGTGTTGACCGCGTCCTTCACACGAAGACGCCGAACCGTCACCCATTCCGCCGGCGTCGGCAGTCTTGACGGGTTGTACCAATAAAAGTCCTGCGCGAGTCGAAACATCTTTGAGAGGTGAACGGCAACCTCAAAATGATACATGCTCCTTACGGGCGCTCCGGGAACCCAAGCACCGCCGATATCGAGCACGAATGATCCAGTGGGCTTTAGGATTCTCTTGATTTCCGCACAAAACGGCAGGAACCAGGCGAGATAGCGATCGACCGGTTCATTCCCGTATTCTTTCTGCCTGGTCAGGGCGAAAGGTGGTGACGTGAACACGAGGTCAACGGATTCGGATTGCATCCGTTTCATGCCCGCGAGGGAATCACCGAGGAACGCCGCGCCGAATTTCGTGTGATAGAAGGGTTTAGAGCCGGAAAGACCGAGGGCTTCCAACCAGGCGACATCGGATTTTACCGGCTTTCCAACGGCTAGCATTGCGTGGCCTCCTGACCGCCAACGAATGATACAAAGAAACGTGTGACATGCAGCGCCTGGAATCGGACACGTGGCCCCGTATTCTCACCCCCCCATCCGGCTCATCGCCCGGTTGCCGCGACGCGAGTGGACCTCCGGCTTCATCGCCACGCACCGGCGCATCATGTCGATGATCCCGACCGCATCAACCGTCGGCCTCAGCGCCGGCAGCACGCTCACCTCGCCGCCGTCAAAGAGGCAACTGCGCAATTCGCCTGTCGCGGTCAGACGCAACCTGTTGCACGTTTCACAGAACGGCTTGCTCATCGCGCTGATGAAACCGATGCGGCCCCTGGCCCCTTCAAGCGCAAAAACATTCGCCGGACCGACGCCCACTTCGCTCTCGCGCTCCACCGCCGACAGCGGCCCCAGTTCATCCTCGATGCGCCGCTTCACGATCGCGTTGTCAACCAGATAACCCGGGGCATCCTCCATCAGCACGCTCTCGCCCAGGGGCATGTATTCGATGAAGCGGATGGTCCAGGGATAAGCGAGCGTCAGCCGGGCGAAGTCGGCGACTTCATCATCGTTGATCCCGCCGATGACCACGACGTTGATCTTCAACCGTTCAAACCCCGCGCGCCGGGCCGCCTCGAGCCCGCGCTGAAACTTCGCATACAAGCCGCTTGCGGCTTCGCACCGTTTCTCCTGTGAGTCATCGTCAATCGCCGCCTTGTCCCCGCGCGTGATCCGTTCAAACCTCTGAGCCTTCATCGAATCCCAGCTCAGCGTCAGCCGATCAAGCCCCGCGTCGCGCAGCGGCTTCGCCAATTTCTCCAACAGCAGCCCATTCGTGGTCAGCGATAAATCGCGAGGCTTCAGCGCAGCCAGGCCCGCGACAATCTCCACCACATCCCCGCGCACCGTCGGCTCACCGCCGGTCACCTTGAAATGCTCCACGCCGATCGAGCGCGCCGCCCGCGCCACCGCCAGAAAATCGGCGGCGGCAAGCAGATCGCGCTGATCCTCGAACGTCACCCCCTCCGCCGGCATGCAGTAAACGCAGCGCAGATTGCAGCGATCGGTCACGCTGATGCGCAGCAGCTTCACCGCCGCCAGATCGCGCGGCCCGGCCGCATAAACCGGCCGCTGCGGTTTCTCATCAAGAATGGGTAACGCCACGGACATCAGATCATTCTACGACACGACCGCCGCTTGCGGCGCAGCACCGTCAGCGCCAGCGATGACCGCCTTGTCTCACACCAGCCGAATCCGCTTCCTTCCCACCCACTCGACCGTGATCAGCAGCAGCACGAAGATCATCGCCAGGGGCGAATCCCACAGCGCCTCGCGGTCATCGTTGGGGGTGCGCTGGGCCCGTTTGGGAACCAGCGCGATCAGCTCATCGAGATTGGCGGCGGCGATCACTTTGCCGCCGGTCTCGCTCGCCAGCGTTTCCAGTCGCGGGTGATCGGTGGCCGGCTGCCTGCGTTCATCATCCGGGTGCAGCACCGTGATCGGCTCGGCGATGTTCAGGTCATCGAGGCCCGGCTGAATCACCCGCAGCGCCAGGTCGCCTTCGAGATTCGTCCGCCACTGGGCCGTGTATTCGCGGGCCGCCTCCTCCGCATTCGCAGGCTGGTCGCCGGCCGTCGCGGTCAGCTCGATGCGTTCGAGGATGCGTTCGGCCGGATCATCGCGGCGGGTCACGCCCACCGAGATGCGCGGCAGGTTGCGCTGAAGGAGCAGCACATCGCGCACATGGAGCGTCAGTTGCACCGTCTGCTCGAGCTGCACCGTGCGATGCGACAGTTCGAGATACACCCGCTCATCGCGCCGCTGCAATCGCTCGCGGGCGATCATGCGGATGAGCTGAATCCAATACTGCTGAAAGTAATGCTCGCCGCGTCCGAAGCGCCAGCGCCAGGTTTCATCGGATGCGAGGTAGATCGACTGCCCGCCGCCGTAGCGAAGCCGGCTGACCAGCGGCACCTGCACCCCTTCGAGGTCGTTGGAAAGCGCCAGCGTTTCCGCCGTGGGCTTGAGCGGGCCGACGTTCTGGGCCCACAGAAACCCCGGCAATTCCCTGGGCCATGCGATCAGGTCGCGCGTGCGTCCTTCCGCCCGCAGGTCTTCGCGCAGCCGCAGCACGCCCAGCTGCGCCGCCATCGGTTGGGGCGCCATCGAAACCGCGCCCAGCGAGGGATCGATCCGCGCCACCGCGCCGGGTTCGCGCATCGGCAGCAGGTTCTCCAGCACCGTGTTGTCATAGCTGCGCGGCATGGCATATTCGCCGCCGATCCAGATGATCCCCGCCTTGGTCTTGTCCACATGATCGCGCAGCGCCTCAAGCTGCTCGCTGCTGAAATGGCTCGCGGGCACATCGCCGATGATGATCACGTCATAAGGCTCCATCTCCTTCATCGACATCGGCAGCCGCGTGATGGGCGAGGTGCCTTCCTGGGCGAACGCGCGGTCGGCGCTGAGCAGCATCAGGCTCGAATCGATCGACTTCTCGCGCATCAGAAGCGTCTTGAGATAGCGATACTCCCAGCGCGGATAGCCTTCCACGTAGAGCACGCGGATGGGCCGGTCGATCAGCTCGATCTCCACATCCCGCGGGTTGTCATCGGTGAGCAGTTCGCGCTGCGTGATGGGCATGTCCGCCGTCGTTTCGTATTCGACGACCGCGGTCCACGTCTGCTTGCCGGTGACGGCGGACTCGGTGGTGAGCCGCATCGGCTGATCGAAGGTGATGTCGTCGCCTCTTCGTTCATCGAGCACGCGCCCGGTCACCGGATCGATCAGGCGAAGCGAAAGTCGCGCGGGATCAAAGGGTGCGTCGGCAGGGGTTCGTTCAAGCTGAAGCGTGATGGGGATCGTGTCATTCACATAAGCGCGGTCGGGGGCATCGATGCGTGTGATGGCGAAGTTGAGGGGCGTCTCGCGCGAGCCCAACGGCACGGGATAGACGCCGATGCGCTGCTGTCTGAGGCGCGTGACCAGGTCGCCGCCGGTGGCCTGCGGGCTGCGGCCGTCGGTGAAGAGCACGATGCCGGAGATGGGGCGGCCGATGGCGCGCTCAAGCGACTGATCGATGGCGGTGCGGAGGTTGGTGGCCTGTCCCTGCGGGGGCGCAAGCATGTTTTGGGGATCAGCGGTCGGCGCGTCGATTTCGCGGGTGTTGCCGTCGAAGCCGAGCCAGATGATGCGTCGATCCTTGCCCAGCTTTTCAGGGCCGAACAGCGAAGGATCTTTCGCCAGGGCTTCGCGCAGCATCCGGTCGCGCGACATCGGCTTGCCCGCGCCATCGGGGAGCACATCGGCGATCTCCATCGACCTGCTGCGATCGACAAGCACGAGGAGCACATCAGGCTCCAGACGATAATCCTCGACGACAAGCATCGGCCCGGCCAGCAGGGCGATGATGAAGAGGATGATGGCGGCGCGAAGCGAGGCGAGCGTGAGCCGGGCGGCGCGAGGGCCTTGCAGCTTGCCGTAGCTCCAGCCGGAGATCAGCACGACCGCGAGAATGATGATGATCCAGACCCACGCGGGCATCGCAAAGCGCCACCCCAGTTCAGCGCGGCCGTCGCCGGCGCTGAGGCGCGTCAATCCCAGCAGCCAGTCAAAGAACGAGGCGGCAAGGGCGGGCGGGATGTGAAAGAAAGAAGTCATGTTCTTGTAGGGTGCGTCAAGGCTTTGCGCAGACGCACCATGTTGTGTCATCAAATCACGAGAGCTTTCAATTGTCGTTCATCCAACATGGTGCGTCTGCGCCCCCGGAGAAGCCTTGACGCACCCTACCTGTTTTTTCCCACGAATCGATTGTAGAGCGCGGCACCCATGCCCACGACCGTGTGTTGGCTGCCGGTGTGAGCGTGGCTGAAACGGCGGGCCAGGAACAGCTCCGCAATCAAAAGCAGCAGCACGCCCCAGAGAAAAAGCTGCCCGAGGTTGGCGCGGGATTCAAAGGAGGAAAGCGCCGCCGCGGGATTGGTTTCATCCAGCAGCGCGGTGGCGCCCAGACCTGCGAGCCAGACTTCGAGGGCGGCGGCATCATTCGCCGCGGTGTTGCCCGCGCCGCCGTCAATATTGACAGGGAACATGCGGCCCTGGGCCTGCGGCGCGGCACGATAGATGCCCGGCTTGTCGAGCGGGGCCACGGGGGTGAAGCCCTCTTCGGTGCGGCGAAGGAGCATCATCTTGTTGCGCGCGTCTTGATCGCTTTCGCTGGTGATTCGTTCAAGCTGGGTCACATCCTCCCATGAGGGCATCATCGCTGGCTGATCACCGCTGATGATGTTCGCCAGCCTCGCCGACTCGGCGGAACGGGCCTGCACGGTGGCGAGCGTTTCGTGCAGCAGCGGCACGAAGAGCGGCTTGGCGGGCAGGTTGGTCCAGTTCAGATCAAGCGCGGTGGTCAGCAGAAAAACCGCGCCGCTGCCGACCGCGCTCGAAACCAACACCGGCTGCCCATCTTCAGTCGCCAACCAGACCGCATCGTTGCCCGAGCCGGTGGGCGCCGCGATGGGCAATCGTTTTCGCACATGAATCGGCCGGAGCAAATCCTTCCAGTCCGCCGCCAGCCGCTGCATGAGCTGAGGCGTCGGATGATCAAGCGATAGCGAGAGGCCTTGCGATGCGGCGGTGCCTGGCGGCGCATCAGCCTTGATGACGGACTGGGCATCGATGGCCAGCGTCCAGTTGACGCCCATGCGTGAACGCAACGCATCGCCCCAGGTGGCGGGAGCATCGGTGGGCGGGGTGAAGATCCAGACCATGCCGCCGCGATGGGCCAGATCATGCAGCGCTTTCCAGCCGGCATCGGAAAGCTGATCGGGACGGAGAATGATGGCTGCATCAGCACCGGCAAGCTTGCGGTCATCCAGATCGATGGCGGGCTGTTCGGTGACTTCCAGCGCGCCCAGATCGAGCGCGGGCGCGAGGGCGATGGACATCCACTTGCCGGGCGTGATCTGCTTTTCACCTGATCCGCCGAGCAGGCCCGCGTCACCGGCCACGACGATGCGCAGCCTTTGACGCAGTTCGACCGCGGTGAAACGTTCGTTATCGGCGAGCAGCGCATCGGGCTCGATGGCGGCGCGGAGCATGACCGTGACCGCGGAGCTTCGTGAAGCGAAGGAGGCGGTGGCGCCAAGGTTGAGCGCATCGAGCGTTTCCGCGGAAAGAATCAGGTCGCGCTGAATGGTGACCTTGTTGCCGTCACCGCCGGCGGCTGGCCAGGTGACTTCCTCTTTCGGAAAGATCGCCAGCGGTTTGCCGGCATCATCGGTGATCAGGGCGAGCTGGATGTTGGTGATGCGCGAAGGTGCGTCATCAGCAAAGCGCTGAAGCTCGATTTCCACGGGGATTCTTGCCGGACCTTCGCCGGCGTAGCCACCGGTGAGGATGAGGTGGCGACGCGGGGTAAAGCGGGCGATCTGCACGTTGGCCGCCGCGTTCATCGGCGGCGCGACCAGCAGCCGGGCCAGCTCATCGAGCCTGCCGCCTTCAAGCGGCGGCGGTTCATCGGCCTTGATGGAGCCTTGCGAAAAATCGCTGAGCAGCACGATGAAGGCGCGATCGGCGGGAACTGGTTTTTCCATCAGCGCGGCGCGGGCTTCCTTGATGGCGGCAATCATGTCGCTTCGTGCCCAGCGCGGCTGCATGGTCTCGATCATGCGGCGCACCGAAAGACGGTCAATCGTCGCCGGGCTGATCAGGGCCGAGGCCGGCCGCGCGGTGCGAAAGAGCGCGACCTGATCGGCGGAACCCAGACCATCGATAAGTCGCAGCGCCATCTGCTTCTGCCGATCGAAGCGCTGGCGCTCGGTGTTGAAATCGGTGTAAGCCTGCTGCGTCAGGCCATCATCGATGATCAGCGCCACGACGCGGCCGGTGGTGTCAACGCCCAGCTTCTGCGCGCAGCCGCCCATGAGCGGACCGGCCAGCGCGAGGCCGAGGATGAAAAGCACGAGGCAGCGCACGAGCAGCAGCAGCCACTGTTCGAGTTGAAGGCGTTTGCGATGCTTGCGGTAGGCTTCGAGGAGGAACTTCATCGCGCCCCACTGCACCGGCCTGCGCTTGATGCGGGTGAGCAGGTGGATGATGATCGGGATGGACACCGCCGCCGCCCCGGCGACGGCGAAGCCGGCATGGGTGAAGAAGGCGGAGGTTGGCAGCGGTGGAAAAGGCATCACTGTCGGTGTTGCATGAAAAGAGGCGATGGTGCGGCGTGAACCATGGTTTTGAAAACAATCAATCTCATATCTGCTTGAAAACAAGGCTTATTTTGATTGTTCCGGGTTGTTTTCAAAGCTCTGTTGAAAATGCGGCTACTTTCGTTTCTCCACCAGGGCGGCACGTTTGGCGAGGTAGTGGCTCAGCGTCGCGCCGAGGTTTTGCGAGGTATCGACGAGCTGATAATCGAAGCCGAAGCGCCGCGTGATTTTCTTGACCTGATCGAGGTGGGCGTTGATCGCTTCGAGGTAGGCTTCCTTGAGGGCCTGGGGATCCAGCGGCAATCGGCCTTCGCCTTCGAGGCCCATGAACTCGCTGGGTGAGCGGAAGGGGAAGGTCAGCTCCGCATGATCGAGCGTCTGCAACACGAAAAGATCGTGGCGGCGAAAATGAGCCCGGGCCAGACCATGCTCGAGCGCCGCGGCATCATCAAAAAGATCGCTGATGAGCACGACCAGGGCCCGCTGGTGCACCCGCGCGGAAATCTGATCGAAGAGATGGGCCAGGCTGGTGGCGCGGGCTTCGATCTGATCGGGGGACGCGCCGGCGAGGGAGGTATCGCTTTCGATGGGATCGACGTGCGCGGCGCCCAGCGCTTCGGTGATCAGTCGCCAGTGGTTGCGGCTCGAGCCTGAGCGTGTCGCGGCACGGATGGTGTCGGCGAAAAGGAACAGGCCGACGGAGTCCTGCTGCTTGAGTGCGAGGTAGGCGAGGGTGGCGGCGAGGGTGGCGGCGGCATCGAACTTGCGCCAGGTGGCGGACCCACCCACGGGAGTGGGTGGGCTTTGGGGGGTGTTTTTCAGGGGGGTGTTTTTCATGTCACCGCCGAAGGCCATGGAGCCGGAGACATCGACGAGGAGGATCAGATCGAGGTTGGTTTCCTTTTGATATTGCTTGAGGTAGAGCTTGTCGGTTCTGCCGAACACTTTCCAGTCGAGGTGGCGGATGTCATCGCCTGGCGAATACTGGCGGTGCTGGGCGAACTCGACGCTGTAGCCAAAGTGCGGCGAGCGGTGCATGCCGGTCATCATGCCTTCGACGGCCATGCGGGCGCGCAGCTCCAGCGACGCCACAGAAGCGAGCGTTCGCGGGTCGAGGTAGTTGGGGGCTTCAACCGAGGGCATGAAAAAGTCCGAAATACGAAATCAGAAACTGGGCGTGGTCAGCATGGCAGGGGGAACGGTTTCATGATGCTGAAGATGATGACATTGAAGCAATAACTTAAACCGTGCATTGTCTTCTCGGCTCATGTACCCGCCGTGGTGCCAAGCCCGATGGCGAGGGCCGCCGAGCCGTCGGGGTATTCTGTGCGGTGCCGATACCCCGACGGCTCGCCAAGCCTCGCCATCGGGCTTGGCACCACATTCGGTACATGAGCCGTCTTCTCATGTTTTCACTTCGGATTTCGATTTTCGGATTTCGTATTTTCACCTCACCACCGCCTCCATCTCCCGGCTGATGCCCGCGCCTTCCGCGGGGATCACGTTGAGCAGTTTTTCAATCAGATCATCACTGCGAATGCCGTCGGCCTCGGCGGTGAAATTGGGGATCAGGCGGTGGCGCAACACGGGGAAAATCACCGAGCGGACATCCTCCGCCGTCACATGCGTTCGACCATGCAGCACGGCCCGCGCCTTGCCCGCCAGAATCAGCGCCTGACTGGCGCGCGGACCGGCGCCCCAGGCCAGGTATTTCTTCATGAAGTCCGGCCTTCCATCCGTCTGGCCGCGCTCGGGGAAGCGCGTGGCGCGCACCAGTCGCAAGGCATATTTCACGATGTGGTCGGCCACGGGCACATCGCGCACCAGGTCCTGGATCTCCGCCACGCGATGCGCATCGAGCACGTGCCTGAGATCAACATGCTGCCGGGCCGTGGTCCGCTTGACGATATCAAGTTCCTCCGACTCGCTGGGGTAGCCCACGTGCACCATGAAAAGGAAACGATCCAGCTGCGCTTCGGGCAGCGGGTAGGTGCCTTCCTGCTCGATGGGGTTCTGCGTGGCGAGCACGAAGAAAGGCTGCGGCAGGGCGTGGCGCACGCCGGAGATGGTGACGTGGTGTTCCTGCATCGCTTCGAGCAGCGCGGCCTGCGTCTTGGGCGGGGTGCGGTTGATTTCATCAGCGAGGATCACGTTGGCGAAGACCGGTCCTTTGACGAAGCGGAGATCGCGCTTGCCCGTGTTGCGGTCCTCCTCGATGACCTCGGTGCCGGTGATGTCCGAAGGCATCAGGTCGGGGGTGAACTGAATGCGATTGAAGGAGAGACTGACGGTGCGGGCCAACGTGGAGATGAGCAGCGTCTTGGCCAGGCCCGGCACGCCGACAAGCACCGCATGGCCGCGGCAGAGCAGGCACATGAGCAGTTGCTCGACGACCTGCGATTGCCCGACGATCACCTTGCCGACCTCGGCTTGCAAGGCCTGCGCGGACTGACGGGCGGCAGCGACGAGTTCCGAACCGGGAGCGGAAGAGGGCGCATCGGGAGTGTCGGACATGAAATCTCCTGGGTAAGAATCGAACAGGTCAAGTATAGCGGGGGAAAGTTTCGAGTTCCGGGTTCCGGGTTCCGAGTTGAAAGGCAAAGGGGAAGAAAGGCACGAAGGCATTGAGGCACGGAGGCACGAAGGGGGGAAACCTTCGGAAGCCTTCTCCGTATCCGCACCCTCCGTGCCTTCGTGCCTCAATGCCTTCCTCCCCCCTTGCCTTTCAACTCGGAACCCGGAACTCGGAACCCGGAACTTTTCATCCCTTACAATTCCCCCATGCCTGAGCTTCCCGAAGTCGAGCGTGTGCGGCAATCGCTGGCGGCCCATGTGATCGGCCGGCGGATTGTGAAGGTGGACATTCGCCGGGCGGATGTGGTTGAGTTCGGCAGCCTCGCCGCCCGCACCGCCGGCGCCATGCGAAAGGCCCTGCTGCTTGACCGCACCATCACCGCCCTTGAGCGGCGCGGCAAGCAGATCGCCGTGATCACCGATGGCGATCCCGCACCGGCCTTGTGCATCCATCTGGGCATGACCGGCTCCGTCATTCACCAGTGGCCGCCCCTGGCCCAGGCCGATGAAAAGCACGCCCACCTGCTCTGGCATCTCGACAACGATCGCGTCTTCTTCTTCCACGATCCCCGCCGCTTCGGCGGCATCCGGTGCTACCCCGCCTTCGGCGACCTCTTCAACCACCGCTGGCGCGACCTGGGCGAAGACGCCCTGACCATCGCACCGCAGACGCTCCACGAAAAGCTCAAGCGCACCGACCGCCATCTCAAAGCCGCGCTGCTCGACCAATCGATCCTCGCCGGCCTGGGCAACATCTACGTCGATGAACTGCTCTTCGCTCGCGGCCTGCATCCGATGACGCGGGCCGGCCGTCTCAAACTTGAAACGGTGAATGAACTGGTCACCGCCATGCGCGATCTGCTCCGCCGCGCCATCCACTCCGGCGGAAGCAGCCTGCGCAACTACGTCGATGCCGACGGCCAAACCGGCGGCTTCCAGTTCGAGCACCTCGTCTATGGCCGCGCCGGCAAGCCCTGCCCGCGCTGCGAGGCGATGCTCAAGACCAAAGTCATCGCCGGGCGCACCACGGTGTTCTGTGCCGGGTGTCAAAAACGATGAAGAAGTCAGGACACAGGAGCCGCTTGCGGCTTCGCTCTGATTTCCTGTTCCCCGTTTCCTGTTCCGCAGACGCGCAGCGAGGACGCTGCGGCTACGATGTCTCCTGTTTCCTGTCCCCTGTCCTCTTTTCCAACGGAGCGAAGCCGCAAGCGGCTTGGGTGTAAGGTTGTTCATGGGGGTTCCTTCTGCTTCATGATGATAAAGAGATATAAATCATCATCACCGTAGCGTCGCTGTCATTTTGTGGAGAACCGTTTCGCCAACGCTTCCAACAGGCAACAATACAGACACTTAACGGCAAAACATGTCGCCCCCAAAACCTGTCAACAAGGTTGTCGAGACCAATCTCCCTGTCGGTATCAGTGTCGGCAACATTGATCTTATGGGGCATCGAAGGTTCGGCCCCTGTCGGGAACCGCCGAATGACCGACACGGACCGCGCGCTTCTCCACAGGCTGGCCACAGGGTTGTTGACACACGGAATAACGCAAAGCAAGAGCCGCGACGTAACACGTCGCGGAGATCAGCAGCCTGAAGGGGTGTCGCGTACCCCCCGCGTTGCAAGCCTCGAACACGCCTGCGCGACCAGGGGCGTTGTCATCCGTCATCCATTGCGAGACTCACCACCGATCTTCCCGTTCATCTTCACCCCCGCACCCGATAGACCACGCGCCATCCCTTTTGCGCCGCGCTGTCCATGCGTTCGATGATGATGATGGAATGGGCATGGAGCGTACCCAGCAGCAGCCGGGCGAGGGCCGCGTTTCTTCGGCCTGCATCGAGATCGCCCGCATCCTCGAAGAACTCCTCGATATCACCGGCCACTTGCTTCGGGTTGTCTTGCGGTGGTGTCATGGTTTAACAGGGGGAAGGCAAGTTCCGAGTTCCGAGTTGAAAGACAGCCGAACCGATTCGAGCCTGCATCCCTCCGCAACTCGGAACTCGGAACTCGAAACTCGGAACTTTTCACCTTCCCACCTGGTTCCAGAAGGTTCGCAGTTGGTTCAATACTTCCGAGCGGTGCAGCCTTGATTCCAGGTCGGCCTTGGTCTTCGACACCTGATCGTGCTTGCGGCCGGCGGCCAGGCGGGTGAGTTCGGGCTGGTTCGTGTCGTCGCGGAGCTTCGCCAGCCTGGTGACGCTGTCATCAAGATCAGCCCAATAGGTCAGCACGCGATCGAGTCCCGCCTCGCCGGCGATCGGGTCGCCTTCGCCGCGCAGCGGACGGGCGATGAACGTGTGGTTCTCCACCCGATCGAAGATGAGCGTGTCGTATCGCGGCGGCGCCAGATCATCGAGCAGCCGGAGCCTGGCGAACAGCGATTCGATCCGCAGACGAAACGGCGAATCATCAGGCAGTGTCGCTTCAAGCGTCTTCACCCCGTCGAGCATCATGCGCAGGATGGCGATGTCGTGGCTGATGACCGGCGCGGTCTCGCCGCCGGTGAGCACTGCGATGGCCCGGGCCGATTGCTCGGCGCTGAGTTGCCTGGCCGGCCGGCCTGTGATCAGGGCGCCGTCGATGGTCATGCGGGAGAACATCCGCCCCTGCTCCCTGGGATGCAGTCGCAGGCGAAACGAATTGAGGACGGAAAGCGCATCGCCCTGCGCATCGCGGCTGCGCATGGCCAGGGGATCATCGTTCCCGTCGCCGCGCTCATCCTGCGGCGTGGAAGCCGGATCGGTCGAAGGGGTGATGAGCACGACGCGCTGCTTGAGGCCCAGATTCCCCGCGATGGGAGCGGTGGGATCGGGACGGGCTTCGACGGCCAGCGCCATCTTTTCGGTTTCGTAGAAGTAAACCGAGTTGCAGCCGATGAGCAGGCCAGGCAGCGCAACGGCCAGCCACGCGAAGAAGATTCGTTTCATGATGTGCCCCCTTGGTGAAGGAAATGGTTGGGAAGTGAAGTGAAAAACAACCGGCGGGATGAAGATGTCAGCGTTCCTGTTGGCCGAACACCGCATGGCGCATGGCCTTGAGGGTTTCGGGATTCTGCGACGCCTTGACCGCCGCTTCGCCGGTGGCGATGGCGTGATTGAAGGTCAGTTCCTCGAGTCCGACGGCTTCGACATTGCTGACCGACACGAGCGACATGGCCTCGCCCCCGGAAGCCTCGCCCCCGCCCCCGGAAGCGCCCCCGGGAGTACCGGGGGTACCGGGGGTACCGGGGGTACCGGCGTCAGGCGACAGCCGGGGGACGAGGGCAAAGGTTTCGCGGTCGTAACCGAGCGACAGCTTTGCCGTGCCCGACTGCGTGGAGAGGTTGACATTCACCCCCAGCGATGCGTCGTGCACATACACCATGTGCTGGCAGCCGGTGAGCAGGCAAACGCCCGGCAGCACGGTGGCCGCCCATCGTGAAAGGCGGCTTCGCGGGCGGGACGGCGAACGCTTCGATCTGTTTTTCATGGCAAAACCTCCTTGAGAGAGAAGTGAATGGTTTCGATGTCCGGCATGTTCCGCCGCGGCAGCCGCAGCAGCAGTTGATGATGAGCATCGCCGCGCAGCGCGATCGCATCCTTCGCCGACCAGCCGGCTTCAAGGCCGATGCCCTGCGCCAGTCGCACACCGATGCCCCATCGCCGCGAGCAGAGCGCCACCGGTGATGGCGTCGGCCACGATTCCCCTTCATCGCACCGCACCGGCAGCAGCACGTTGCCGCGATCCATCCGCCACGACTCATCCCCTGGCCGATCATTCGCCCCCGATGCACCGCCGGCGAAAAAGACCATCTGCTCGACATGCCCCAGATACAACCCGCCATCGATGGCGCTCGTGCTCAGATGAAAGCCCCACGCCCGGAGGTGAATCGCCCGCCCCGTGTCCGCCTCATTGCGCAGGTGGATCACGGAGCCGATCAGCGGCTGGTGATTGACCGTGCAGCCCTGCACGAACAGGCAAAGCACAAAACCCACGCGATGCGATCGATGCAACAGCCCCATGATGAAGACGCCCCGAAGTGATGGCCACCCAATGGGCAGCCGGTGAAATGCAGGGGCGTATTATATCAAAACGGATGTGGGGAAACAAGGGGTCAGGAAACAGGAGACAGGGGACAGGGGACAAGCCGCTTGCGGCTTCGCTCTGATTCCTGTCCTCTGTTGCGCAGACGCGCAGCGAGGACGCTGCGGCTACGATGTCCTCTGTTTCCTGTCCCCTGTCCCCTGTCCCCTTCTCTCTACTTCCGCGATTCGCGGTCGTATTTGAGGTTCATCTTCTGGATCACCAGGTCGGTCAGGTCCAGTTCCTCGATGGACCAGAGGACTTTGCGCGACTGGATCATGCCGGGCACCTGTTCGGAGCTGACTTCGGTGAAGTCGATGGTGGGCGACTTGAAGAGGACGAGGTCGTATCCGCGTTCGCGGGCGGCTTCGTTGATCGATTCGAGCATCTTGCCGTAGATCAGCTTGATCCACGCGGCACGGTCGCGGTTGATCTTGCCCGCCTCGATGGTGACCCACACCTTGTGGTCGCCCACTTCCTTTTCGAGTTGCTCCTGCACGTTGGCGAAATCGACCGTGCCGGGCTTGAGGTCCTTGAGGGAATCCTGAAGCTGCCTGAGCTTGGTCTCGCGGGTTTCGTTTTCGGTCTTGAACTTTTCCTCGCGGGTGGTGAAGTCGGCTTCGACGGAGACCTTCTCCTTCAGCGAGTCGTAGGTGCGCTTGAGGTCCACGACGGCGGTGGCGCTGGAGGCCTGCCCGGCCCGCTGGCCGGCCTGGCGCAGACGCTTGTTCTCGGCCTTGAGCCGGTCGTTTTCCTTGATGAGCTGCTCGACTTCCTCCGGCGTCAGCTTGGTCTGCGCGTGAGCATTGGCGGTGATGATCGAACAAAACAGTGCGGCAATGATCAGGATTCGTGGCATGGGATGTTCCTCGGCAATTCGGGTTCGCATTTCAAATCGAAACAAGGCGTGTGGTTGGATGCACAACAAAAAAAGAGCGGGGTGACACAAAACTTCGGACCGGCCCCCCGGCCGGGAGCCTGAAAACTTTTGGGTGGCTGGGGCTGAGGCTCTGCGAAGCCCCGGCGTCCTGCCTCATCTTGCCAAGGCCATGGGAAGGCGATCACCGCGAGGCGGCCCGCTGATCGAACTCGCGGTTCATCAGGCGGATGGCCTGCTCGGTGAGATCGACGCTTTCCGTGCCGATGACCACCATGCGATCGGTGAGCAGTTCGTTGATCGAGCTGATCCTGCCGTAGTTGGGTTCCGATTCCTTGAAGATGACCGCGTCGTAGCCGTTTTCATCCGCCACGCGGCCGATGGCTTCGACCATCTTGGCGTAGAGCAGCTTGGTGAGTTCCCCGCGCCGGCGGTTGAGGCGGGTGCGGGCGGTGCCCAGGGCGACGTTGCGATCGATCACGGCCGATTCGATCTGCCTTCGTTTCTCGATCGCCGCCTCCGAGCCGTCGGCCAGCAGCGTCAGGTCCAGATCCAATTCCCGGATGCGCTTCTGAGTCGCCTGATCCGCAAACTGCACGGCATAAATCAGGTCCGAAAGCCCTTCCTCGATCGCCGCCTTTTCCTTCAGCGCCGACCAAAGCGAAACCATATCGACCATCGCCACCGTGGTCGGCGTGCCCGAGGGCCGATCGACGCGCGGCCGATTGCGCGGCGTGGTGGGGATCGTGGGATCAGGAATGCGCGCCAACGTCGCCGGCGGAATGAAGGTCGGCGTGGTCGTCTTGGGCGGCGTGATCGAGGGAGTCGTCGTGGGAGTCGTCACCGTGGGAGTGGTCACCGTTGGCGTGGTACGGGGGGTACCGGGAGTGCCAGGGGTGGTTGGGGTTCCGGGGGTGGTGGTCGGCGGGTTGGCAGGCCGGGGGTCCGGGTTCGCGGCGATGCGCACCGAACCGCCTTCGAGCCGGGCGATGCGATCGCTCATGGCATCAAAGCCGCGGGTGATCTCGCTGCGCAGCTTCACCAGTTCCGCCTCCACCGCCTGAGCTTTTTGAAGTTGCTCGGTCAGCTTGCGGACCCGGTCCTCCAGCGCCTGCTTCTCGGCGCGGAGGATGCCGATCTCTTCGCGCAGCTTCGTTTCATCGCCGCGCGCATCGGCAACGAAAAAGCTGCTCATCAATGTGACGACCAGAACAGACGCAAGGATTCGCATGATCGCTCCCTGAAAATGTAACCCCGGTTGACCAAGGTCGGACCCCACCAGCGGTACAACAACCAGAACACGTTCGCGGCTCGGCATCCCTCATTAGATCGGCGGATGCTTCGATGTGATTAACGTCCTTCCATTTTACCTGGCAAATCATCACTCCGTTCGCCAAGGCGAACGGCTAAATGCGCCATCCCTGGATTATCGGGCCGCCCATCGCAGGGTAAAAGCATATGGGGGGCGAGGCTCCCTTGGGAGGGCGAGGCTCCCGCCGAGCCGATTCGTTTGCGACGGCCCCGCTTTGGGG
>CAZYPK010000065.1:0-25920 GCA_964649195.1 uncultured Phycisphaeraceae bacterium
GTGATAACGGAAAAGAGACGTTTGGAAAAGTTCTCAGGCTCCGGGCGGGGCTTAATCCCGAATTCAGGTTGTCAGGTCATCCCCAGACTTACGCCTTGCTCCTCGGACGAATCTGTCATGTCAAACCCCGCCCGACTGTCAGGATGACAGCATTGCCCCCGCCAATTTTTGCCGTCCGCCACCGCTGATTCATCATAATCATCTCCCATTACACGCCTTACGCATCCATCCCCCGCCACCCCTCTCCGGCACTGCCATTGCAACGACAATCGCACGTCGCCCTGCAAAGCCGCCGGACATCCCCCGGGGGGACAGTTCCCATAGGCTGCCTGCAAGCGACCCGTGCCCGATTCCCCCTAGGCCCCAGGCCCTCATCCCTAGGCCCTATTATTCAGGAGCATTCCCCATGGCCGTGAAAGACCTTGCCTTCGATGCCAAAGCCCGCCAGTCCCTTCTCGCCGGCGTTGAAAAGCTCGCCGCCGCCGTCAAATCGACCCTTGGCCCGCGTGGCCGCAATGCCGTGCTCGACAAAAGCTGGGGCGTGCCCACCGTGACCAAGGACGGTGTCAGCGTCGCGGAAGAGATCGAACTGAAAGATAAAATCGAAAACATGGGCGCCCAGCTTGTCAAGGAAGCCGCCTCCAAGACCAGCGACAAGGCCGGCGACGGCACCACCACTGCCACCGTCCTGGCCGAGGCCCTCTTCAAGTCCGGCCTGCGCCACATCGCCGCCGGCGTCGATAGCATGGCCCTGGTCCGCGGCATCCGCAAGGGTGTCAACACCGCCATGGAATCCATCAAGAAACTCGCCAAGCCCATCGATGTCTCCAGCAAGAAGGACATCGAGAACGTCGCCACCATCAGCGCCAACAACGACCGCGAGGTCGGCAAAATCATGGCCGACGCCTTCATGAAGGTCGGCAAGGACGGCGTCATCACCGTCGAGGAAGGCAAAGCCCTCGAAACTTATGTTGACGTTGTTGAAGGCATGCAGTTCGACCGCGGCTACCTCAGCCCTAACTTCGTCACCAACACCGAAGAGATGACCGTCCAGCTTGAAAAATGCCTGGTCCTCATCTACGAGGAAAAGATCACTTCCGTCCAGAAACTGGTGCCGCTGCTTGAGAAGGTGCAGCAGGCCAAGCGTCCGCTCCTGATCATTGCCGAGGATATTGAAGGCGAAGCGCTGGCCGCGCTGGTCATCAACAAGCTGCGCGGCGTGCTCAACGTCTGTGCGGTCAAAGCCCCCGGCTACGGCGACCGCCGCAAGGCCATGCTCGAAGATATCGCCATCCTCACCGGCGGCCAGGCCATCATGAAGGACCTGGGCATCGAGCTCGACAAGGTCGAAATCAAACAGCTCGGCATCGCCAAGAAAATCGAGATCGATGCGGACAACACCACCATCATCGAAGGTGCCGGCAAGACCGAAGCGATCCAAGGCCGCATCACGCAGATCCGTAACGAAATCGAAGTCACCACCAGCGAATACGACCGCGAAAAACTCCAGGAACGCCTGGCCAAACTCGCAGGCGGCGTGGCGCAGATCAATGTCGGTGCTGCTTCCGAAAGCGAACTGAAGGAAAAGAAAGCCCGCGTCGAGGATGCACTCCATGCAACCCGCGCCGCAGTGGCCGAAGGCATCGTCCCCGGCGGCGGCGTCAGCTTCATCCGTGCGATCGAAGCCGTCAAAAAGATTCAACTCGAAAACAGCGATGAACAGGCTGGCGTGAGCGTCGTGATCGATGCTCTTTCTGTGCCGCTCTGGACCATCGCCGACAACGCTGGCGAGCGCGGCTCGGTCGTCGTCCGCAAGGTGCAGGCCGGCAAAGGCAGCTTCGGCTTCAACGCCCTGAGCCTGGAATACACCGACCTGCTGGCCGAAGGCGTCATCACCCCGACCAAGGTCGATCGCACTGCCCTGGAAAACGCTTCCAGCGTCGCGACCCTCCTGCTCACCTGCGATTGTGTGATCACCGAAGCCCCCAAGGAAGAAGAAGCCGGCGGCGACCATGACCACCACCACGACCACGGCGGCGGCATGGGTGGTATGGGCGGCATGGGTGGCATGGGTGGGTTCTAAGCGATGTGAAATGGACACTCATGGACTTCTTGTCATCCGAGTTCGTGAAGTTGACCATGCCTTTATTGGCAGCGGTCATCGCTTGGTACATCAATGAACATCGAAAGCGTGCCTGGGAAGAGTATGTTCGAAAGGAACAGGGGTATCGTGAGTTGCTTAATGCATTACGTGGCTTTTATGCACAATCAGAGGACGCTGTTAGCAAGCAGAGATTTTTGGATCAAGTGAATCAGTGTTGGCTTTACTGTCCCGATGAAGTGATACGCGCTGCATACGCGTTTTTATACACCGTCAAGGTAGGTGCCGAATCGTCGGAATCGAATAAATCAATTGCATGCGGTAATTTAGTTGCCGCCATTAGAACTGACATGCTGAAACGCAGAATAGTTGCGAAAACGAAACTGACTGGTAGAGATTTTGAACATTTTCGTTCTACCTAATACTGGTGACTGGCAACATGTACGGGCCTTTCAGGCCAAGAGTATTGAAACAGGAACAACGTTTACTCGGAGACAACATACATGAACATCAAACCCCTCGATGACAGAATTCTCGTGAAGCCTGAAGAGGCCGAAGCCAAGACCGCCAGCGGCATTTTTCTGCCGGAAGGCGCCAAGGAAAAGCCGATGATGGGCAAGATCGTCGCCACCGGGCCAGGCAAGCTGACCGATGATGGCAAGCGGGCCGCGCCGAGCATCAAGAAGGGCGACACCGTCGTCTATGGCAAATACGCCGGCACCGAAATCGAACTCGACGGCAGGAAGCACCTGATCATGAAGGAAGGCGAGCTTCTTGGCGTGATTGAGCGGTAAGTCAGAAAGGCAGGAAGGCGAATACTTATTATTTAATACTTATTACTTAATAGTTATTTCAGAGGGCGCAGCCACGCACGATGCCGCCCCTGACGCCGCCTTCTTCCGATATAGCCAATAAGTATTAAGTATTAAATAATAAGTATTAGCCTTTTCCCATTCCAAACCCAACCCAGGTACAAACATGGCACAAAAGCAACTCATCTTCGGCGCAGCAGCATCGGCTCACCTGAAAAAGGGCGTGGACCAGCTCAATGACGCGGTTCGCGTCACCATGGGCCCCACCGGCCGCAATGTCGTCATTCAGAAATCCTTTGGCGGTCCCGCCATCACCAAGGACGGCGTCACCGTCGCCAAGGAGATCGACCTGCCCAAGCCCTTCGAGAACATGGGCGCCAAGCTCGTCGTCGAGGTCGCCAAGAAGACCAACGACCGTGCCGGCGACGGCACCACCGCCGCCACCGTGCTGGCCGCGGCGATCTATAACGAAGGCCTGCGCCATGTCGCGGCCGGCGCCAACCCGATCATGCTCCAGCGCGGCATCGCCGCCGCCGCCGAAGTCGTCGGCGAGGCGGTCAGGGAACTGGCCGTCAAGAGCAAGGGTGAGGACGACCTCCGCAAGATCGCCAACATCTCCGCCAACGGCGACACCGAGATCGGCGACATGATCGCCGCCGCCATCACCAAGGTGGGACAGGACGGTGTCGTCGAAGTCGAGGAAGGCAAGACCGCCGAGACCACCCTCGAATACGTCGAAGGCATGCAGTTCGACAAGGGCTACCTCAGCCCCTACTTCATGACCAACCCCGGCACGCAGGAATGCACGCTGGAGGATGCGGTCATCCTCATTCACGAAAAGAAGATTTCCAACCTGCCCGAATTGCTCCCGCTGCTCAACAAGGTGGCGATGGCCAACAAGCCGCTCTTGATTATCTCCGAGGATGTCGAGAACGAGGCGCTGGCGGCGCTGGTCGTCAACCGGCTGCGCGGCGTGCTCCGCGTCTGCGCGGTCAAGGCCCCCGGCTTCGGCGACCGCCGCAAGGCCATGCTCGGCGATATCGCCATCGTCACCGGCGGCAAGTTCATCAGCGAGGACCTGGGCGAATCGCTCGAAACCCTCGAGCTGGACGCCCTCGGCTCCGCCAAGCGGATCGTCATCAACAAAGACAACACGACGATCATCGAAGGTGCCGGCAAGAAGAAGGAAATCGAAGGCCGCATCGAGCAGCTTCGCTCGCAGATCGCCGCGACCACCAGCGAATACGACAAGGAAAAATTCCAGGAACGGTTGGCCAAGCTCACCGGCGGCGTGGCGATCATCCGCGTCGGCGGGGCGACCGAGACGGCGATGAAGGAACGCAAGGACCGCGTCGATGATGCGCTGCACGCCACCCGCGCCGCGGCCCAGGAAGGGTACGTGCCCGGCGGCGGCGTGGCGCTGCTGCGCGTGCTGCCCGCGCTCGAAGCCGCGCGTGCGAAGGTCAAGGGCGACCTGGGCATCGGCTACGACATTGTCGCGGCCGCCCTGCGTGCGCCCGCCAAGCAGATCGCCGAGAACGGCGGCGAGGACGGCGATATCGTCGTCGAGGAAATCCTCAGCAAGAAGGGCAACTTCGGCTACAACGCCGCGACGGGCGAGTATGTCGATCTGGTCAAGGCCGGCGTCATCGACCCCGCGCTGGTCATCCGCATGGCCCTGACCAACGCCGCCAGCGTGGCCGGCGTCATGCTCACGACCAACGTGCTGATCACGGAACTGAAGGATGATGCGGAACTGGAAAACGGCGCGACGGCTTGAGACATTGGCCGGGGGGCCAAGGGCGCGGATATGATTGGAGGGCTTCAACGATCCATTCGTTGAGGCCTTTTGATCTTTTCATCCTCCGTGTGGCGGGAGTGTTGATTATGGAAGTTTCATTGATTGATTTGACGCCGTTGGCGCAACTGGTGCTGGAGCAGCACGCCGGGCGGCCCGAGACGGTGTTCTATGCCTTCGAGGCTTTGGGTTCAGCGGCGGGTGAGAATGATTTTCGACGGCTCGACCAAGCCTACCAGGAGCTTGAGGAACGGGGCCTGATGGCGCGGACGAAGCATGTGGTCACCTTTTTCGGTCACTCGGCGCGGCTGCATCAATTGACTCCATTGGGACGCGATCTGGCGCGGGAGGCCGCCGCGTGAGCACCGATCCGCCGTTTTTGACGGACCTGTTGTCGCAGCTTCAGCAGTTCGCCCTGACGCACCGGGTGCCGCCGGAGGACGTGGTCGTTCGTCTCACGCTGGCGGATGGAAGTTCGTTCCGCCTGGCCTGTCTTGCCGAGACCCCGGCGTCGGGCCCCCATCGCTGGGGCATGCTGCATCTGGCCGAGAAAGAGCGTGCGAAAGCAATCGCGGTGCGGGAGTCGCACATCCTCAAAGCCGAGTTCGACCTCGCTCCGGTCGTTCGAAAACCCATCGGTTTCCAGGCGGAAACGGATCCCTGAGAAACCATCTCAAAACCGGAGCGGACCGTGGATCACGATGGCGCCGATGGAACCATGTGAGACGCAGGCGTCCGCGCCATCCGTGTGATCCGTGGTTCAATGGCCCTTGTTTTTGAGACAGTTCTTCATGGCCACTCAAAGAGACTACTACGAAATCCTCTCCGTCGAGCGCACCGCGTCCGGTGATACGATCAAGAGCGCCTATCGCAAGCTGGCCATGAAGTATCACCCGGACCGCAACCCGGATGACAAGGAGGCCGAGACGAAGTTCAAGGAGGCGGCCGAGGCTTATGAGGTGCTCAGCGACGGCGACAAGCGGCAGCTTTACGACCGCCACGGACACGCGGGGCTGCGCGGCAGCACCGGCCACGACTTCTCGCACATGGACAGCGGCGACATCTTCTCCATGTTCGAGGATGTGCTCGGCTCCATGTTCGGCGGTGGTCGCCAGCGCAGCAGCAACGGGGCGCGGCGCGGTGCCAGCCTCGAAACCATCATCGAGATCACGCTCGAAGATGTGGCCAACGGCGTCGAGCGCGAGATTCAGTTCACCCGCATGGACCACTGCGGAACCTGCTCCGGCAGCGGCGCGAAACCCGGCAGCAAGCCGCAGACCTGCCTGACCTGCGGCGGGACCGGCAAGGTGCAGCAGGCGGGCTTCGGCGGCATGTTCCGCATGGTGAGCAACTGTCCCGCTTGCAGCGGCGCGGGCACGATCGTCAAGGACAAATGCGGCGACTGTCGCGGCACCGGCAAGCAGCCCAAGAACCGCGTGCTGACCGTGAAGATTCCCGCAGGCATCCACGACGGCCAGGCGGTGCGCGTGCAGGGCGAAGGCGAGCCTGGCGATCGCGGTGGGCCGCGCGGCGACCTGCATGTGGGCGTGCGCATCGCGGAACACAAGCTGTTTCAAAGGCAGGATGACGACCTGATCATGCGTATGCCGGTGAGCTTCACACAGGCGGCGCTGGGCGCGAAGGTGAAGGTGGCGTCGCTCGACAGCGAGGAACCGGAGGCGATCACCATCAAGCCCGGCACGCAGCATGGCGAGCAGTATCGGCTGCGCGGCAAGGGATTGCCGAATCTTCGCAGCGGACGGCGGGGTGACATGATCGTGGTGCTGCTCATCGAGGTGCCCACGAAGCTGACGAAGAAGCAGGAGGAACTGCTGCGCGAATTTGCGGAGACGGAGAATCACGAGGTGCTGCCGCATAACAAGAGTTTTTGGGAGAAGGTGAAGGATTATCTGGGATCGATTTTCTGGTGAGAACGGAGGAAGATATGCGAAAAAGGCGAATACTTATTATTTAATACTTATTACTTAATGGTTATTTCGGAGTGTCGCGTGCGGTGAACGGCAGCCTTTGCTCGCAATAAGTAATAAGCATTAAGTATTAAATAATAAGTATTGGTCTTTTCCCCAACGTCCAAGGATTCATGCAATGTCCGAACCTGTCAACGACAACAACTCCTCTGACGACGCGGGTTCCATCGATTTCAACGAGGAACTGGAGCGGGCCGATCGCACGGTGGAGCGGGATCTGGATGAGCTGGCGCAGCAGAACGCGGAGCTTCAGTCCAAGCTGCTGCGGGCCCATGCGGACTACCAGAACTTCGCCCGCCGATCGCAGATGAATGTGATGGCCGCGAAGGATCAGCAGACCGGCGAGATGGCCCGCGACTTGCTTCCGGCGCTGGATCAGTTCGACATCGCGCTGTCGGTCGATCCGGCCAAAGCGACGGCGAAGAGCCTGCTCGACGGCATCAACATGGTGCGCGACGAGCTGATGCGGTCGCTGGGCAAACACGGCATCACCCGCATCACCGCGAAGAAAGGCGACGAGTTCGACCCGACCCGCCACGAAGCGATGATGCGCCAGAAGGCCGATGGCGTCGTGACGAACCACATCGTCGCCCAACTCCAACCCGGCTACATGCTCGGCCAGCGCACGCTGCGCCCGGTGAAGGTGAGCGTGGCGGAGTGAAGGAAAAGCAGGAAATCAAGAGAGCAGGAAAACAGGAAATGAAAGCCATGTGAACCTGCACCACTTCAGACCTCTTGTTTCCGGTTTCCAATGCCTTCATTTCCTGTTTTCATGCTTTCCTGATTTTCGGAACCCCCCATGCCCACCTACGACTACCGTTGCGACGCCTGCGGCCACACGTTTGAAGAGTTTCAATCGATGAGCGCCAAGCCTCTGCGCAAATGCCCCAAGTGCAAGAAGGCGAAACTCAAACGGCTCATCGGCACCGGGGCGGCGGTCATCTTCAAGGGCGGCGGCTTCTGGCAAACCGATTATCGCTCGGAGAATTACAAGGCCGGCGCGAAGGCGGAGGCTGATGCGGCGAATCCGAAGACGGAGACGAAGAGCGAAGGTTCAAAGAGCGAAACGGGCAAGAGCGACGCCGCGGCCAAGAGCGGAAGCGCAACGGCCAAGAGCGGAAGCGCAACGGCCAAGAGCGATGCGCCGGCGAAAGCGGAAAGCGCACCCGCGCCCAAACCGGAGCCGCCCAAGCCGGCGGCGAAGTTGGCGAAGAGCTCGAAAAAGAGTTGACGGAGACGGAAGGGCGTGCCCATATTTTGTGGCAAGCCCCGCCCGGCCCCCGGAGCAGGGCGCGGGCCAAAGGGTGACCGATACGCGGCCCGTTCACGAATCACAACTCGATTTCCGATCCGACTTCACCTTGCAAGCCTGGGATGCTCTGTTCATTGGACACGCTTTGGCCCGCGCCCTTCCGGGCGGGGCTTATCCCGAACTCAGATTTCACCGCCCCGGCAGCGGCGCGGCCGGCGATTTCGTATAAGGCGTCTCCCCGCGCAGCCGGCGTGAGATGTCCGCCAGGATGCGCTGGTCCCTGAAGCTGTTCAGGTGCGAAAACTCCAGCGGCGGGTTCCCGACCCACCAGGGCGTGACGCCCTGGGGCGCGGTGTTTTCCTCGCCGACGACCGCATCGCCCAGGCGGGCATAAGGCACCAGTTCGTAGCCGCAGTTCACGAGAGCGGCATCGAGTTTTTTCAGGTGGTCCGAATCCTCGCGCATGTCAGGCGCCAGCGAATCGAAGGTGGGAAGGACGGCCATCTTCGCGCCGCGATGCGGGGAGCTGACGGTGAACAGGCGGGCGATCTTCAACCGCTTGGCGGGCCTGGCGGCATCATCGGATTCCGCTTCGCGGGGCATCGCGGCGAATCGGGCGACGATGCCGCCCATCGAGCCGCCGATGACATCGACCTCGCGCGTCCAGTGCGGATCATCGGAAGGGAAGGCGGCTTCAACCTGGCGGATCAGATGATCGCGGCAGGCCTCGAAGCTGCCGCGCATGAAAAAGTGAACGGCCAGCACCTGCTCCTTTTCACCGGTGACGCGGGCGATGGTGGCGACGATCTTGGGCGTGCCGAGGCCGGGGTCCATGTAGCCGCCGAGCACGAGCACCGGCCGGGCGGCGGGTTTGGGCGAGGCGGACATGGCGTCGATCTCGGCGCGGGCCTCATCGACCGCCAGCGGAAAAGAAGGATTGACCGGCCCCGTCGCGCAGCCGGCAAGTTGCAGGAGGATCATCGTGACGGCGGAAAGGTTCAGGTGTTTGAATCGCACGATGGAATCCTATGCTTCGCGTGGCATTGTATGCTCCGCCGACCGCTTCTATCATGCGGTCATGATTCTTCCGATCGACCATCCGAAGGTTCGCATGAACCGCTTCGTCCTCTCTTCGCTTGTCTTCGCGCTGGCTTGTGTTGCCGGATTGGCGGGCTGCGATGGAAAGTCGCCGTCATCGCCGGCAAAGGATGTTTCTCCGAACACCCCGGACACCCCGGCTGGCAGTTCGTCAACGCCCGTGACGCTCACCCTCGCCGTTGCCGCGAGCATGAAGCCTGCGACGGATGAAATCATCGCCCGGTTCACACAGGCCCGGCCTCACATCAAAACCCGCGCGACCTACGGCTCCTCCGGCAGCTTCTTCGCCCAGATTCAGAGCGGCGCCCCGTTCGATCTTTTCCTTTCCGCCGACACGGATTATCCCAGGCGGATCGTCGAGGCGAAGCTGGCCGGCGACGGTGATCTGTTCCCTTATGCCGTGGGACGGCTGGTGATCTGGGTACACAAGGATTCGCCGATCGATCTTGAAAAGCTGGGCCTGGCCGCGCTGCTCGAACCCTCTGTGCGCAAGATCGCCATTGCGAATCCGAAACTCGCCCCCTACGGCAGGGCGGCGGAGCAGGCGATCACCTCGCAAGGCCTGATGGATCGGGTCAAATCGAAAATCGTGCTCGGCGAAAACATCGCCCAGACCGCGCAATATCTCGAAACCGGCGCGGCGGAGATCGGCCTCATCGCCCGGTCCCTCGCGGTGACGCCGGCGATGCAGGCCCAGGGGCGCACCTGGCCCGTGCCCGGCGACCTGCACGAGACGATCGCCCAGAGCGGCGTGATCCTCAATCGCACACAGCATCGCGAGGCGGCGGCGGCGTTCCGGGATTATCTTTTGAGCGCCGACGGCCAGGCGATTCTGGCGAAACATGGTTTCGCGCCGCCGTCGCCGGTCGCCACACCCTCACGATAAGGCCTTCGTTCGCCAAGGCGAACGGCTAAATGGCATGTCCTTCACCGCCATCTGGCTGACAATCCGACTGGCGGCGGCGACGGCGGCAATCCTGCTCGCCCTGGGCCTGCCGCTGGCGTGGTGGCTGGCGACGACGCGAAGGCGGTGGCGGTTCGTCATCGAAGCGCTGGTGGCGTTGCCGATCATCCTGCCTCCGACGGTCATCGGCTTCTATCTGCTCATCCTTCTGAGCCCGCGCGGCCACGTCGGCGCCATCCTCGAAGACCTGGGCCTGACACCGCTGCCGTTTTCCTTCACCGGCATCCTCATCGGCTCCATCCTCTTCAACCTGCCCTTCGCCGTCGCTCCGTTCAAGTCCGCCTTCGCAGGCATCGATCGTTCGCTCATCGAAGCGGCGCGCGGCCTGGGCGCACGGTCGCCACGCATCGCCCTGCGAATCATTCTGCCCCTGGCCTGGCCTGGCATCCTCACCGGCATCGTGCTCAGCTTCGCCCACACCATCGGCGAGTTCGGCGTCGTCCTCATGCTCGGCGGCAACATCCCCGGCGTCACCCAGACCCTCTCCATCGTCATCTACGATGATGTGCAGGCCCTCAACTATTCAGCCGCCCATCAGACCTCGCTCATGCTGCTGATCTTTTCCTTCCTCACCCTCTGCGGCCTGTATGCGACGCAGCGGCGGGTGTTGCCGATTTGAGGGGGAAGGCACGGAGGCACGAAGGGGCGGAGGAACGGAGGGGAAAGGAATGTTTCGAGCATCTGCGAATCGAATCACGTCCAAGCCGCTTGCGGCTTCGCGATCCCCTGGTTGACGGCGACCGGCGGCGATCATTGACCTGCCTGCACCCCACTTCTAAGATGCAGGCATGCAGTACACGATCCGCAACATCCCGCGAAAGATCGACAAGGCGCTGCGCGCCAAGGCCAAGGCGGAGGGCAAGAGCCTCAACGCCGCCGCGCTGGACGCGCTGGAGGCGGCGCTGGGCGTCGCCGGCCGGCCAGTCAAGCGGCGCGATCTCTCCTTCCTCGCCGGTTCATGGGTGGAGGACCCGGCATTTGACGAAGCGATCCGCGAGCAGCGCCGCATCGATCCGGAGATGTGAACTCCCGGTCACCTTCGGGGCGAATACGCCCCGGCTCGCTTACTTGCCGACCTCCATCAGCCCCATTCCCTCCGCGATCACTTCCGCAAGGCTTTTGAATTGTATTTCCACACCCTCGCGGCGGCAGGAGCCGGAGATGTTCATCGTGCAGCCGGCGTCGTTGCTGATGATGGTCGGGCAGTGGGTTTCCTTGATGCAATCGACCTTGTCGCGGACCATCGAGCCGGAGATTTGCGGATACTTCATGGCGAACGTGCCGCCGAAGCCGCAGCATTGCTCGGCTTTGCGGAGCGGGACGTATTCCAGGCCGTCGATCTGTTTCATGACCTGCACCGCCTCATCGGTGACGCCGATGCCGCGCAGATGGCAGGAGTAGTGATAGGTCACCTTGCCATCCCATTTCACGTTGTATTTTGCGAGATCGACCTTCATCACCTTGACGAGAAACTCGATGAACTCGTAGGTCTTGTCCACGAGCTTCCGCCCGTCGTGTTCGTAGGCGTGATCGCCTTCGAGCAGCTCCGGGTAATAGTCGCGGATCATCGCGGCACAGGAGCCTGAAGGCGTGACGACGTAATCGCTGCGCTCGAAGACCTTGATCATGCGCCGGGCCAGGTCGCGGGTGTCATCGTGGAAGCCGTTGTTGAACATGGGCTGGCCGCAGCAGGTCTGGGCCTGGGGGAAATCGACGGTGCATCCGAGGGCTTCGAGGACCTTGACGATGGCGATGCCGGTGCGCGGGTAGAAGGTGTCGGTCAGGCAGGTGATGAAGAGCGAGACGTTCATGCAAGTGAGTTTAGCCGGGAACGGGTGCGGGCGACAGGGTTCGTACAGGGCCCCGGACGATCGGGTGTGCCTGCGAAAGCGTCGTTCCGGCAGGATGAAGGGATTTCTGAATAACCCCCGATGTACCGTGAATCAGGGGATTGCGAAGCCGCAAGCGGCTTGGGTGTGAGGTTATTCAGAAATCCCTGAAATCAGTTCCCGGTTTTTTCGGCGGTGGCGGTGGGTTCCTTGCCGCGCTTGAGGGCGTCGATTTCGGTCTTCATCGCGCTCAACTGCTTTTTCAGGTCATCGATCAGCGCGGCGGCGCCGGCGTGGTCGGCGGTGAGCGATTCGATTTTTGTCCGAGCTTCATCGCGTTGACCGGTCAGGGCCGCCAGCTTCGCGTTCTGGTCGGCGATCTGCCTGTCGCCGGCGGCGAGCCTGGCGCCGAGCGCATCGGCGTTCTGCCGGGCCTCTTTCACCTGCGCTTCCAGAGCGGCCAGGCGCTCCTTCTGTTCATCGATGGTTTTCTGAAGCGCATCGGCCAGCGCCTTGGCGGTTTCGATCTGCTTGTCGGCCAGTTGTTTGGTGAGCAGGTGCTGGGCGGCAAAGGCGTCGGCCTGCGACCTGGTGAGGTTGGCGCGCTCGATGGTCGCAGCCAGGTTGGCGTTCGCCTCGGCCAACTCCTGTGATCGCAGCAGCACCTCGGCCTGGAGAGCGTCGGCCTTCTTCGTGGACTTCTCCGCAAGCTGTTCGACATCCTTCAGTTTGTTCTGCGTGGCATCGAGCCGGCCCTGGGCATCGGTGACCGAGCGCGTCGAAATCCACAGGCCGATGCCACTGATGACGATGAGGAAGGCGACGAGCGACCAACTGAGCATGCCGACTTTGCGGGCCCGCGCCAGGTCCTGATTGGAGGTCTCGGCCAATCGCTGCCACGCCGCCACCATGCCGCCGGCCAGTTGCAGTTCGCGCTTGGAGACCAGTTCCAGATCGGTGGTGGCGGCCTGCGCATGAACACGCTCGGCTTGCTCCTGACCATCACCCTCCGGTTTGCTCTGGTCCTGATGCTCCGGCTGATATGCCTTGGACCGTTCCCGCTCTCCCCGCTCTTTCTGCTCCTCCCGCTCTTGCGGCTCTTGCGGCTCCCCCGGTTCATCAAGCAGTTCGATGAGCACCTGAATCTTGCCCTGCCAGGTGCGCGACGGAGCCCGCCCGTCGTCGATCCACATCTGTAGCGTGTGGGTATCGACTCCCAGCGTCCGTGCTGCCGCGTCGCGATCCTGCCATTGAAAGCTCATGACAACTCAAGGGTAATCGCGGGACGGGGCCTGTCAATAGCAAAAGCGGGAAAGGAGACGGGGAATCGTAGCCGCAGCGTCCTCGCTGCGCGTCGGCGGGACGGGGATGGGGAATCAGAGCGAAGCCGCAAGCGGCTTTCTGTTCCCTGTCTCCTGTCTCCTGTTAAAAAAGCCCACGCACTCGAAGTGCGTGGGTTCGCTACAATCGCCCGCATGTCCAATTCCTCCAATGAGCTGCCTGTGGGTCGCGTTGCGGTGGGTAACTGCATCGACCTGATGCGAAGCTGGCCCGCCGGTTCGGTCGATCTGATTTTCGCCGATCCGCCTTACAACATCGGGTACAAGTACGACCAGTACGAAGACAAGCGGGACGATGACGAATACATCGACTGGACGCAGCAGTGGATCACCGCCTGTGCCGACCTGCTCAAGCCGACGGGTTCGTTTTACATTCTCATCGGCGACGAATATGCCGCCGAGACGCGGCTGCATCTGAAGCGATTGGAGCGCGAGAAGAAGCTCGCCTTCCGCAACTGGATCATCTGGCACTACACCTTCGGCCAGAATTGCCGGACCAAGTTCAACCGCAGCCACGCCCATCTCTTCTACTGCGTCGGCTCGGCGGCGCTCACGGAGAAGCGCAAGCCCGGCACCGGCACAGGCAGGATCGATCTCGCCAAACTCCCCTACCGCTTCAACCGCGACGCCATTGCCGTCAAGTCGGCACGCCAGACCACCTACGCCGACGACCGCGCCAACCCCACCGGCAAGCTGCCCGATGACACATGGTACCTCCGCCCGCAGGAAGCCATCGAAGATGCACCGCCGGCCGACGGCCAGCCGATGATGTTCGATGCCGATGGCGACACCTGGTACCTCGCCCGGCTGGCGGGCACCTTCAAGGAGCGCGTGGCCTGGCATCCGTGCCAGTTGCCCGAAGCGTTGCTCGAACGCATCATCAGGCTCTCCTCCAACGAAGGCGACATCGTTTTCGACCCCTTCACCGGCAGCGGAACCACCCTGGCCGTGGCGGCCCGGCTCAAGCGGCAATGGACCGGCGCCGAGCTGAGCGGCGACTATGCCGGCAAAGCCACCGACCGCATCAAACACTCCGAAACCACCGGCGAAACCCTGCGGCTGTCCGATGTCGAAAAAGGCATCGACCGCACCATCACCAAAAAACGCCCCGAACCCAAGAGATCCCGCATCGCCCGGGAAAGCGCCCTGTTCGGCAGCGCGGAAGTGGAAGCGCCCAACCCAAAATGATCCGACCATTTAGCCGTTCGCCTTGGCGAACGAAGGCGTCCAATGTGCATGCAATGGAATAATTCCACCGCATCAATGGATCACCAGTGATCCGCCCGCACCGGCCTGATCGTGCATACGATCAGGAGTTGGCGTTGAACGTGACCATTGTGAAAAACGTGAACTGAACAAAGCAAACAAAGAGTTCCCGCCCCCCGTGGAGATTTCAAGCATGTTTCGTACCTCGCTTGCCGTGTCGTCCTTGATCGTTGGCGTTTCCTTCATGCCCGGTTGCGATCCTGGGAATCGAACGGGTGAATCCGGGGGGCCGACGGTTTCTGTGTCATCGACGGGTGAGTTGCCCTCCTGCTGCCAGGATCCCGCGCCCAGCATCGCCGATGCCCGCAAGGCTGCGCTGCCGACGGCCCCGACCATCCTGGACAGCCCGGAAGCGGAAAAAGCCAAAGCCGATGCCGCGACAAAGAGCGATGAAACCCGGCCTGAAGCGACCGAGTCCGCCAAGCTGCCCGCATCTGCCGATCGATCGAAGCTGGGCCTGGACTTCACCATGACCGATCAGGACAGTCACCCCTTCCCCCTGGAATCGATCGTCGGCAAACCCACCGTCGCCACCTTCATCTTCACCCGCTGCGGCGACCCGAACATGTGCCCGCTGCAAGGCGTGAAGATGGCGAACCTGCAAAAACAGCTCGAAAAAGCGGGCCTTTCCGACAAGGTCCACCTGCTCGTCTTCACCTTCGACCCGGCTTACGACACGCCGCAGCGGCTCAAGGAATGGGGCAGGACGCAAGGCATCGCCCCGACCAACGCCAAACTGCTGCGGCCTGACCCGCGCGAGTTCGCCGACTTTCAATATGAGTTCCAGTTCCGTGCCGGCGCCGTCGATGGGCAGATCACCCACAAGACCGACATGATGCTCATCGATCACGAAGGCAAAGTGGCCGCGTTCTACCACGGCATGTGGAAGGATGATGAGGCGCTGGCACGGGTGAAGGAGTTGATCGCCGCGGTGAAGTAAAATGAGAATGGATCGCCTGCGTATTTAGCCGTCCGCCTTGGCGGACGAAGGCCATCGTTTTACAGGCGGATTTCAGATTCGCGTCTTAAACCCCATCGCCCGCACGATGCACCAGCCGGCCCGCGCCTCAAAAATCTGGAATGCACCCATCACCAGCAGCAGACCGCCGACGATCCAGCCCCAGTCGCCTTCGATCACCTGCGCGATCCGCAGCAGCAGAATCACCACCGCAATGAAGCTGACGATGATCCCGCTGATGAGGCGGACGGCTTTACCCTTGGCGTCGATGTTGCATTGCATAAACAGATGATAGGGGGAAGGGGATGAAAAGTTCCGAGTTTTGAGTTCCGAGTTGAAAGGCAAGGGGGAAGAAAGGCATTGAGGCACGAAGGCACGGAGGCACGAAGGGGGAGAAGGCTGAATGCTGAATGCTGAAGGCTGAAGGGGGAGAATGGCCAATGGCCATTGCAAAATGATAGTTGTAAAATGGCAGAGCAGACAACCCATCATCCGGGGATGCACATCTGCCTCTCCTCAATTTGCATTTTGCAATTTGCAATGGCCATTGGCCATTCTCCCCCTTCGTGCCTCCGTGCCTTCGTGCCTCAATGCCTTCTCTTGCCCCCTGATTGCTTCACCCTCTTCGCGGCCTTGCCGCCCAGTGCAGTTTTTTGGCCAGCAGTTTCCAGTAACTGAGCGAGGGGTTGTTGACCAGCGTGAAGGAGCGATCGCTTCGGCGGATGCGCAGTTCGCTGCCGTCGAACAGGCGCACCGAGTTCTGGCCGTCGATCACCAGGGTGGTGCCTTCGTTGCCTCGCATCAGGCGGATGCGGGTGTCGGCATCGGCGCGGGTGACGATGGGGCGAAACGAAAGGCTGTGCGGGCACAGCGGCGTGACGCAGATGGCATCGACCAGCGGGCTGACGATCGGGCCGCCGGCGGCGAGGTTGTAGGCGGTCGATCCCGAAGGCGTGGAGACGATCACGCCGTCGGCGGTGAAGAGCGTGCTGAAGTGATTGCCCGCGTGAGGATCGATGATCAGTTCGAGATCGATCATACGGAACGGCGGGCCGGCGGTGATGACCACATCATTGACCGCCAGGCATTCGAAGGCCGGCGCGTGTTCGTGCCTGCCGTTCTCGCTGCGCGGCGTTTCCTTCTCCCGGAGAGGCTCACGATGGCCCGGCTCGCCGGCGCGGCGGGCGTGATGCACCTTCACCTCCAGCAGGATGCGCGAGGTGGTGCGGCTGCGGCCCGAGGCGATGGCCGGCCAGTGCTCCATCATCTCGGCGAGGCTGAACTCGGCGAGAAAACCCAGCTTGCCGAAGTTCACCCCCAGCAGCGGCACACTCCTGGCCGCCATCGCCCGCGCCGCCGCCAGCAGCGTGCCGTCGCCGCCGAGCACGATCGCCAGATCGGCTTCGGGCTGCGTCGCGGCCGCCTCGGCATTCATCGCGTGGCTGTCCGCCTCCACCACCACCTCCGCTCGCTGCCCAAGCCACGGGCGAAGCTCCTTGAGCGCCTCGGTGACCTGCGGCTTGGACAGGTTCGCCAGCAGCATGACGCGCGGCCGGGGAATGGGGTCGGGAATGCTTGAAGCCATGCGGCCTAGTGTAGCAGTGCGCCACCAGTGTGAGCTTTGTGGCATCCAATACTCCGTTCGCCAAGGCGAACGGCTAAATGTGCCGGCCTTGGGGCTTTTCCGCTTGCCTTGCATCTGGCATCATGTGTGCAACAGGCGCGATCCGTTCGTACTTCCCTCAAGGATTCACTTTCATGAAATCATTCCTGTGCATCGCCGCGACGCTTTTGTTTTCCTCCGCTCTTCTGGCCGAACCGGACTGGCAGAACATGACGCTCACCGCCGAGTCCACGATGCGCGGCCAGGGGGTGGAGCAGGGAAAAGTGACCGAGCATGTGTTCAAGGAGAGCAAGGTCTTTCCCGGGACGATTCGGCGGTACTGGGTCTATGTGCCGGCCCGGCACGCGAAGCTTGCCGCCGGCCAAAGCGCGGCGTTGATGGTGTTTCAGGATGGTCATGCGTATGTGAATGAGAAGGGCGAGCATCGCGTGCCGATCGTGTTTGACAACCTGATTCACAAGGGCGAGATGCCGGTGACGGTGGCGATTTTTGTGGATCCGGGGCACAGGAAGGAGAAGCTGCCGGAGAAGCCGGGCTGGCAGCCGCAGCCGGAGAATCGCAGCTTTGAGTACGACACGCTCAGCGGTGATTACGCGAAGTTTCTGCTGGAGGAAATCATCCCGGCGGTGGTGAAGGAACATGGCGTGAGACTTTCGGAGAACCCCAGACGGCGGGCGATCTGCGGCATCTCATCAGGCGGCATCTGCGCGTGGACCGTGGCGTGGGAACGGCCCGATGCCTTCGGCAAGGTGCTCAGCCACATCGGCAGCTTCACCAACATCCGCGGCGGGCACGTCTATCCCGCGCTGATCCGCAAGACCAAGCCCAAGCCGATCCGCGTGTTCCTCCAGGATGGCGACAAGGACCTGGACAACGCCCACGGCAACTGGTGGCTGTCCAACCTTCAGATGGAGGCGGCCCTCAAGTTCGCCAAGTACGACCACAAGTTCGTCGGCGGCAAAGGCGAACACAACGGCAAACATGGCGGGGCGATCCTTCCCGATTCGCTTCGCTGGCTTTGGCGGGATCATCGGGAGGAGAAGTGAGGAGAAGGGAAAGGCATTGAGGCACGGAGGCACGAAGGGAAAGGCAGGGAAGAAAATATCCAATGGCCAGTGCAAATTGCAAATTGCAAAATGAAAGGCAACGGCGAAGGCAAACGGGCCGTTTCCGTCAATTTGCATTTTGCAATGGATATTGGCCATTGGACTTCTGAATAACCCCCGATGTACCGTGAACCAAGGATCGCGAAGCCGCAAGCGGCTTGGACGTGAGGTTATTCAACTCGGAACCCGGAACTCGGAACCCGGAACTTGTCTTTCCCTTCGTGCCTCCGTGCCTTCGTGCCTCATTGCCTTCTTCTCTCACTTTTCATCCAACAGCCCGACGCTGTTGAACTTCTTTCCTTCGAGCATTTCCAGGCTGGCGCCGCCGCCGGTGGAGACGTGGCTGACCTGTTGGGCCATGCCCATTTTTTCGATTGCTGCCGCGCTGTCGCCGCCGCCGATGATGGTGGTCGCGCCGTGGGTCGTCGCTTCCACGAGGGCCTGGGCGATGCGCTGGGTGCCGACGTGGAACGGCTTGGTCTCGAAGGCGCCCATCGGTCCGTTCCAGATGACGGTCTGGGCCTTGACGATGATCGCGCTGTAGTTGCTCACCGTCCTGGGGCCGATGTCCAGGCCCAGCCAGCCGTCGCCGATCTGTTCGGGGCTGACCATCGTTTCGGTGTTGGAGGTCAGGCCCTTGCCGCAGACGTGATCGACGGGGAGGATCAGGTCGCACTTGCTTTTGCCTGCGGCTTCGAGGATTTCCTTCGCTTCGTTGACCTTGTTTTTTTCCACCCGGCTGCCGCCGACGGTCTTGCCCTGGGCGAGCATGAAGGTGTAGGCCATCGCCCCGCCGATGAGGATGGTGTCCACCTTTTCGAGCAGGGCCTTGATGACGATGATCTTGTCGGAAACCTTCGCCCCGCCGAGGATGGCGACGAACGGCCGCCTGGGCGTGGTGATGGCGTCGCTGAGATATTTGATTTCCTTCTCCAGCAGGAAGCCCGCGACGGCCGGCTTGCCTGCGGCCTTCATGGCCTGGGGCACGGCGACCATCGTGGCTTCATCGCGGTGGGCGGTGCCGAAGGCGTCGTTGCAGTAGATGTCCGCCAGCTCGGCCATCTGCGCCGCATGGGCGGCATCGCCTGTCTTTTCCGCCTTGTAGAAGCGGACGTTTTCCAACAGCAGCACATCGCCATCCTTCATCGCCGCGACGGCACCGCTTACCGCATCGCCGACGGTGTCGCCGGGGAACGCCACCGGTTGGCCGATGAGTTGCGACAAGCGGTCGGCCACGGGCTTGAGGGAGAACTCAGGCTCCGGGCCGGCGCCTTCGGGGCGACCCAGGTGGCTGGCGAGGATCAGCCGCCCGCCGCGGGAGATGACGGACTTGATCGATTCGAGCGCCGCCTCGATCCGGCGATCATCGGTGATCGCTCCGCCTTGCATGGGCACATTGAAATCAACCCGCATGAACACGCGCTTGCCGGTGACGTTGACATCCGCAATGGTCTTCTTGGCCATGATGAAAATCCTTCGTTGAAAACAGGAGGTCGGGGGGAACAGTTTAGCGAGTTTGGGAGGGGAAGGGAGGGAAAGACAAGTTCCGGGTTCCGAGTTCCGAGTTCCGAGTTGAAAATCCGAAATCCAAAATCCGAAATCCGAAATCGCAAGGCACGGAGGGAAAGGCAGGGAAGAAAATGGCCATTGGATATTTTCTCAACTCGGAACCCGAAACTCGGAACCCGGAACTTGCCTTCCCCTTCGTGCCTCAATGCCTTCCCCCTCCCTTCTTTCTTGTTATCCTTTCCGCTCTTCCAAGGAGCTTGCACATGGCCATTCGGACCACACTTTTCGATCTTTCAGGGCAGGTCGCCCTGGTCACCGGCGGCGCCACGGGCATCGGCAAGGAGATTGCCAAGGCGTTGGTTCAGCACGGCGCCCATGTGCTGATCGGTTCGCGGACGATGGACAAGGTGGATGCGGCGGTCGCCGAGCTTCGCCGCGCCACCGAAGCCGATGTCGCCGACCCGATCGAGCCGATCGTCGCGGGCGTTTCGCTGGACGTGATGAGCGACGCCGGCGTGGAGCAGGCGATGAGGAAGTGCATGGACCAGTTCGGGCGGCTGGATATTCTGGTCAACTGCGCGGGCGTGATGGTGAAGAAGCCGACGTTCGAGCTGTCGATGGCGGACTTCAACATGGTGTATGACTCGCACGTCACCGGCTCGTTCCGCTGCGCCCAGGCGGCGGGGCGCCTGATGCGCGAGCAACATGCCGGGTGCATCATCAACATCGCCTCGATCAGCAGCTACGTCGGCCTGACGGAGGTGACCGCCTACGCCGCCGCCAAGAGCGCGATCATGGGACTGACCCGGCAGCTTGCGGTGGAATGGGCCAAGTTCGGCATCCGCACCAACGCGATCGCTCCGGGCTTCATCCCCACCGATCTGAACCGGAAGTTCATGATGGGCACCGATCGCGGCCGCCGGATCATGGAGCGCACGCCGATGCAGCGCTTCGGCAACGCGGATGAAATCGCCGGCGCGGCGGTCTATCTCGCCGGCAAGGCAGGCTCGTTCGTCAACGGCCACACCATCGTCATCGACGGCGGCTACCTGGCGACGGGCATCGGCGACAGCGTGGCGCCGTGGATGGAAAAACAGTAGGAGAAAGGCGAATGGTTATTATTTAATACTTATTACTTAATGGCTATTTCGGAATTGTTTGTTGTGTATCCGCTTTGCGCCTTGCTTTTCCAATCACCTTCGATCTGCTCGACAATAACCATTAAGTAATAAGTATTAAGTAATAAGTATTAAGTAATAAGTATTCGTCTTTTATCTTTGTCTTTTCTGGACACACCATGAACCTCCTCGAAAAACTCGTCACCACCGCCGGGATTCCCGGACGCGAACATCGCATGCGCGAACTCATCCGCAAGGAGACCAGGGGGCTGTTCGATACGGTCACCGAGGACGCGATGGGGAACCTTATCTGTGTGCGCAAGGCACGGCGGCTTAAAGCCGCCGTGCCTAAGATCCCCACCAAGGTCATGCTCGCCTCCCACATGGATCAGATCGGGTTCATGGTCAAGCACATCGACGATCGCGGCTTCATCCGCGTCGTGCCCGTGGGGGGCTTCGACACCCGCAACCTCTTCGCCAGGCTCGTCACCATCTGCCCCGATCCGCGCGACCCGAAGAAGGACATCACCGGCGTCATGAACCCCGGCGGCAAGCCGATTCACGTCGCCACCGAGGAGGAAAAGAAAAAAATCCCCGATGTCGGCGACTTCACCATCGACATCGGCCTGCCCGGCGAGGAAGTCAAAAAGAAGGTGAAAATCGGCGACATGGTCGTGCTCCAGGCCCCCATGACCCGCATCGGCGAGACCGTCGTCTCCCAATGCCTGGACAACCGCATCGCCTGCTGGCTGGCGATCCGCGCCATCGAAAAACTCGCGGCAGGCAAGACCGGGCACAATTGCGAAATCCACTGCGTCTTCACCGTGCAGGAGGAGGTGGGCCTGCGCGGCGCCTCCACCAGCGCCTACGGCATCAGGCCGGACATCGGCATCGGCATCGACACGACGCTCTGCATCGACACGCCCGGCGTGCCCGATGAGCTTCGCACCACCAAACAGGGCGACGGCGCGGGCATCACCTGCATGGATTCCTCCGTCATCAACGACTACGACCTCATCGAGGAGTTCGAGGCCGTCGCCAGGAAGAACAAGATCAAATATCAGCGCTCGATCCTGGCGCGCGGAGGCACCGACAGCGGCGCCATCCAGCGGGCCGCCGCAGGCGCGAAGACGCTCACCTTCTCCTGCCCGACGCGGTACATCCACACCGTCACGGAGATGATTCATCTCGACGACCTGCACGCCTGCCGCGACCTGCTGGCGGCCTGGCTGGGGCAGGTCAAGTGAGGGGATCGACTTCACCCCATCAGTTCGCGGATCACGGTCGGGTCGCTGACCAGATGCGCCGGCCGGCCCTGCGGCGTATAAAGAATCTTGTTGGGATCGATGCCCAGCTTGGTGTAGATGGTGGAGACGAAGTTCTCCGGCGAGAGCACGCGATCGATGGCGGCATAGCCCTGCCGGTCGGTCGCGCCGATGACCTGCCCGCCGGGCGTTCCGCCGCCGGCGAAGAGCACGCTCATGGCGTTGGACCAGTGGTCGCGGCCGCCGTCCTTGTTGATCTTCGGGGTCCGGCCGAATTCGCCGAGCACGATGACCATCGTTTCATCGAGCATGCCGCGCTCATCAAGGTCTTCGATGAGCGTGGCGATGGTGGCGTCGAAGGAAGGCAGCCGTTTGCCCAGCGATTCGAAGAGCTTTACGTGGTGATCCCAGCCGCCTTCGTTGAGGGTGATGAAAGGCACGCCGGCTTCGACGAGCCTCCGCGCCAGCAGCGCCCGCTGACCGAAGGGATTGCGGCCATAGCGATCGCGCATCGCATCGGGTTCGCGGGTGATGTCGAACGCCTTCTGGGCCTCGCTCGATGAAATGATCCGGTGGCCCTGCTGATAGAACTTGTCCATCGCCACCACCGGATCGCCTGCCGCTTCATCGTTGATTCGCTGCATTTGATCGAGTTCGCTGCGGACATCGCGGCGGGCGGTGTACCGTTCGCCGGTGAGACCTGCGGGCAGCACCACATCGCGCACGCGAAAGTGCTGCGAGTTGGGATCGCCGGGCACCACGAAGGGGGCGTGCTGGGCGCCCAGAAAGTTGGGGCCGCCGCTGCGGCTCATCGAAGGCATGGAGAAGTAGGCGGGGATGCCCTGCGGCGCACCGAGTTCGCGTGCCGCCACCGAGCCGAGGCTGGGGTGGAAGCTGACGAACGCCCCGCAGCCGACGGGAATGCGTGGCGGAGCGCCGGTCATCATGTAGTGATTGCCCGCGCCGTGGTTGCCCTGGTTGTGCTGAATGGAACGGATGACCGCCAGCTTGTCGCCGATGGCGGCCAGCTTCTTCATGTGCTGCGAGAAGAGGGCGCCCTTGATCTTGGTGGGGATGGCATCGAAGGAGCCGCGGATTTCCAGCGGGGCATCGGGCTTGGGATCGAAGGTTTCGTAATGCGAGGGACCGCCATCGAGCCAGATGAGGATGCACGACTTGGCCCGCCGCTTGATGGGCGCAGCCTCGGCGGCCAGGGCCTGCGTGCGCAGGGCGCCGACGAGTCCGCCGGCGACCAGCGAGTGCAGGCCGAGCTTAAGACAGTCGCGGCGGGTGGCGCCTTCGCAGTTTCGTGTTTGAAAGAGATTCATTGTTGGCATCTCATTTATTGCTTGGGAACTTCTGAATAACCCCGATGTACCGTGAATCAGGGATTGCTACGCCGCAAGCGGCTTGGACATGACATCCACACCGATCCATTGACAATGAAAGAACGTTGGTTATGATCCAAGTGAACAAGAAGCAATCAGACGATATTCACTTTGTTTGGCCTGGGCGTGCCTGACGGCACATAGGGAGCAATCCCTCCCGGGCCTCCTTTTTTAGGCGAACCGAACCGATCTCAATCCTTGAACAGGAACTCGGGTGTATTCATCATTGACCAAAGCAGGTCTTCAGTTACCGATCGGCGGTTGGGGGCTTTTTCGATCATCGGTTCGACGATTTGCCGCTCTTTTTCGCTGGGAAATCGGCTGTAAACGGTCAGGTAAAGCTCTTCGCACGCCTGGGCCGGGGTGATTTTTTTCGCGTTCAGCTCCGATGCCAGCCGGGCGGGCAGGCTGCCGTCGCCGGCGACCTTGGCGTAAAGCTGGGGCGACATCATCAGGTGCAGGGCCTGCGTCACCGTCGGGTCCTCGATGCGTTCGCACGGCGGGTCCTGATTCGGGTCCGGCCTGCCGAAGGTGTCCAGCGACATCGAATCGATGCGGGCGGTCCAAAGCTGCATCGACCGCGAGCCGGGGGGCATGGCCTGGAAGTTGTCGCGGACGCCTGTGATGTCGCTGACGCCATCGAGCATTTCCTCGGCCCGCATTCGCGTTCGGTAGTGCCGGGAGTGGTAGCGGGTGTCCGCGATGTTGTGCTTGCCGGGGATCGAGCTGAGCGAATAGACATGCGACACGGCAATGGCGCGGATGAGCTTCTTCTGATCGAAGTTCACCTGGCGCAGGTAATCCGCCAGCGCCCGCAGCAGGGGTTCGTTGCTGGGCGGGTTGGTGATGCGAAGATCATCGACGGGATCGACCAGCGGCCGGCCCATGAGCTGGGCCCAGATGCGGTTGGCGGCGACCATCGCAAAATAATCGTTGTCCTTCGAGGTCATCCAATCGGCGAGGGCCTGGCGCGGCGAAGCGACATCGCTGTCAGGCGATGGCTCGCCATACAACGGGCGCGGCGGCAGGACCTGGCCGGTGATCGGATGCGTCACCTGCCCCTTGTCACCGTCGAAGATGATCTCCTCCCCGCCGGAGATCGGCGGCGACAGCCCGGTGCCCTTGTGCCGCAGCTTCGCAAAATAGGCGGCAAAGCCGTAGTAATCCGCCTGGCTCCATTTTTCAAAAGGATGCTGGTGGCACTTGGCGCATTCGAGGCGGATGCCCAGGAAAATCTGGCTGACCAGCGTGGTGATTTCATCCGGCGAGCGGCGATCGCGGAAGAGCACCGCAGCCCCGTTGTGCCAGGTGCTGCCCTGGGCGGTGATGAGTTCGCGCACGAACTGGTCGTAGGGTTTGTTGTCGCGGAAGCTCTGGCGTATCCACTGGTCGTAATTGAAGACCGCCTTGATGCCCACGCGATAGGGATTGGGCCGAAGCATGTCCGCCCACTTGTTGGCCCAGGCGTCGGCATACTCGGGCCGATCGAGCAAGGCATCGATCAGCTTCTCGCGCCGGTTCGATTCCGTCGAAGCAAGAAACGTGCGCGTCTGGGCCGCAGTGGGCAGACGACCGATCAGGTCCAGATGAGCGCGGCGAATAAACTTCGCATCATCGACCGTCTCCGATGGAACGATCCGCAACGCCTTGAGCTTGGCCCAGACCAGTTCATCGATGAAGTTCGCGCGCGGCAGCCTGGCATAGACCTCATCACTGATGGCCACGGGCTGCGGATTGGTGGCGGTGAAGGTGTCCAGGTGGTGCATGTAGCGGGCCATGATCACCGCTTCACCGGGGATGGCCGAGGTCTTGACAAGCCCGGTCGCATCGACGGAGGCCACCGGCGCTTCGCTGGATTGATACGCGGCCAGGGCGGTGACATCGCGCATCGCACCGTCGCTGTAATGCGCGGTGACGGTCAGCCGCTGCGTGTCGCCGGGCTGCATCGATCGCTGTTTCGGAGACAGGGTGATGTGGCTGAGCTTCGGTTCATCGACGACGCGGCGGGGGGCGCCGGCGGCGATCCACCGGCGAAGGGTTTCGTAATTCGCATCGCCGACGGCCATGCGCCGCCCGCCGCCGTGCGGAAGCTGACCGGTGGCCTTGAGCAGGAAGAGACTGTTGGAAGGACTGGCCGGGAAAAGCCTGCGACCGCGGGCCTCCTGGGTGATGGCGGCGAAGTCGAAGTCGTGATCGAACCCGAACAGCGACAGGGCGAAGCCGTTTTGCCCGCGCGCCTTGCCGTGACACGCCCCCATGTTGCAACCCAGCGCGGTGAGCACCGGCTGAACATCCGACTCAAAACCGACTTTCCCAGCCCGCGCCTGCGGACCGGGAAGGCACAAGAAAAGAGCGAACATGACGAATAAAAAACGCCGCATCCATCCATCCTATCGGCAACACCGCGAAACTCGAATGGGATTTTTCCCGACACCCGGCATGGAGTGAAGAGCCGCGACGTAACACGTCGCGGACGTGAGCAGCCTGAAGGGGCGTTCATATAC
>CAZYPK010000066.1:0-25814 GCA_964649195.1 uncultured Phycisphaeraceae bacterium
GGCTGAGTCCGCGAAGCCCCGGCCCAGGCGCACGAAGCAAGGTGAGGTAACTGAATGCTGAAGGCTGAAGGTCGCCGGGCCGGGGCTTGCGCAAAGCCTCCAGCCCCAGCCACCCAAGGCATCCTTCACCCACGGCATCTTTCAACCACAGCATCTTTCACCCACACATCATCTCACCCCTTCAGCGCCGCCACGGGGGCGAACTTCGCGCCGAGCACCGCCTGGCTGTCGGCGTTGAGCCAGCGGTCCAGCAGCGTGGCATAGACCTGGCGGAAGTCGGTGTGGTGTTTCAGATCGCCTTCGTCAAGATCGGTCATGCTCGGGTGTTTGCCGATGACGCCGCCTTTGACCGCCGCGCCGGTGAGGAACATCGGCGCGGCTGCGCCGTGGTCGGTGCCCCGGCTGGCGTTTTCCTTCACGCGGCGGCCGAACTCGCTGAAGGTCATCGTCACCACGCGCCGGTCGTGGCCGTGCTCCTTGAGGTCCTTGTGGAATGCCGCCATTGCATCGCCCAGCTCGCGAAGCTGGTTGGCATGGGTGACGGCCTGATTCGCGTGGGTGTCGAACCCTTCGAGCGTGAGGTAGTAAATGCGGGTCGAAAGGCCGGCATCGATGAGCTGCGCCACGGTTTTCATCCGCCGGGCGAGTCCGGTGCCGGGGTAGTTGACGCCGGTCTTGTATTGCGAAACGGCATCCTGCATCCGCCTGCTCGAGAGCAGCGCGGTGACGGTCGATTGCTGGAGGAAGCCGAGCAGGTCATCCGGCTTTGCCGCGGCGCGATCGGCCTTCGCGGCCGATTCGATGATCGGGGCAAGCTGCGGCTGGCCGCCCAGGTTCAACTTGAACGCATCCATGTTGGCCACGCTGGGCACGCGCACCCGCCGGGCCACGACGGCCAGCGGCTGGCGGTCGTGGCCCAGATGCAGCGCGGGCGAGTCGCCGGTGTTGGCCGCCTGATGCTGATCGAGATACCTGCCCACCCAGCCGGTCATGCGGCGCATCTTTTCCATGTCGCGCACCGCGGTGTGCCAGATGTCCATCGATGAAAAATGGGAGCGGTCCGGGTTCGGGTAGCCGACGCCCTGCAAGACCGCGAGTTGTCCCTGCTGCATCAATTCGGAGAAGCCTGACAGCGAGGGATGAAAGCCCAGGTGATCATCGATCTTGAGAACCTGGTTGTTCTGGATGCGGGTGGTGAACCGGCTCTTGTGATAGACATCATCCCCGTAGGGAATGACGGTGTTGATGCCGTCGTTGCCGCCGGTGAGTTGGATGACAACGAGAATCTTTTCGCCTTGCCTGGTGGCGGCGACGGCGCTGCCGCTGAGCAGAAACTGCGGCACCGTGGGAGCCAGCGAAAGCAATGTGGCGCCCGAAGCGGAACGCTGAAGAAACCGGCGGCGGGAAGTGGTCATGGCGAATGCTCCGGGGCTATATGCTCATCCCAATTGAAACTCCGGCAGGGCGCTGATCGCGTGCAGGGTGTTGCCGATGGCGATGTGATGATCACCGCCGGTCTCGGCGACCTTGATCAGTCTCTCACGCACCTCGCGGGGCGGATCGACGGCGACGAGCAGCGCGAGCAGCCAATCGACGATGGCCTGCGGCGATGTCTTGCCGCGCCGCGCGGCCAGGCCGTCGAGCCTGCCGCCGCCGAAGGTCGATTCCTTCGTGTCGATGATGGAGCGCACGAGATTGGCGCGGCCAAGCAGCGTGGAGGAATTGATCCACGTCCGGCCACCCTCCCAGCCTTTGACGTTGGGCGGATAAAAGACCGCCTGCCCCAGCCGCTCCAGCGCCTGGGCCACCTGGTTCATGTTGGTGCGGCCCTCCAGCGCCCGCAGCAGACCGATGGCCAGCGAGACCGGCGACTTGATCATGCGTCCGATGGCGCGGTCGCTGAAGAAGAGGTCGCTCGAAAGCAGACGGCGAATGACGGGGCCGATGTCGAAGCTGTTGTCACGAAGCTGGGCGGCGATCGGTTCGATCATCTCCGCGGAAAGCGACGGCTCTTCGGCGACGAAATACCTGACGAGTTTGCCGGCGATGAAGCGCGAAGCGGCGGGCTGCGCGAGGATGATCCGCACGGCATCATCGCCGTTGTGGTTGCCTGATTTTCCGAGAAAGGATTTGACGCCCTCATCGTGCTGATGTTGGTTGAAGCGGAACCCGTCGCGCACCACCTCCGAGCCGGTGAAGGCCCGGGCGACTTCCCTGATGTCATCCTCGGTGTAACGGCCCACGCCAAGGCAGAAAAGCTCCATCAGTTCGCGGGCATAGTTTTCGTTGGGGCGAACCTTGCGATTGGTCGCGGCATCGAGCCAGAGCAGCATGGCGGGATCGCGGGAGACGGCCTGCACGAACGGCTCGAACCTGCCCAGGGCATGTGTGCGAAGCAGGTCGCCGTGGCGAAGCATCAGGCGGGCGTTGTCCACCTTCGCGGCGCTGGTGGCGAAGTGGCCATGCCAGAAGAGCGTGGTCTTTTCGAGCAGTTGATCCGGCGTGAACAACATGCGAAACAGCCAGTAGGACGAAAGCGACTGCGGATTGCCCGTGGCCATCATCGTGTCGCCCAGGGTGGACATTTGGCTTTCAAACTGCGCCGGGTCGGCGGCGAAATCACGGTCGCCTTCGGTCGTGGCCTCCGCCTGCTTCGCCGGGGAGAAGAGACGATCGAGCGTGGCATCGAGACCTTCCTTGACGGCGCGATCAAGCTCCATCGTATTCGCCGCGAAGCCCGCGCGGCGAAAAAGGTGAGCCGCGAGTTTCGCGGACCATGGGCGATCAAGCGAAGGCTTGAAGGGAACCCAGGCGGTGATGGGAGTGGGAGAAGTCATTGGGGATTTCGGATTTGGGATTTCGGATTTGGGATGTCGGACTTGAGATTTCAAATTTGAGATTTGAGATTTGAGATTTCGGATTGAAGGCGTTGCTGCGCCGCGAGCGGTTTGGGGGATCACTTGGGGAGCGAGAGTTTTGCGCGGAGGTCGATCGTCGCCCAGTTGTCCTTGAAGGTCATGCTCGACCTCATGGAGCGCACGTGGCCGACCAGTTCGAGCAGCGTGTCGATTTCCTGTTTGGCCTGTGCGGGGGTGTGACCCTTTTCGAGCATGTTCTGCGAGATCAGCGTTTCGCGGTTGTCCTTGAGCGACTGGAGGAGTGCGGGGCCGTCGAGTTCGATGAGGGTGTTTTCCTCGATGCTTTCATCGGCCTTCTGCGCCTTGGCGGCCTTGATCAAATCCTCGGCCAGCCCGCGGGTGCTGGCGATCATGATGCGGTCGTCCACGATCGCCATCGAAGGCGAGAAGTTGTAGATGATGTCCGCCTTGGTCTTGTCGCCCTTGTCGGCGTCGAAGACATACTTTGAAAAGAGCAGCGTCGCGCCGTTGATCTTGTCAAGGTCGCTCAACAGCATCGGCTTGCCATCCTGCGTGCCCTGGAGGTTGACGAAGTTGAGCACGGTGTGAAACGCGGTGCGGAACTGGGCGATGGTGATCTCATCGGCCGTCTTGAGCCTCATCACCAGGGCGAAGGCGGGAACCTGGATCGCGGGCGTCACCTCCTTGAACGAAGGCCGGGTGACGATGATCTGCGCCTGCGGATGAAAGGAGGCGAGCACCTCGGCATTGAAGGGCCGACCGGAGAAAAAGAGCGTGAGCTGCGAATCGGCCTGGGCGATCCCGGCGGCGATGTTCTCATCGAACAGGTCATCGGCACTGCGAAGCATGGCGGCGATGTCGCGGTGGGCGGTGAAGGAAAGCATCGTGCCCGGCGGACGCAGCGGCCTGGGCGCGCCGGCCTTGCCCTGCGGTGCAAAAAAGAAGCTGCGCGACGGGTCGATGCGCGACGCATCGTGCGGAGCGCCGATCATCAGATGCAGATCATCATCCTTCACCCGCAGCGCGGCGGTGACATAGGGGGCATGTTTGAGCGTTTCCTGCACCCCGCCAAAAAGCAGCTCGGCAGCCGGATTGTCGCTCTTGTCCTTGAGCACCTTGCTCAGCAGGCCCAGCCCGCGAATCAGCGGCAGGCGGGTGAAGGCCCACGCGGTGGGACGATCCGTGGCACCGCCCTGCCGGGCGGCGGCGGCTTTGAAGTCACGATCGTTGGCCAGCGCGGTCTTGGAGCCGTCGATCATGTTGTCGAACATGGCTTTGCCCATGTCGGGATTGTTGGTGAAGACAAACCATTTGCCGACGATGGCGAAGCCGCCTTTGCCGACCTTCCATGTTTCGATTTCACGATAGGTGCGGCCCTTCTGAATGGCGCCGCGATGGTGCTGTTCCACCGCGGCGGCGACGGCTTCGTGGATTTTCGCAAGCCTGGCCGCATCGGTGGCCTTCATCAGCAGGGCGAAGCCGCCGGTGGAAAGATCGAAGGCGACATGAAGCCCCCCGCCTGACATCGATTCGATGGCGTCGCGCCACTTCATGCCGGTCTGCTTCTCGAAGAATGCGACCGCCTTCTGTAGCTTTTCATAATCCGGCGAGGCGAGGTATTGCCTGTAACCATCGGTCGCTTCGAGCTTTTTTCGCAGCGGATGATCCATCGCCAGGCTGAGCACCGCGCGGGGATCGGAGAGCTCGGCATAGACGATGGCGGAGCCGGGCAGAATCTCCGCCGCGGATTTGTCATCCGCATCAGGCCCGGCCTGCGCGAAGCCGGCCAGCAGCAGAATGAGCGAGGTCAGGCGGAGGAAGGAATGGCGTGGCATGGAATGAACTCCCAGAGCGGGCGGAGGATGAAGGACGGATCGCGGCTGGAATCAGGTGATTTTTGATTCATCGCCGATGTCAGGAGCTTACCCGTGGAAGATGGATATTGTTGCAGGGACGGGGGAAATGGGGGCGGAGAATTTTTGGGTGTTCGTTGCTACGCCGCAAGCGGCGGATGAAAAAAGCCCGATCCGCGCGGGATCGGGCTTGTTCGCATTTGGGGTTGTTGATTCGTTTTACTTGCGGGCCTTGAGCGCCTGGGCCAGGCTCGCGGCACAGGTCTCGGCGACGAGCTTGTTGCCGGCGTTGTTCAGATGCACCGTGTCGCCGGTGAGGATGCCCCTGTCCTTGTTTTCCTTGTTTTGCACCTTCAGCGCATCGATGAACGTCTTGCGAAGATCGCATAGCACCAGGCCCTGTTCTTTGGCCACCTTCCGGCTGATGGCGGCATATTCATCGAGCATCGCGTCCATCTGGTTGGTGCCGTCGTGCTTCTCGCCGATGACGGTGGGTGTGGCGAGGACGACGATCGCGCCGCCATCTTGGATGCGTTTGATGATGTCGTTGAGGCCGGACTCGAAGTCTTCCTTCTTGGTGCCGTTGTTTCTGTTCCAGTGCCAGACATCGTTGATGCCGATGTAGATGAAAACGATCGTTGGCTTCTTGCCGGTCACATCTTTTTCAAGTCGTTTCTGAAGATCGGGCACCTTGTGGCCGGAGATGCCGGCCTTGATGAGTTCGACCTTTTTGTCGGGTTGTTTGGCCTTGAGCGCCTCTTCGATGAGCCAGACGTAGCCGTTGGGCTTGACGCCGCCCTGGGTGATGGAGTCGCCCAGGAACGCGATGCGTTCGCCTTCCTTGAGCGGCGAATCCTTGCCGACGAGGGCGTCGATGCCCGAAGTTCCATCCTCGGCCGCGCAGGCCGGCGGGCTGAGGAGGGAGAGCGCCACGGTGAAGAGAAAGGCAAAACGAAGCATGTGATGAATCCTTTTGAAAGGGGAATGGAAGCGTGAAACGGAAACGACGGAATCCATACGCGGATTGCAACATCAATCTACTTGGTTTCGGGGAGGGGCGGGGGTCGGGTATCGGGTGTCGGGGGGGAGGCCCGGGGGGTCCGATTCAATGTTACAGGCGATTTAACCGATAGGAACGGAATAACGCCACCGAACGAGGGCTGACCATGACCACGCCACACGAACGCCGCCGCGATGCCCGTTTGATGCTGATCCGGCCGGTGAAGGTGCAATGCCTGCACACCGGTCGGTATCTGCCTGGACGAACGGCCAACCTCTCCACCAGTGGCGCCCTCATCGAAATCGACAATCCTTCACTGCTGATTCCGGGGCAGCGGGTGAAGGTGGGCATCGCCCGGACGAAACAGGATGTGATCCTCGCCGCCGGTGAGATGAGCCATGCGACCGTGGTTCGCAGCATGGGGCATCGCGGAAGCCAGACGGTGGCGATCATGTTCGATCAGCGGCAGGAGTTGGCGGCGACGGGATAAAACCTTCTGTAACCTGATCCGTTCCACACCGCGCGCACCGTTTTCCATCATTTATTCAGCGGGAATTATTTTGATCGAAGAGGGACTGGGCGAGAGCCTGGCTTTGAGTGCTCCGGCATTCAGGAGTCCAACGATGCGGCGGGCGTCAGGGGCGGAGAAACCACCTGCGCAAGAGATCAACGCTTTCCGGTCGATTCTCGATTGAATCGTTGCAATCATGATTGCCTTCCCATCCAGAACGATGGCCAACATGCGGCCGGGATGCCGTTGTGTCATATCGCCCAGCAGTGCGGCGCCAGTGGAGTCGAGCGCGAACTCGACAGCGAGAAACCCTGCGTGATCACGCGACAGGCGCGCCGATTCAACGCGCCACTGCGCATCGGCGTCGCTCAATCGTTCCTTGATCTGATTGCTCAGCAGCAGGTAATACTTGTCTTTATGCCGCGCTCCGACGATCCCCTGCCGCGACAAAAAGGCTGTTGCATCGGCCTCAAGCAATTGTCGGTCACCCGCCTCGTACAGCATGTTGCCGATATCGTCGATTTCGTGCCAGATATACGGCTCATCCGGGGCTGTATCGGGGCCGTTCTTCTGCAATCCATCCTGATAGGACTCCATATCCTGCACAGGCGTCGGAGCAATGCGGAATTCGAGCACGCCTCGGGGCCGCAGCCTTTCCATCACCGCCTCAATATCAGGATACGGTCCCCGATTTCGATTGTGAGACTCGAATGAATCGAATACGGCTCGAATCTCTTCGGTCAGCGAAGGATGGCGGTCAATCAGGGCCGCCATGCCCGCCCTCCGCTCGTTTTTGGTCCTCTTGTATAGGAACCGCTCAATCTCCGCCCGGCTGACATCCTTCGCCATCAAATGATCGACCGATGAAACATGAGCCTCGCGCAGGCTCAGAACCTCCGGCGGCGGCATTGGCCCGCGAACCTCCAACCGCCCTCCACCCAGATTTCGGAACTTCAAGCCGGCAACGCCTTGCGGATCGATACGCCGTTCAATGGCGAGGACCGCTTTGTCGATCTCTTCGTCCGTGTCGCGCCCTCCGGCGATCTTCATTTCGTACGTCAGCACGAAACTGCCATGAGTGTGCGCGAGGGGCTTTGCCATTTCCTCCTGCGAAGAATTGCCGGCTGATCCTCTGTTAGGCGGTGAAACAATCGTTTCATCATCGCACCCTAAAATAAGAACGGAAACGACCGCCGACAGGATGGCGAAGCGGCGAGATTGAAGTCCCATGAAATGCACCCTTTTCAGAAACTGAATCCCTGTGATAATGTTTGGCGCCTGCCCCACCCATCATAAACGCACTCATTCCAAATGACCATGAAAATGCAAGAGCCGTTCGCCCAGGGCAATTTTAATCAGAATCGTCACCTGCCGACGTGTCAGGCCACAATGATCACTCTGGGATTACCGATGAACATCAAAGGCTCGAAGAAACGTGCAAAAGTGACCGGGCGAAAGCGGAAAGCCGCGTCGTCGGATGTCGCTGATGCGAAGTTGTGCGAGGAGGTTTTGCCTGAGCTTGTCCGCATCCTGGAGGCTCCCGACACGAAGTGGCTTTCATACGACAAGAAGTTGGATGCCACGCTTGCCCGGTGGAGTGTGCGGAAGCCGTGCGAGCGTCTGCCGCATCGGAAGTGAGGCAGTGGTTCAGTTTGAATCCGGGGGAATCCGGGGGCTGGGGCTGAGTCCGCGAACCCCCGGCCCGATGAAACAGCAAGGCTCCGGGGGCTCCGGGGGCGTCGGGGGCGCCGGGGCGTCGAAGACTCCGCCCCAGCCACCCGTCGCCTTGGCGAACGGAGGCAACGGATGCGGGCGATGCAAGACATCACGTCGTTCGCCAAGGCGAACGGCTAACTTCGTGGCGATGCACTACAATCAACGGCATGAACGACTTCGACCTCTTCACCGCGACCGTCGCTCACTATCTCGCGCCCATCCGGTCGTACCTTGCTGACGAAGGCGTCACCGAGGTCATGGTCAACAAGCACGACGAGATTTTCATCGAGCGCGACGGCCAGATCATCCGCACGGAGGCCACCTTCTCCGACAACGAAGCCTACGAGGCCGCGGTCAACAACATCCTGCAATTCACGGGCAAAAGCATCGCCCAGGACAATCCGCTCATCGACTCGCGCCTGCCCGACGGCTCGCGCGTCCACGTCGCCCGGCCTCCCTGCGCCAGACGCGGCACGGTGATGACCATCCGAAAGTTCAACACCACCACGCTCGACATCGACTGGCTCATCCACCTGGGCACGCTCACCTACGAGGCGATGGAGTACATGAAGATCGCCATCTCGGCCGAGCGGAACATCCTCGTCGCAGGCGGCACCAGTTCGGGCAAAACCTCGCTGCTCAACGCCCTTTCCGTCTTCATTCCCGAAGGCGAGCGGATCGTGGTGATCGAGGATTCATCCGAGCTTCAGTTGCAGCAGGATCATGTGGTGCAGATGGAGACCAAGCCGCCGGACCAGTTCGGGCGCGGGGCGGTGGCGATCCGCGAGCTGTTCCGCTCCTCGCTGCGTCTGCGGCCCGACCGCATCATCATCGGCGAAGTGCGCGGCGGCGAGGCCCTGGACATGATCCAGGCCATGACCAGCGGTCACGGCGGCTCGATGGGCACCCTCCACGCCAACAACCCCTACGACGCCCTCAACCGCCTCGAAACCATGGCCCTGATGAGCAAAGTGGAACTGCCGCTGGCGGCTTTGCGATCGCAGGTTTCCTCGGCGATCGATGTAATCGTGCAAATGAGCAGGCATGTGGGTGGACGAAGGATGCTCACCTACGTTAGTGAAGTGGAGCCTTTGGGTGATGATGGCCGGTACAAGCTGCGGGACATCTTCACGGTGCAGACCGATCCGCACGATAAAAAGAACGTGCAATTGGCCTGGACCGGCCAGCATTCGACGTTCGCCGAGAACCTGCGCCCGCACGAGCGGGAAATGGTGACCGACCGCACCAAAGCGATATTTGAGTTGACCTGAGCCTCACTTTGCGAAAGAATACAGTGATGCCAAACCCCCCGCCCCCGGAAACCCCGGAATCACCGGAACACCCGGCCCAACCGTTTAGCCGCCGGGCAACGCTTGATGCGAACCGCTTGGTCACCCTTGGTCGTTCGCTTCGCCGCTGTCGCCGGGCGTTCCGCAGGATGCTTCACGACCAGCGCGGCACCACCTCGCTGGAATGGGCGCTTCTTTTGGGCGCCATCGCGTTACCTTCGGTCTATCTTTTTACAATGTCTCTGGGAGTCGTCGTGGATTACTACCGCATGATGACCCAGATCACCAGCCTGCCGTTGCCTTGAACTAAAAACGTGGTTCCTTCATCACCTGCGTTGGTGATGTGATGTTCGGAGCGAATGAGAGAGAAAGCAGCCCCCGGAGTTTTTGCCATGTTGAAGAAAATCGTCAGCCAATTCAAGCGTGTCATGAGCGATGATCGCGGTGCGGAAGGTCTGGAAAAGATCCTCCTCATCGGCGCCCTCATCCTGCCCCTGCTGGGCATCCTGATCTACTTCCGCGGCGAAATCACGGAATGGATGCGTGGCATCTGGGGCGAAGTGCAGACCGACAACGACACCTACCAATACAACCCCTGAACCGCGCCCGCATCGATGGACGCCCCGGACCTGCCTTGATGAACCGAAGCTGGACGATGTGGGACTGAAGCATGGTCTTGGGTTCACTTGTCACAGCCTCGAACTTCCTGGCACAGTCCGGCGTCGCGGCGGGTTCATCGCGGCCCTCGACCTATGGCATTTGCGCCTTCGTTCTCCTGACCGCCGTGGTCCTGACCGCGGCGGTTTTTGATTGGCGGACCCAGCGCATTCCCAACCGGCTTTTAGGCTCCGCGGTGCTTGCCGGGCTGCTGCTGGCGGGGGTGTTCGGCCTGATCGAAGGCGGGTTCGGCGGGCTGCTGGGCGGGCTGGGGCGGTCGGCGTTCGCCTTGCTTGCCGGTTTCATTCCGCTCTTTCTCATCTGCATGGCCGGCGGACTGGGCGGCGGGGATGTGAAGATGATGGCCGCCATCGGCGCCATCGCAGCCAACTGGGAAGTGGTGCTGGGCGCCGCCTTCTACGGCTTCATCGCCGCGGCCCTGATCGCCATTGTCGTCATGATCCGCCATCGCATCGTGATCCGAACCTTCCGCCGCATCGCCAATGCCGCCCTGCTTGCCGCCTCCAGGGTGAAAGCCGACCTCGACACCGACACCCCGCGCATCCCCCTGGCGATCGGCTTCGCCCTGGGCGCGATCCTCTCAGGCATGGAACATCTGCTCAGAATCAGGCTGCCCTGGAGCTGAAAACGGGCATCGACTTTTGTCGGTCCGTTAACCGGACACCGCTGATTGGGGATTGGGGACTTGAAATCTGAGATTTGAAATTTGAGATTTGAGATTTGAGATTTGAGATTTGCACGACAAACTCCTGTACCGCCTGTTGCGGCGGTTCCGTCGTAAGAACGGATATTGACCGATGCGGGTTCAGGTGTCACACTGCATCGGGTCGGCGGCGGAGGCTTTTCCGCTCCCGCCGGCCCTTGGTTTTGCCGGCCTTGGCCATCGTTGTTTCAAGTCTGCCAGTTAAGGACGAGTTCATGAAGACCATCAACCTGTTTCCGTTCGCTTTGGCCTTGATCATCGCCCAATGCTTCGCATCCGTTGCGCGGGCCGGGGAGGGGGATCGTCTCGAACTCAAGCGCGGCGCCCGCATCGTGCTCATGGGCGCCGGCCTGGGCTCGCGCATGCTTCATTACGATCACTTCGAAACCGAACTGCATCTGCGGTATCCCGAGCATCAGCTTTTCATCCGCAACATGTGCGATGAAGGCAACACCCCCGGCTTCCGCCCGCATTCGGGCCGCGGCAACCAACTGGGCTTCCCCGGTGCGGAGAAGTTCCATCACCGCCACTCCGATGGCAACACGGCCAACGGCTCGGGTCATTTCGAGACCGAGGAGCAATGGCTCGCCCGGCTCAAGCCGGATGTCATCATCGCGTTCTTCGGCTTCAATGAATCGTTCCAAGGCGGCGCGGGGCTGGGCAACTTCCGCGATGAGCTTGACGCCTTTGTCGCCCACACCCTCAAGCAGAAATACAACGGCGAATCGACGCCGAAACTGGTGCTCGTCTCCCCCACCGCGATCGAGGACCTGTCCGCCAAAATGGATGTGCCCAACGGCAGGGCGGGCAACGGCAACCTCGCGGCCTACACCTCCGCCATTCAACATGTGGCCGAGGAACACTGGGTCCGATTCGTCGATGCCTACACGCCCTCGCTCAAGTGGCACCGCGAATCGAAGGAGCCGCTGACCGTCGATGGCGCCCTGCTCAACGATGCGGGTTACAAGAAGCTGGGCGTGCTGCTGGTGGATGCCATCTTCGGCGACTCGCCGGTGAAGGCGGCTTCGCAGCGCGAGAAGGTGCGCGAGCTGGTCAAGGACAAGAACTGGCTCTGGATCAACGACTTCAAAATCCCCAACGGCGTGCATGTCTTCGGCCAGCGGTACAACCCCTACGGCCCGGCCAACTACCCGTTTGAAATCGGCAAGATCCGCGAGATGACCGCCATCCGCGATCAGGCCATCTGGGCGGCGGCCAACGGCAGGACGATCGACATCGCGGCGCTCGACGCCAAGACCTCCACCCTTCCTCCGGTGCAGACCAACTACCGCCCCGGCGGCAAGAACGGCGCGCTCACCTTCCTCAAGGGCAAGGAGGCGCTGGACACCATCAAGGTCCCCGCCGGCTACAAGGTGCAGCAGTTCGCCACCGAGCAGGAGTTCCCCGACCTGGCCAACCCGGTGCAACTGGCCTTCGACAACAAAGGCCGGCTGTGGGTGGCGACGATGGCCAGCTACCCGCACTGGAAGCCCGGCGATCCGCGACCCAACGACAAGATTCTGATCCTCGAAGACACCGACGGCGACGGCAAGGCGGACAAGCAGACCGTCTGGGCCGACAACCTTCACCTGCCGATGGGCTTTGAGATTTCACACGATGGCGTCTATGTCTCGCAAGGCATCCATCTCGTCAAGATGATGGACACCGACAACGACGACAAGGCCGACCGCAAGGAAATCGTCTTCAGCGGCTTCGATGATCACGACACGCACCACGCCATCAGCGCCTTCACGGCTGATCCTTCCGGCGCGATCTTCATGGCCGAGGGCGTCTTCCTTCGCTCGAACATCGAAACCGCCTACGGTCCGGTGCGCGGCACCAACGGCGGCTTCTACCGCTTCAGCCCCCAGCGCCGCCACCTGGAACGCCATGCGCAGCTCTCGATCCCCAATCCCTGGGGCATCGCCTTCGATCGCTGGGGCCAGCACTTTTTCCTGCACACCTCCGGCCCCACCACCGAGTGGATGCTCCCCGGCTCCATCAAGCCGCGCTACGGCGTCGCCACGCCCGGCAGCCGCGATCTCATCGAGCCGGCCCACCGCGTCCGCCCCACCTCCGGCATCGAGTTCCTCGCCAGCAGGCACTTCCCCGATGAAGTCCAGGGCGACATGCTCATCTGCAACTCCATCGGATTCCTCGGAACCAAGCAGCATCAGGTCATGGAAGACGGCACCGGCTTCAAGACCAAGTGGCGGCAGGACCTGGTCGTCTCCAGCGACGGCAACTTCCGCCCCGTCGATCTGGAAATCGCACCCGACGGCTCGCTCTACATCGTCGATTGGCACAACCCGCTCATCGGCCACATGCAGCACAACGCCCGCGATCCCCACCGCGATCACACGCATGGCCGCATCTACCGTGTGACCTACCCCGGCCGGCCGCTGGTGAAGGCGCCCAAGATCGATGGCGCAACGATTCACGAACTGCTGGAGAATCTCAAGCTCCCCGAAGATCGCGCCCGCTACCGCAGCCGCCGCGAGCTGCGCGGCCGCAATGCCGATGAGGTCGTCGCCGCGGTGAAGAACTGGGCCGCTTCGCTGGACAGGAACGATCCCGACCACGAGCACCATCTCGTCGAAGCGATGTGGATGACCTGGGGCATGAACAAGGTGGACCGCGATCTGGTCAACCGCCTGCTCGAATCCAAGGACCACCGGGCCCGTGCAGCGGCGGTGCGCGTGCTTCGTTACACCGGGCATCAGGTGGCTGATCAGGTGGCGCTGCTGAGGAAGATGGCCGGCGATCCGCACGGCCGCGTGCAGATGGAAGTGATCGCCGCCGCGTCATGGCTGGAGAACTTCAACGGCCTTCCGATTCTCGAAGCGGTGCGGAACAGGATCACCCAGGACACCAAAACGCAGCCGCCCGCGAAGTCGCTCGTCCAGATCGGACGCGGCGGCTCCACCCTCCAGATCACCGTGCCCGATGAAGCCAGGGGCAAAGTCACCGCTTTCACCATGACCCTGCCCGGAGGCAACCGCACCATCAACCTCGCCGAGATGGAGCTGCGAAACGGCAGGGAAAACATCACCAAAAAAGCGACCCTCAAACAATCCTCCGAATACAGCGGCGGCCAGTTCCCCATCGGCAACCTCGTCGATGGCAACAAAAACAACTTCTCCCACACCGCCTTCGAGAACAACCCCTGGATCAGGGTCTCCTTCGCAGCACCCACCGACTTCGACAAAATCATGCTCTGGAACCGCGGCGGCTTCGAGGAGCGGTTCGACAGCGCACGGTTCGACTTCTTCGCCGGCGACAAAAAGGTGGCGACGCTCAGCGTCGGCCCCATTGCCGGCGGCGGTGATTCATCGCTGGATTCCTGGCTTGCTGCGCCCTTCCGAACCGCCGAGGCCCACCTGAAGAATCAGACCCTCGCCCAGGAATTCGAAAAGGTCGAGGTCCCCGAACATCTCAAGAGCGACGCCCGCGAGCTTTTCATCCGCGGCGCCGAGGTCTATCGCCGCGAAGGCTACTGCGCCACCTGCCATCAGCCTGATGGCCTGGGGCTTGAGTCCGCCCACTTCCCGCCGCTGACCGATCTGAAGTGGGTCGGCCAGAATGATGAACGGCTCATCAAGCTCACGCTTCACGGCCTGCTGGGACCCATCGAAGTCAAGGGCAAAAAATACCCCGGCCTCGTTCCCATGACGGCCTTCGGAGCGCTGCTCGATGATGTCGAGGTCGCCTCCGTCCTCACCTACGTCCGCAATTCCTTCGGCAACAAGGCGCCCATGATCACCCCCGAACAGGTCAAGCGGGTCCGCGAAGCCACCAAGACCCGCACCGAGTTCTACCAGCCCGAAGCCCTGCTCAAAGAGCATCCGCATCAGTGATCGCCGGTTTCATGTACCGGGATTCCTGAATAACCCCCCGCGTCCAAGCCGCTTGCGGCTTCGCAATCCTTGGTTCACGGTACATCGGAGGTTATTCAGGATTCCCTACCGTCTCGTGTAATGTTTCCCTGTGACGCCTTTGTCATCACGCCTTTAGCTTTGGACTGAAACCATGATCACCGTCGGCATGAATTACCACGTTATCGACGGCAAGCAGCAGGACTTCGAAGAGAAGTTCGCCGCGGTCATCGGCGCCCTCAACGCCGCCGAGGGTCACACGCACTCCACGCTCTGGAAGGATGTGAGCGATGGGGCTTCCTACCTCATCACCAGCGAATGGTCCGATGAACAGGCGTTTCAAAGCTTCATCCGCAGCGATGCCTTTCGCGCCGTCACCAACTGGGGCAAGGAACAGATTCTGTCAGGCCGGCCGCAGCACAGGGTTTACAAGCATTGATCGAACAAAAGAGCCGCGACTCAACGAGTCGCGGACGCAAACAGCCTGATGGAGCGCCCATCGCGCAGATGGCGAAGAACCTCTAAAACCGTCGAACACGGAGCAGGAGACAGGGAACTGCGGTCGTCGTCAACCGCAACGCGCTTGCGCCCCTTCAGGCTGTTCACGTCCGCGACTCGTTGAGTCGCGGCTCTTACGACGGCTGCACCCCCCTGCCTCGTCCCAGGAAAGGCGACGCCATGTTCCACTTCGTATCACGCGGGACGATGGCGCTGCTCCTGGCGGGCCTCATCTTTTCGCAATCCGCCTGTCAATCGCCGCCGCCGATCATGAAGGCGACGGGCCACGGCGCCGCGGCGCACCCTCGCGGCCTGGTGGCCTGCGTGCATCCGCTGGCCGCCGCCGCCGCCGTCGATGCGTATGCCAAAGGGGGCAACGCCGTGGATGCCGCCGTCGCCGCCGCCCTGACGCTGGGCGTCGTCGATGGTCACAACAGCGGCATCGGCGGCGGGTGCTTCGTGCTGATCCGCCAAGGCGACGGCACGATCATCGCCATCGACGGCCGCGAAACCGCGCCCGCCGCCGTCACCGCCGCCACCTATCTCCGCAACGGCAAGGCCGACACCACCCTCAGCCAGACCGGCCCGCTCGCCGGCGGCATCCCCGGCTCCGTCGCCGCTTACGACCACGCCATCGCCCGCGCGGGCAGACTCAAGCTCGCCGATCTCCTGCTTCCTGCCGCCGACCTGGCACAGCAAGGCTTCACGCTCGATGAGCGACAGGCCGCCCGGCTTCGCGCCAACGCCCCGACCCTCGCTCGCTTCGAAGGATCACGCAACATCCTCCTCGCACCCGATGGCAAACCCTGGCCCAGGGGACACACCCTCACCCAATCCGACCTGGCCCGCACCTACCGCAGCATCGCCCGCGATGGCGTCGGCCACTTCTACGGCGGCCCGTTCGCACAGGCCGTCGAAACGTGGATGAAGGAGAACAACGGCATCATCACCGCCAGGGACTTTGCCGACTACCGCATCAAGCTGCGGGAGCCGATCATCGCCACCTATCGCGGCTTCACCCTCATCAGCTTTCCACCGCCAAGCTCCGGCGGCACGCACCTGGCGCAGATGCTCAACATCCTTGAGCAGACGGACATCGCGGCCCTCAATCGCACCGACCCGGCGGCGCGACTCCACCTGACCGCCGAGGCGATGAAGTTCGCCTTTGCGGATCGCGCCCACTGGCTGGGCGATCCTGACTTTGCGGAGGTGCCGCGCGGCCTGCTGGACAAGGGCTACGCCAAAACGCTCTTCAACCGCATCGATCACCGACGCGCCACGACCATCGCAGGCCCCGGCGATCCCCCTGCCGCCGACACCGACCACTTCGGCAAACACACCACCCACATCGCCACCGCCGACACCGAGGGCAACTGGGTCGCCATCACCGCGACGATCAACACCGCCTTCGGGTCCAAGGTCGTCATCCCCGGCACCGGCGTGCTGATGAACAACCAGATGGATGACTTCGCCCTCGAACCCAACGTCGCCAACGCCTTCGGCCTGCTGGGAGCCGACGCCAACCGCATCGCGCCGGGCAAGCGCCCCCTGTCGAGCATGACCCCGACCATTGTGCTCCGCAATGGCCGACCGGTGCTGACCCTGGGCGCGGCAGGCGGCCCGACGATCATCAACGCGGTGCTCAACACCTTCATCCATTTCGCCGACCTGGGTCATGACCCTCCCGCCGCCGTCGCCGCCCCGCGCCTGCACCACCAGTGGCGACCCGACCAGTTGCGAATCGAAAAAACCACCCCGCCTGCGGACATCGCAAGGCTTCGCGCCATGGGACACCACGTGCGCGAAGTCAACCACCTGGCGGTGCTCCAGGCCATCGGTATCGACGAAACAGGCGCCTGGCACGCCGTGACCGACCCACGCATCGCGGCGGACTGACGGCAGGGATTCCTGAATAACCTCACGCCCAAGCCGCTTGCGGCTTCGCGATCCCCTGGTTCACGGTGTATCGGAGGTTATTCAGAAGTCCCCGCAGGGCAGGAGTATCATCACCGCCCGAAATTGCACATCACCAACGAACACTTCCGGCGTGCGATTGACTCGCCGACCGCATCGAAAAAGGCGATGCAGAATCCGATGCAGAAGGTGCATGAAGTCGTCGGAAATGAGGCGAACCCGCGAAACAAGCATCAGCGGAAAACGCCTGTTTTTCAGGCCGTTTCCGATGATTGCCCATCTCTTCTCGAAGCGGGAATGCCCCCTGAAGGACTCGAACCTTCAACCTAGTGATTAAGAGTCACTTGCTCTACCAATTGAGCTAAGGAGGCGGGTATGAAGCGGTCGCTTTTGCTGCCGCGTTTTGCAGAAGGAGTATCGTAGGTAAAACGGTCGCACTGTCAAGCGTGGCGGATGTCGTGTGGATGTCGTTGCAGGGTAAAGGGGCAGGGCCAACGCATCAAAAATCATGGCAATTCTCGATCGGAAAAACAAGGGCTTTCAGGGAACCACAAGAATTTCAGTGAAATCCGGCGCACGGAAAGTGCGAACATCTGCTTTTCCCGTGATTTTAGATGCGTTTGCCCTGGGTAAAGGGGTGCGTGCACCCTTGCCCTGTCATTCGCCGTTTCGAATTGGCTATTCCCCGTGGTCTTTGCTATCATCTTTCTCCCGCTCTGCGGCTCCGCTTTTCTCGCGGACAGCGCGGGATCAACCCAGGTGACGGACAACACTTTCGCGGCCGCATCATGTGGCTGCCGTGTCGTCGTCGCGACTCGTGTCAGCGGCTCCATGTTGGAGCCGCCGAGTAAACCCGTTTCGAAAGGAAACTTTTTCTCATGGTAGATCGCAACCTCATCGCTGATTTGGAGATTGATGACGACGCGGCGGATCTGATGATCGCCGATGCGTTCGGCGGCAACGTCGAAAGCATGGAGTCGATTCTTTCCGCCCAACTGGGCGATTACACCGCTGGGGCCATTCTCAAGGGCAAGATCATCGGCAAGGCCGGTGACGACTTCCTCGTTGAAGTGGGCCTCAAGAGCGAAGGCATTCTCGACCGTCACGAATTCGACAGCCCGGAAGATGTCGAGATCGGCGACACCGTCGAGGTGCTGCTCGAATCGATCGAGGACGAAGCCGGCGGCGTCGTCACGATTTCCAAGCGCAAGGCCGACCGCATCCGCGGCTGGGAGCGCATCGTCAGCCAGAACAAGGAAAACGATGTCGTCGAAGGCAAGGTCATGCGGAAGATCAAGGGCGGCCTGCTGGTCGATATCGGCGTGCCGGTCTTCCTCCCCGCTTCACAGGTCGATGTTCGTCGTCCGGCGGACATCGGTGAATACATCGGCCGCGTGATCAAGGCTCAGATTCTCAAGATCGACGAGCCGCGTCGCAACATCGTCATCAGCCGTCGCAAGCTGATCGAAGAGGAACGCACCGAGAAGCGCAAGAAGCTGCTCACCAGCCTCAAGGAAGGCGACGTCGTCAAGGGCACCGTCAAGAACATCGCCGACTTCGGCGCGTTTGTCGATCTGGGCGGCATCGACGGCCTCTTGCACATCACCGACATGTCGTGGGGCCGCATCAATCATCCATCCGAGATGGTGCGCATCGACGATCAGATCGAGGTGAAGGTGCTCAAGATCGATCACGAAAAGGAAAAGATCGCCCTGGGTCTCAAGCAGAAAGAGACCAGCCCGTGGGAGAACATCGAGACCAAGTACCCGGCCAACACCCGCATTCACGGCGCGGTCACGAACATCGTCAGCTACGGTGCGTTCGTCAAGCTCGAAGAGGGCGTCGAAGGCCTCGTGCACATTTCCGAGATGAGCTGGACCAAGCGCATCAATCACCCCAGCGAAATGCTTTCGATGGGTCAGGAAATCGATGTCGTCGTGCTCGACATCAACAAGGACAAGCAGGAAATCAGCCTGGGCATCAAGCAGACGGAAGTTAATCCGTGGGAGCTGGTCGCCCAGAAGTATCCGCCTGGAACGGTCATCAAGGGCAAGGTCCGCAACCTTGCGAGCTACGGCGCGTTCGTCGAGATCGAGCCGGGCATCGATGGCCTGCTGCATGTGAGCGACCTGTCATGGACCAAGAAGCTGTCACACCCCAACGAGTTGCTCAAGAAGGGCGACGAAGTGGAATGCGTGGTCATGGAAGTCGATCAGGAGAAACAGCGCGTAAGCCTCTCCGTGAAGCACATGACCAAGGACCCGTGGACCGAAGCCATCCCCAGCGCCTACCAGCCTGGCATGATCGTCCGCGGCAAGGTCACCAAGATCACCAACTTCGGCGTGTTCGTCGAGTTGGAGGACGATCTCGAAGGCCTGCTCCACATCAGCGAGCTGGCTGATCACAAGGTCGAGAACCCCGAAGACATCGTCAAGGTCGGCGATGATGTGGAAGTCAAAATCCTCCGCGTCGATATCGACGATCGCAAGATCGGCCTGTCGCTCAAGCGCGCGCAATGGGGCAGCGACGCGGGCAAGAGCGAAGAAGGCGCCGGCGGCGCATCAGCCTCTTCGACGCCTCGCAAGCAGCCCGCCTCCGGCCCGGCTTCGGGCGGCATGGGCGATCACGGCGCCATGGGCACCGACAAGATCACCTTCGGCCCCGGCGGCGCAAGCCAGGGTTGATCGCAGCCCGCCGGTTTCAAAATCCAAATACGAAAAAAAGCCCGCGTCCGATGCGGGCTTTTTTCATTCGCAACCCGAGTTCGGGATAAGAGCGAGCCGCGACGTAACACGTCGCGGACGTGTCCCCCCGGAACAGCCTGCAAGGCGTGTCGATCGCGCGATGGCTGAACGGCATCCGTCGCGCGGCGGATGAGCAGGCGCCCGTTTGTCGCGTGGCTGCGAATGCGACGCCTGGCGCTTTCGAGTTCCACCGCCCAAGGTGTGCATGACCACCCTTGAGGCTGCTCACCTCCGCGACGTGTTACGTCGCGGCTCGCTCTTATCCCGAACTCAGGTTCGCAAGTTTTTCAACATGGCATAATGTGCCGCATGTTGCATCCATTGATTCTTTCAACGTGGTCGTTCGGCAGGAAGGCAAACGCAGCCGGCTGGCCGGTGTTGGCGACCGGAGGCGGTGCGCTCGATGCGGTGGAGGCGGCCTGCCGCGCGGTCGAGCGTGATCCGTCGGTTGATTCGGTCGGCTTCGGCGGGTTGCCTGATCGCAGCGGTCGCGTGAGTCTCGATGGCTGTGTGATGCTTTCGCCTTCGCGGTGCGGATCAGTTTGTTTCATCAGGCGGTTCATGCATCCGGTTTCGATCGCCAGAAGGGTGATGGAGAAATCGCCGCATGTCATGCTGGCCGGTGAAGGGGCCGAGGCGTTTGCGCTGGAGCAGGGATTCGAGGTTGAGGAACTGCTGTCGCCGCAGGCGGGCAAGGCTTATGAGATGAAGATGGAGGAACTTCGTGCGAACCCGTCGCTGGAATACCGCCGGGTGATCGGAGCGGCCAATCGTGAGGAGGCGAATCAGGAGAGGGGGCAGGGGACGGAGAACAAGGAACGGGGAACAGGGGACAGTGGCAACGGCGGTTTCGCGGAGCCGCCGCACGATACGGTGGGGGTGCTGGCGATGGATGCGAAAGGTGTGATCGCCGGCGCCTGTTCAACGAGCGGCCTGCCGATGAAGCTGCCGGGCCGCGTGGGTGATTCGCCGATCATCGGACACGGGCTTTATGTGCATCCCGAACACGGCGCGGCAGTCGCCACCGGCAACGGTGAACTGGTGATGGGGACGTGCGGCTCGTTTCTCGCAGTCGAACTCATGCGCCAAGGCGCGAGTCCCGTTGATGCGCTGCATGAGTGCATGAACCGTTACATCGAGAGCTTCGAGCTTCACGAGCAACACCAGATCGGCATGATCGCCCTGCATCCCGACGGTTTATGGGCTCACGCCTCGCTTCGCGCGGGCTACCGCACCGCAGTGAGGCGGGCAGGCGTCGATGAACTGATCGAGTCGGCAGGAGTGTTGTGAACCTGAGTTCAGGATAAGCCCCGCCCGGAAGGGCGCGGGGCAAGGGGCGACCGATCAACAGCCTGTTCACGAACAAAAACTCGATTTCCAATCAGGTTCGCTTTCTTCAGACCGTCGACAAAATGTTCATCGGGCGATTCTTGGCCCGCGCCCTTCCGGGCGCGGGGCTGTGTGCATCATGCCGCGTGCGATGCGACAGCTTGCGCGATGTTCTTGAGCGGACGATGCGCCGCGGCCTTGTCCGCCGTTGACAGCAGCGGGTAATCGATCCAGTTGACGAGGTGGAGCATTTCGCCCGGTTCGCCGACGACGCGGTACCGGCCGGGACCGTGGTAGCGATCGACGGCCCGCTGGGCGTTGATGCGACGCGCTTCGTATTCTTCGGGATCGATGGGGATGCCCACGCGGTTGGGGCGGCTCTTGCCCTTGCGCTTGGGGATTTCGTTGGTTGCGGCCTTGCGTGATTTCGTGTTGAGAATCATGGTTGACCTTTCGTAACGATTCTTTCTCCGGATTCGGTTTTGAATCCGTGGTTCGGTTCGGAGATGCCGCGCATCTCGTGTTGTCTTAAAAAGCCACCCGGCTCGCCGTTCGGGTGGCTCGAGGTTTGGAGCATCACCCGTCAAGGCGACGCATCCGCCCGTTTGTAAAAGCCCGGGGGCGCTTCGTTTCACAGTCGCAGTGCATGGCTGAAACTCCTTTCCAAACAGCCTGTCCCAGACCGGCCACAAAGACCACACGCGAAACACCCGAGGGCTTGCTTTCTCATTCAACTCCATGAAGTCCGACGGGATGCTTAAACGCAAAGGTGATGCCAGATCAAATCGTGAGAGGTGGTTTGCTGCTCAATCCCTGTTCGCTGGCTGGAAACGGCTGTTTCACGCTGGAAAACAACCTGATCGCCGGACTTCCGGGTTGACGAGTTGCAAATCGGATGGTCGTGCATTAAGCAGCTTGATGAGCCGTCGCGCGATTGGTAGGCAACCCGCCACGGATGGCGACATCAGAGCCGCGACTCAACGAGTCGCGGACGTGAACAGCCTGAAGGAGCGTCCGTCGCGCAGAAGTCAGAGGTCAGAAGTCGGAGGTCAGAGCGAAGCCGCAAGCGGCGGTGGGCACACCTGATGCAGAAAGGCAAGCACCTGTTCATCCACGCCCGGCCACTGCTTCATGCAGATGTTGAAGTGTGTGGCGTCGGGCACTTCGATGAGCTGCGCCAGGCCCGGCGGCGCGGCTTCAAGCAGCACCCGCGCGTGATCGCCGGCGGGCAGGTTGATGTCCTGCTGACCGACGATCAGCAGCATCGGCACGGTGATCTTCGTGATCGCATCGATGGCGTTGGCGCGGGCGATATCGAAGCCGTGGTTGCGGCAGGACTGCATGAAGCCGCGCACGCCCCAGTCGGCGCTGAGAAAGGGGAAGTATCGCCGCGCGTAGGAGCGGATGGCATGAAGGAAACTGGTGAAGGGGGCATAGGAGACGACGCCGATGACGCGCACATCTTCCGAAGCATGCCGCAGCACGCTCGCTCCGCCCATGCTCACGCCCATGGTGATCACGCGATCGGCAGCCCAGCCGCGACGACTCGCTTCATCGATGACGGCACGAAGATCATCCGGCTCGCGCACCCCCAGCGTGCAGCCGCCCTGCGATCGCCCGTGCCCTCGCTGATCGAAGATGACAACCGGATGACCGGCGGCGATGAACACGCGCACCAGCCGCAGGTGAAATTCCTTCGTCTCCGTCCAGCCATGCGAAAAGAAAATCGGTGCCGACAATGAACTCACGTCATTCATCGGTTTTCCGACCTCTGACTCCTGACCGCTGACCGCTGACCTCTGGTCTCTCATTCTCGCCGGGAAATACCAGCCGTCGAGTTTTACGCCATCCTCGGCGGTGATCTCGAACACGTGGCTTTCCAGATCGCTCGCGGCCAGTCGGTGATCCTCCTGCATCCAGCGCGAAGGCGCGATGCGGGGCATCTTCATGGTGCCCCACGCCATCAGCCGGGCGAGCCAGTCCATCGGGCGAGGTTTGAGAAGATCATCATGGTCCATGCGTTTATCGTAGCCTGAAGCCGCGACTCAACGAGCAGTGAGGTCAGAGATCAGAAGTCAGAGGTCAGGAGACAGGAAAAAGCCCGCAGCCGCTTGCGGCTTCGCTCTGACCTCTGACCTCTGACCTCTGACTTCTTTACATCCGCCGCGCGATGGACCCTCCTTCAGGCTGCTGACGTCCGCGACGTGTTACGTCGCGGCTGGGGATATCACTTGCCCACCTGGGCTTCGAGCACTTCCAGCGCCGCCTCCACGTGATGGGGATTGCCCATGTGCCGAAGGATGGCCGGGGTACACATGGCGATCAGCGCCCGCTGAATGGAGGCAAGCTGCGGCCAGTGCGGATCGACAGGCAGGCCAAGTTCCTTTCGCTGCCGCGCGACGAGCTTGCAGATCTTTCGGCCATCGAGCTTGTCGCGCCTGGACCAATAGAGATGCTCCAGATGAACGGCATCCTCGATCCAGTGGCCGCGATGGACCTCCGCCAGGTCGATGAGCACCGCGGGGCCGGCCGGCGGCGGGTTGCGGGTCATGGCGTTGCCCAGGTGGATGTCGCCGTGGCACCAGCCGTCAGCCTGGCGATCCTGCCAGATGTTCAGCCAGTGGCGCAGATGCTGATGGGCGTGTTTGAGAGCCCGGCTCCATCGCTGTTCGTGGGCCACCGAGTGGCGATGAACATTCTCTCTCGCCTCCTCCCGAATCGCTTCGTAATCGCGCGACCGCACATCGCCGCTCACCGGGACGCTCTGCGCAGCCTTGGAGAACTTCACCATCGCCTCGATGAGCAGATCGAATCCATGCGATCCCCATTCGCCGCCGATGGGGCCGTGGGGCAATCGTTCCATGACCACCCATGCCATGTCGTAGCCGCCCAGTTCTTCGCCGTGGGCATACAGGCGAGGCGCCACATCGTGCCCCTGCAACTGCATCAGCCAGCGACGCTCGCGCGGAGGCACGGGGAGTTTCACCACCACTGCGTGTTTGGAAAGATCATCATCCTCATAGGTGGCGTAGCCGGTCAGCGCGCCGCCTCGCTGCCAGTCGGTGCGAAACCAGTTGATCGCTGACAGGCGACCATCGCAGTGGGATCGGACGACCGGTTCAAGGTCGGCGCCAAACGGGGAGAATGCACTGGCGGCAGGTTCCGCCGCCGATGGGGGCGAGGACATCATGGCGGGCTGCACTTTCGCAGTCCGCATCGATTCGGTTCCTGGCGTGGGTGAATCAACCAATGCCCGGACCTCCGCGAGCGAAGTGAACAACAAACAGGCCACGGCGATACCCCAACGGTAACGATCCATCGCAACGCAGGCAAGGAAAATCGCGGGTCCAACCTTCGTTATCATGCCCTTTTTTCCATCGGAGATTTTCCATGCGTGATTCCCGGCTCGACAAGCTCGCCAAGGTTCTCGTCGAATATTCCACCGCCATCAAGCCCGGCCAGCTCGTGCGCATCACCGGCGATCCGGTCGCGCTGCCGCTGCTGGAGGCGATCTACGAAGCCTGCCTCAAGGCCGGCGCCAATCCGTATCTCAAGTGTTCGCCCGACACGCTGGCCGAGATGTTCTACGAACATGCCGGCGAGGACCAGCTCAAGTTTGTGAACCCCGTCGCGCTTTATGAGATCGAGAACATCGATGTCTCCATCTCGCTCTGGGCCGAGACCAACACGAAGTCGCTCACCCGCGTCGATCCCAAACGGCAGGGCATGGCTTCGGCGGCACGCAAGCCGATCTTCAAGGTCTTCATGGAACGGGCGGGCAAACCCAAGGGCGATCCGAAGAAACTCAACTGGTGCGGCACGCTTTATCCGACCCTCGCCTCCGCGCAGGATGCGGAAATGTCGCTGCGCCAGTACGAGGACTTCGTCTTCGGCGCAGGCCACCTCGACAAGGAAGACCCCGTCGCCATCTGGCGCGAAATCGAAGCGAGGCAGCAGAAGGTCGTCGATTACCTCCAGGGCAAAAAGGAACTCCATTTCAAAACGGCGAGCGGCACCGACCTGCATGTCAATGTCGAAGGCTCCACCTGGATCAACTGCGCAGGCCACGAGAACTTCCCCGATGGCGAAGTCTTCACCGGCCCCAACCTCAAGGCGAAGGACGGCGGCGTCAACGGTGTCGTCCGCTACTCATTCCCGGCGGTACACAACGGACGTGAGGTGCATGACATCGAACTCATCTTCGAGAAGGGCCGGGTGGTCAAGGCGAAAGCCTCGAAAAACGAGGACTTTCTGAAGGAGATGCTGGCGATGGATGAAGGGGCCGGCGCCCTGGGCGAGATCGCCATCGGCACCAACTACAACATCACCGAGTACTCGAAGAACACGCTCTTCGATGAAAAAATCGGCGGCACCTTCCACGCAGCCGTCGGCGCAGGCTACCCCGAAAGCGGCAACACCAACGAGTCCGGCCTGCACTGGGACATGGTCTGCGACTTAAGAAAGGGCGGCACCATCAGCATCGATGGCGAAGTCTTTTCACGCGATGGGAAGTTTGTGTTCGAAGGTTGGCCGGGATGAAATGCATCATCGGAAAGCTCCACCCGGAGTGTTGAGAACTTTGGGGTGGCTGGGGCTGAGGCTTTGCGAAGCCCCGGCCTGGCGACCCTCAGCCTTTAGTTGCGCCATCTTGCTTCGTGCATCTGGTCCGGGGGCCGGGGCTTCGCGGAGCCTCAGCCCCAGCCACCCAAAAGTTCTCAGCCACCCGGCGGGATGAGGCAAGGATTTTCACTTGCAGATTTCACGGTGCGCTTGGTTTGCAGATGATCATCAGAACGAAGGTGCTCAGCGGTCCGACAAGAACACT
>CAZYPK010000067.1:0-25710 GCA_964649195.1 uncultured Phycisphaeraceae bacterium
TTCGCTTGCCGCGCGAGTTTCGTTTGCTCAGGCCCCCAAAGCGGGGCCGTCGCAACCGAATCGGCTCGGCGGGAGCCTCGCCCTCCCAAGGGAGCCTCGCTCTCCCAAGGGAGCCTCGCCCCCATATGTTTTTACCCTGATCCGACACCATCAGGCCATGATGCATGACCGCCCCTTTGCCGTTATGATGCTCGGCTCGATTCGCCCGCCCCACCACCGGCAGCGCAAGCACCCTTTCGCCGCCCACACCCCTGCGAGCCTTATGTCCGCCAACCTCCGTAACGTCGCGATCATTGCCCACGTTGATCATGGGAAGACCACCCTCGTCGATAAGCTCCTCTACCAGTCGGGCCTCTTCCGCAACTCGGACCTGGACAAACTCGCCGGCGGTCAGCACGGGCTGATCATGGATTCCAACCCGCTTGAACGCGAGCGCGGCATCACCATTCTCAGCAAGAACTGTTCGGTCCCCTATCTCGCCCTCGATGGCACGCTTTACAAGATCAACATCATCGACACCCCCGGCCACGCCGACTTCGGCGGCGAAGTCGAGCGCGTCATGAAGATGGCCGACGGCGTGCTGCTGCTGGTCGATGCCTTCGACGGCCCGATGCCGCAGACGCGATTCGTGCTGCAAAAAGCATTGGAAAACGACCTTCGCCCCATCGTCGTGGTCAACAAGGTCGATCGCCCCGATGCCCGGCCAAGCAACGTGGTGGATGAAGTCTTCGACCTGCTGGTATCGCTGGAGGCCACGGACAAGGCGCTTGATTTTCCCATCGTTTATTGCTCAGGCCGCGATGGCTGGGCCACGATGAACCTCGATGAGAAGAAGGACAACCTGCGCGACATCTTCGAGGCCATCGTCAACCATGTGCCACAGCCGCTGGTGGCGCCCAACGAGCCGCTCCAGATGCTGGTGACCACGCTCGATTATTCCGATTACGTCGGCAAGATCGCCATCGGCCGCGTCTTTGCCGGTTCGATTCATTCGGGCGATCCGGTGATGGTCATCAATCGCAACGGCAAGCACAGCAGGCAGCGGGTGATGAAGCTGATGCAGTTCGAGGGCCTGGGGCGCAAGGATGTCGATAGCGCCGGCGCGGGGGACATCTGTGCCGTGGTCGGTCTTGATCCGGTCGATATCGGCGACACGATCGCCTGCGCGGACAACCCCCGGGCCCTCAAGACCATCGCCATCGATGAACCGACGCTGAACATGACCATTCGCGTCAACGACAGTCCTTTCTGCGGCAAGGAAGGCACGTATGTCACCAGCCGCCAGATTCGCGAACGGCTGGAAAAGGAGCTGCAATCCAACGTCGCCCTCAAGGTGACTTTCTCGGCGGATGAGTTTCTTGTCGCCGGTCGCGGCCTGCTGCACCTGGGCATCCTGCTGGAGAACATGCGGCGCGAGGGGTATGAAATTTCCGCGGGCAAGCCGAAGGTGATCTTCAAGGAGATCGAAGGCGTGAAGATGGAGCCGATCGAACTGCTTTCGATCGACTGCCCGGTGGCGTGCCAGAATTCGGTGATGGCGATCCTCGGCGACCGCAGAGCCGAGATGGTGCGCATGGATGCGAAGCAGGGAACCACCGGCTTCACGCACATGGAGTTCACCATCCCCGCGCGCGGCCTGATCGGCCTGCGCTCACGCATGCTCACCGCCACGCAGGGCCAGGCCATCATGCATCACACCTTCGAGAAATACGAACCGATGCGCGGAGCCATTCCCACCCGATCGCAAGGCGTGATGGTCGCCATGGAAACCGGCCGCGTCACCGCCTACGCCCTGGACAGCCTTTACGATCGCGGCTTCTTCTTCATCCGTCCCGGCGACCAGATTTACGCCGGCCAGATCGTCGGCGAGCACTGCAAGGACAACGACATCACCGTCAACCCGACGCGCGAGAAGAAGCTCTCCAACATGCGCACCACGTCCAAGGATGACGCGGCCCGCATCCGCCCGGCCCGCGACATGTCGATGGAAGCCTGCCTCGAATACATCTCCGATGATGAGCTTGTCGAGATCACGCCCGGATCGATCCGCATGCGCAAACGGATGCTCAATGAAAGCGATCGCCGGCGCGAGTCGCGGAAGAATGAGGATTGAGTGAAACACGCATCGCCGGCGAACAGGCGCCGCCAGTGCATGTACGCCTCGGCGCAGGGCGCGTCAAGGCTTTGCGCAGACGCACCACATTGGATGCACGCATTTGTCATCGCCGCCCGTGGTGTGCGGGCTTGTTTCGGTTCGATGAGTCATTTCTTCACTTCACCATCTTCATATGAATCAGATCATCTTGCCGCATTCCGGGCAACGATCCCTGCTTGCACGCAGGTCATAGCCGCAACCTTTGCAAAGTCCGGTTGCCGGACAGCCACTGAGTCTCCGACGATTCCATCGGCAAGCCATGTAAAGAAAAAAACAAATCAGCGCCCAATGGGGAATCGTCACACGCCACATGACGGTGTGCTGCAAGTTGTACGTGTAAGGTGAAGATGATGGCGCATAGGTCGTGTCAATCCATAGTGCAAGGTCGAATCCCAGCAAATGAATCCGTGAATCATGATTGGCATCCACGACTTGATCCCAGTAAAGGTCATAAGCATCGGTTACTCCCCTCTCTTCATGGAACAGCCCGATGCCCGGCCCTCCTCGACCACGATTTGCGATGTGCTCCATGCTCCAACCTGCTCGACGAGTCCTTAAATCCAAATCATTTGCACCCCATTCGATTCCGTCTGATTTCCAGTGACTTCGATACGCAAAAAAGACGGCTGCACACGCCAATGCAAGCGCGATGAGGGCGCCGATTGTGTGGAGGAACTTTCGCACATCCCCGATTCTATGATGCCTCTCTCTGAATGGACACGGAATTCTTCCGATCCGATTTTGCACCGTCTTTCGTTTCAGTCACTCTGCATCCGCGGAACAGATCATTGCATCGACTTGGACAACCGCCCTTTCCAAGGTAAGCTTGTCGCTTCGAATGGCGGGGTCCCTTGTCGGGGACACTCTTGTGGAAATCAGCAGACATGAACACGAACCAGGCCGACGGAACATCCGACCCCAACCAGGTGGATGAGGCATTGCAACGAGAGATCGACGAAGCTCTGGCGGGCGAGTCGATTGAGCGGATGATGGAAGCGAGCGAGCCGCCTGCTGCCCAAGGGGAGCAAGGCGATGCAACCGCCGACGACGGCGCCATTGCCCACGAGCTCAAGCGCGGCCGCATCGCCGCCATCCGCGATGATGAGGTCTTCGTCGAACTGGCCGGCGTCGGCAAGACGCAAGGCATCATCTCGCTGCGGCAGTTCGAGCGGCCCCCGCGCATCGGCTCCATCATGGATTTCGTCGTCTCCAGCTTCGACGAAGCCGAGGGGCTTTATCACCTCTCGCGCGAAGGCGCCGTCGGCCGGGCGACTTGGGATCAGATCACCAAAGGCTCGGCCGTCGAAGCCCGCGTGGTCGGCTCCAACAAGGGCGGCCTCGAACTCGAAATGGTCGGCTCCGTCCGCGCCTTCATGCCCGCCAGCCAGGTCGATATCGGCCGCATCGAAGACCTCTCCACCATGGTCGGCCAGAAGGTCCAGGCCATCGTGCAGGAACTCGACCGCAAGGCCAAGCGCGTCGTCCTCTCCCGCCGCCAGTTCCTCGAAAAGCAACGCGAACAGCTCAAGGGCAAAACGCTGGCCACCCTCGAAGTCGATCAGATCCGCGAAGGCGTCATCAGCAGCGTGATGGAATACGGCGCCTTCGTTGACCTGGGCGGCATCGACGGCCTGATCCACGTCAGCGACATCAGCTACTCCCGCGTGGACAACCCCGCCGACCACCTCAAGGTCGGCGACAAGGTCAACGTCAAGGTGCTCAAGATCGATCCGGGAAAAGGCCGCATCAGCCTCGGCTTGAAACAGATTCAGCCCGATCCCTGGTCCCTCGTGGCGCAGAGCCTGCGCGTGGGCGATCAGGTCAGCGGCCGGGTGACGCGCACCGCCCCGTTCGGCGCATTCGTCGAAGTCGATAAGGGCGTCGAAGGCCTGTGCCCGATCAGCGAACTGAGTTGGAAACGCATCGGCAAGGTGGAGGATGTGGTGCAGGCTGATCAGTCGCTGCTGTTCAAGATTCTGGAAATCGATCCTGGCAAACATCGGTTGTCGCTGAGCCTCAAGCAGGCCGCCGGCGATCCGTGGATCGGCGCGACGGTGACCTATGCGGAAAAGTCGATCGTCCAAGGCACCGTGCTCAGTTGCACCGAGTTCGGGGCGTTCGTGGAGTTGCAGGTGGGCGTGGAAGGCCTCGTTCACATCAGCGAACTGGACAACAAGCGCGTGAACATGGTGACGGATGTGCTCAGGCCTGGCGATGTGAAGGAGTTCCGCGTATTGACGGTGGATGAGGATAATCGCCGGATCAGCCTGTCGCTCAAGCAGGTGGCGGCGCTCACGGAGGATGTGCGCGCCGCCGAGCGAGCCGAGCGCGAAGCCCAGCACGCCACGACGGCGGCTTCGCGTCCCGCAGCTCCGGGGGCGGGGGCGGCGAAACCGCGCAAACCGATGGGCAACATGAAAGGCGGCTTGGGCAAGAGCGGAGCGCTGGGCATGGGACTGGGCGACCTGAAGCTTTAAGATTGAAACAAGCGAAGGCAAAAGGCGAATGCTTATTGCTTAATGCTTATCGAAAAGAGGCGGACCGAAGCATCGCACCGGCCGAACGTACTGGCAATAAGAAATAAGCAATCACCAATAAGTAATAACCAATCGCCTTCCTCCGTCTTTCCCGTCAGGCGCCATATCCCCACTCGCTACACTGCACTCATGGGCCAACGCCGTCGATTGCAGGAACACGCATCGGTCTCTCCGCCGCCGGTACGCGAGGCCGGTGCGGGCCGGGCGGATCATGCGCTCACCGGCCTGTCGCTGACCATCCTCCTGCTCGCGCTGGTTCGCTGCCTGATCCCCTTCACCGCGAACCTGCTTTGGGAATCCGACCCGCGGCAATCGATGCAGGCCGGCCGGTTCACGGACGATCCCATCGAAGATCAGACCATCCCCGTCCTCTTCTTCGGCCCCACCGGGGCGGCGGTGTTCGATCTCCTGAGCATGACCGCGGCGGGGTTCGCCCTGCTTCTGCATCGAAAGGCCGGCGGCCGCCTGCGGATCGGCTCGATCAGCGCCGCGATCATCGGCATCATCTTCTGCTTCATCCATGCCCGATCGAACATCGAAAACGCCTTCCACTGCGGCTCGTGGATCGGGGCGATCAGCCTCGCCATCGCCGCCCTTCATCTGGCGGAGCGACCGCGCCAACGCCGCTGGTTCATCGCGGCGCTGATCGCGCTGGCCGTACCGCTGGCCGTTGATGCGACGCGCTTCGTCTGGCTCGATCACGCGGAAACGATCGAGATTTTCAAGCAGAACGAACAATCATTTCTCGCTTCGCGCGGCTGGACGGAAGGTTCACCCGAACATCGGATGTACCTTCGCCGCATGTCGTTCGTCGAGCCGACGGGGGCGTTTTCCTTTTCCAACATTCTCGGTTCGATCGCCGCCGCCCTGGCGATGCTCGCCGGCGGCGTCGCAATCGGGCTCTGGCGAAAGCGGCGCGAGTGGAGGCATCGCTGGCTTCTGCCTGCCGGGGTTGCGGCGGTAAGCCTGTGGACGGTTTACCTCACGCACTCCAAGGGTGCGCCGGTGGCCTTGATGATGTCGCTGCTGGTTGTGGCGCTGGCGTGCCGGGGGTGCCGGGGCATCGGGCATGAGCGGTGGCGCAGGTTCGTGCCGGTGGCCGCCATCGCCCTGGTCTTTGCCGCGATGTTCATCGTCATCGCCCGCGGCATGATGGGACCGCCTTCGAGCGATGAAGGCGAACGCAGCCTGCTCTTCCGCTGGCACTACTGGCAGGCCGCGGCACGCATCGCCACCAGCGACGCCGGCCACGCCATCCTCGGCAGCGGCCCGTCACAGTTCGGCGATGACTACCACTGGGCCAAAAACCCCCTGAATCCCGAAGAGGTTCGCAGCGCCCACAACGTCTTCATCGACTACATCGCCATGCTCGGCATCGGCGGGGTCATCCTCTCCGCCTTGCTGCTCACCTGGCTCGCACAGGCGGCCCGACAAATCGGAGAGGAACCGCCATCATCCGCCGGGATCGAGCAGACCGGTGACCAGACCACGAACAGCACCGCCGCCCCATCGCTCAACGTCGCGCCTGCCGACATGGCGTGGACCGTTCTCTTTCTGCTCTTCCTCTTCGGCATCGATTACCTCGTGCGCGGCCCGGCCTTCGGCACGCCCGAACGATTCCTCATCTGGGCCGCTGGCATGATCGGCATGTTCTTCCTCGTCGCCGTGCTGCCTTCGAAAAACTGGCTCGATCACATCGGCGCGCGACTGGGCCTGCTCGGCGCCGCGGCACTGCTGCTCATTCATGCCCAGATCGAAATGACCTACTTCCAGGCCTCCTCCGCCCCCATCGCCTGGCTGATCGTCGCCGTCGCGGGAAGCAGGGAACAGGAGCAGGAGCAGAAGCAGGGGCAGACCAAACCAACGCATACAAAACTGCCACTGCCACTGCTCCTGCTCCTGCTTCTGCCGCTGCTCCTGCTCCTGCTCCTGACTCTGCCGATTGCAAAACAGCAATCGCTCCTGGCCGATGCGGAACAGACGCTGCGGCAAAGGCCGGCATCGTGGCGGCAATTTCACCGGACGCTCGCCCTGCTCGAAGAGGCGCAGACCATCGGCCCGTTCAACGTGAAACCCTACGAGTGGCAGTCGCGACTGGCGATGGAGGCGGCGGCGAGTCTCGGGGCGCAGCTCAAAGGCGTGCGCGAAGAGAAGATTCGCAAAGAGACCGGCGAGGAAATCCGCAGGCTCACGATGATCTCCCTGGCCGCTCACGATCGCGCCCGGGAGCGAGGCTTCAAATCACTCACGCTGCTGAGACAGGAAGCGCAGCTGCGACTCTATGCGGCCGAGATTCTCAGCGAACCCGCCTACGCGCAGGAGTCGCTGGCCTTGTGGCGCCGGCTTCTGACGCATCGTCCCTACGCATGGCAGGACCGCGTCGAGATCGCCGAACTGCTCTGGCGCATCGGCAACAGGAGCGAAGCCGTGGAACATTACCGCCAGGCCCTCAAGCTCAGCGATGCCCTCTATCTCGAACCGACGCGGATGATGCCGGCGCTCGAACGACTGCGGATCGAAAAGCGGATCGCGGAGGAATGATCGGGAGCCGCGACGTAACACGTCGCGGACGTGACCGGCCTGAAGGGATGAAAATCGCGCAGTTTGTGAAAGACCTCGAAAATCGTGGAACGCAGGAAAAATGAGACACAGGAAAGAGGCCGCCTATCCACTGCGCCGCCTTGCGCCCCTTCAGTTCGTTCACGTCCGCGACGTGTTACGTCGCGGCTCTTGTCCCGAACTCAGCTTCACAGCGTGCGCGTCGCAAGAGCCCGCAGTCCCGTGGTCGCGGTGACTTTCCGCGCCAGTTCCTTGGCCGTCAGGGTGCCGGGGGCTCCGGAGGCGCCGGGAGCGATGACGAAAAGCGTCGAGCCGGAGCCGGTGATATGCACCGGCAGGCTCAGCTCCGCTTCGACTTTTGATTTCGCCTCGCGCAGCTCGGGCCGGACCATGCACGCAGGCTCGGCCAGATCGTTGAACGGTCCGTTCCGCGGAATCGTCACCGCCGATGTCAGCGATTTCACCCGGCCAAGTTCCACCGCCTTCACTTCCTTTTCGCTTGGCGCAAAACCGTGAAGCTCATCAAACGTCTTGTAAACAGGCCCGGTCGGACAACCGAACGACGGCAGGATGAGCACAAGATCAAGCGTCCCCTGGCGCGGCGCCGGCGTGATCTCCTCACCGAATCCCGTGACGATCGCGCTGGGCACCCCGCGCGAAACACCCAGCCCAAAGGCGACATCGCTGCCCAATTCCCGGCTGATCGCCAGCAGATCCCTGGGATGCACATGCAGATCAAACAGGCGATCCAGCGCGACCAGCGTCTGTGCCGCATTGCTCGATCCGCCGCCCAGCCCCGCGCCGGCGGGAATGCGCTTGTACAAGCGAAGCTCAACCGGCAAGGCACGACCGATGTGTTGTTCCAACATCGCATGGGCACGGAAGCACATATCTTTCTCGATGGGCCAATTCACGATGCCCATCGGCTGACCGGTCTCTTCATCGGTTTCAAACTCGATGATGAACTCGCTGGGACCATCGCTGCGCCGGGTGAGTTTGAGCGAGTCGGCAAAATTGACCGCGACCATCCAACTGGCGATCGGGTGCATCCCGCGCTCATCAGGCGAACCGACCGAAAGCGCGAGGTTGACCTTGGCGGGACAGGAAAGTTGCAGCGATGGAGCCGGGCGGTTGTCGGTCATTCGTCCTCTTCCGCTTCGCCGTCTTCAATCTGGAGGCCGGCCAATGCGAGAGGCACGTTCTGGGCGAACTCGAAAACCTTGTCCAGACCGGTGGTGAGAAAGACCGCCCACAGCGCATCGGAAAAACCGGTGATGCGCAGCTTGGAATTGCGATCGATCGCCTCCTTGCGAATGCGCAGAAGCTGCGAAAGATTGGAGCTGTTGACGTGGTTGACACCTGAGAAATCGAGCACGATGTCAGGCATTTTCTCGGCGGCGTGAGCCTTGTCCTTGACCTGCAACAGGTCTTCGCTCAATGCCGGTTCCTCATCGAGTTGGACGAGCCAGATTTTTTCGGACCATTCTTCGATGGGCATGGGAACCTCTGGAAAAGCAAGAAAGCAAGAAAGCAAGAAAACAAGAAAGCAGAAAAGCATCTCGACCCTACTTAGTCAGCAGGGGGATTTTCTGGCGATGGTGTTTCGTCGAGGGGTTCGCCGGGTGCTTCATCGTCAGATGCGGCCGGTGTTTCGCCTTGCATTGCAGTCGCCTTGCCTTCATCGGCGATGCGGGCGACGCTGGCGAGGGTGTCGTCATTGACCTTGATGACGCGAACTCCCTGCGTGGATCGGCCGCACTGGCGCACGGAATCGGCGTTGATGCGGACGATCATGCCGCCTGTGGAGATCAGCATGAGGTCATCGCTCGGTTCGACGGCCAGCAGCGCGACGACCTCGCCGTTCTTCTCGCTCAGCGCCATGCCGATGCGGCCTTTGCCGCCGCGGTTCTGCACGCGCGTCGTGCCATCCTCGCTGCGGACGAGATATTCATCCAGCGGCGTACGCTTGCCGTAGCCTTTGGTGGTGACGGTGAGCAGATCGTGCTGATCATCGGGCGTGCATCGCACCATGCCGACGACCGCGTCACCTTCCGCCAGATCGATGCCTCTGACGCCGCTGGCGCCACGGCCCATCGCGCGGACATCGTCTTCATGAAAGCGGATGGCCTGTCCCTTGCGGGTGCCCAGCAGGATGTGGTCGCCGCCATGCGTCCAGCAGACATCGATGAGCGAATCATCCTCGCGCAATCCGACGGCGATGATGCCGCTCTTGTTGACGTTGCGATAATCCTTCAGCGCGGTGCGCTTGACGATGCCCGCCGCGGTGGCGAAGACGAGGAAGGCCTCCTCCTTCTCGAAATCCTCGATGGGCATGAAGGTGCAGACGCGCTCGCCTTCCTTCAGTTCGAGCAGATTGACGATGGCGCGACCGCGGCTGGTGCGCGAGCCTTCGGGAATTTCATAAACCTTGATCTTGTACACGCGGCCGGTGTTGGTGAAGCAGAGCAGATCATCATGCGTGGAGGCGACGAACACCTGCTCGGTGAAGTCGTCCTCCTTCGTATCCGCACCGATGACGCCCCTGCCGCCGCGGCCCTGCGTGCGGTAGTCGCTGGTGGCGGCGCGTTTCACGTAGCCTGAATGGGTGATCGTCACGACCACCTGCTGCTCGGGGGTGAGCGCGCCCATGTCGAACGCTTCAGCCTCGTTCAAGTCGAACTGCGTCCGCCGAGCGTCGGCATACTTGCGCTTCAGCTCGCCCACTTCCTCCTTGATGATGTTCAGCACGCGCTGATGGCTGCCCAGGATCGATTCGTATTCCTCGATCTCGGTCAACAGCGTCTTGTAGTTCTCGACGAGCTTTTCAATTTCCAGCCCGACGAGCTGGATCAGTTGCAACCGACCGATCGCCTCGGCCTGCACGGTCGAAAGACGGATATCGTTCTCCGCTGAGACCGCCTTGAGCCGAGCGGGAATCTGCGGTGCATAGGGATGGTCCGCCGGGATGCGGAAGCCGCGCGCCATGAGCTTCTGAATCGCTTCATCACGGGTGCGCGAGGAGCGGATCAGCCGGATGATCTCGTCGATGTCGCACACGGCATAGATCAGCCCTTCAATCTTGTGCGCCTCCTGCTGCGCCTTCTTCAGGCGGTACAGCGTGCGGTTGCGCACGATCTCGATGCGGTGCTCGATGTAACACTCGATCAGCTCCTTGAGGCTTAGCGTGCGCGGCTGCCCGTTCACCAGCGCGATGTTCATGATGCTGAACGTCGATTGCAGCGGCGTCATCTGATAAAGCTGATTCTCGACGACGACCGGGTCGGCCCCCTTCTTCAGCTCGATCACCAGCCGCATGCCGCCGCGGTTGGAGGACTCATCGGTCATGTTGCTGACATCGTTGAGCTTGTCGTTCTTGCGCAGGTCAACGATCTTGTCGATGATGCTGTCGTTCTTGGAAACCTGGAAAGGAATTTCCTTGACGACCAGCAGATTGCGGCCGCTCTTGGTGGTTTCGTGCTCGATCCTGGCGCGGACGGTGATCCTGCCCCGCCCGGTGGCGTAGCCCTGCATGATGCCCGCCCGGCCGCAGATGATGCCGCCGGTCGGAAAATCCGGGCCGGGGATGATCTGCATCAGCTCGCGCAGGTCGATGTCGGGCTTGTCCACCGTGGCGATGATCGCATCGCAGACTTCGCCCAGGTTGTGGGGAGGCATCGAGCTGGCCATGCCCACCGCGATGCCTGTGGAACCATTGACGAGCAGGTTCGGAAACTTGGCGGGGAGCACGGTGGGTTCATCGACCGACTCATCGAAGTTGGGCTGCCACTTGACGGTTTCGAGCTTGAGATCCTCGAGCATCTCCATCGCGTGATGATGGAGGCGGGCTTCGGTGTAACGCATGGCCGCCGGCGGATCGGGATCGAGCGAGCCGAAGTTGCCCTGCTTGTCGATGAGCATGCAGCGGAACTTCCACTCCTGCGCCATGTTGACGAGGGTGGGATAGATCGCGCCGTCGCCGTGCGGGTGATATTTTTTCATCGTCTCGCCGACGATGCCCGCGCACTTGGAGTGCTTGCGGCCGGGGGAAAGATTCAGGTCATTCATCGCCACCAGGATGCGGCGCTGCGAGGGTTTGAGGCCGTCGCGCACATCGGGCAGGGCGCGATCGACGATGGTGGACATCGCATAGGTGAGGTAGCTGTCGGCCAGCTCGCGCTCGATGGCGTGATCGACGAAACCGCCGCCGCCCTGAGCTGCGCCATCGGTCATGGGAGGCATGATGTCGCCGCCATCGCCCGCCTGGGCGGATGGGCTGTTTTCCTCTGGAATATCGGCGTTTTCCGGGTTGTCTGGGGTTTGGGCCATGGGAGATTCGAGTTCCTTCCGCAGTCGGCGTTGCATCCGTTCGCAGCCCGATATTTTAGTTGATTTTCGATGCGGATGCGAACGTCGGGAAACTTCAAACGGCAAGGCCCAGGTTCCAAACAGGCTCCAAAATGAGAATTGACACAAGGCCGCGATCATGACGTAGAATCCTGCACCTGCCGCCTTGCAGGGAGCCGATGCTCCGCGGGCGCAGCGATGGAAGGTTGGAACGCCCATGCTGCTGGTTGCCGGTCAGGATCGCGGAATTCAGGAACGACTCGCCACCGAACTGGCGGAGGTGGAAAGCTGTTTCGCGGCTGAACTTCTGAGCGACCTGGCCTGCGTGAACGATCTGGTCGCGCACGTCGAACGCTACCGCGGCAAGATGCTTCGCCCCATGCTCGTGCTCGTCAGCGGCCTGGCCAGCGGCCCCGCGGCGCACCCCCGCAACCCCCGGCAGCAAGCCCCGCGCCCCCGGAGTGAACCCAATGGCCACGGCTACGACGCCTCGCGCCTTGACGCCCTCACCGATGCCCACCGCATCATCGCCACCGTCGTCGAGATGGTTCACATGGCCACGCTGGTGCATGATGACATTCTCGATGAAGCCGCGGTCCGGCGAAAAGGCACCACGGTCAACGCCCTCAACGGCAACGAGGCGGCGGTGATGCTGGGCGATTACATGATCAGCCACGCCTATCACCTGTGCAGCGGCATCGACCAGCCGCGCATCAGCCGGATGATCGCCGAGGCGACCAACACGGTCTGCGAAGGCGAACTGCTGCAACTGGCCAACCGCAACAACTGGGACCTGGATGAGGGAACCTACTTCGAAATCATCCGCCGAAAAACCGCGAGCCTCACCGGCGGCTGCTGCCGGCTGGGCGCGGTGCTGCACGAGGGCGCCGATGAATCCTTCGGCGAATCGCTTTACACCTACGGCGAAAAGGTGGGCATCGCGTTCCAGGTCGTCGATGACCTGCTCGATCTCGTCGGCGAGGAAAAAACCGTCGGCAAATCGCTGGGCCGCGATCTGGTCAAGGGAAAACTCACCCTGCCGCTGATCCGTTACCTGGCCACCGCCGAGTCCCAGGCCAGGCAGGAGATGCTGGCGATGATTCAGGCCATCGGCAGCGAATCGGCCGCCGACGCAGCCCATCTTCGCACCATCGCCCAGGTGCGAAACCTCATCACCGCCAGCGACGCCATCGACTACGCCAGACAAACCGCCCGGCAACTGATCGATGAAGCCAAGTCCGCCCTCGATGCGCTGCCCGAATCCCCGGCCAAAGTCATGCTCTGCGACATGGCCGATGCAGTCATCACGAGAACGGCGTAAGGGGGAGGGGACAGGAGTCAGAAGTCGCGAAGCCGCAAGCGGCTGCATGTTCCGCTTGTTTTCCGGAGGCCGCTCGATTATTCTCTTGAGTGAACGGTGTTCGACCACGGAACGGTCGCCGGCGCCATCGAACGATTGGGCCGGACTAAACAACAAGGAGGTTACACCGATGCCCATCCATGCCCTTCGCACTTCGATTCCATTTGCCTTCACCCTTTCACTGAGCCTGATCGCCGGCTGCTCGTCGCCGCCGAATTCGGTGCTGCGCCTTCAGGCCAAGGATGCGATCGATCAGAATGACTACACCACCGCCCGCGAGAAATTGGATCGGGCGCTGGCCCGCGATCCGGCCGACTGGAAGGCGAACTATTACATGGGGCTTGTCCGTCTGAATCAGGAGCGGCCGCTCGACGCCCGCCTGCACCTTGAAGTCGCCTACAGCCTGCGCGACAACGATGAAGAGACCCCCGCCATTCTCGATGCGCTGGCCCAGGCGCTTCACAAGGAAGGCGACATCGAGAGGCTCGACATCATGCTCAAGTCCGCCACGGCCCGCTACGGCCAGCCGCGCGACTTCTACCGTCAGGCCAAATTCCTGGGATTGCAAGGCGATGTCGATGGCGCCCGCGCCGCCTACCTCAAGGCGGCGAAGGTTTCGCGTCCCGATGACATCACGCCCTACATGAAGCAGGCCGACTTCTACGAAGGCCTGGGCGATCGCGTCAATGCCGTCGTCGCCTTGCAGCAGGCCCAGCAAATCGAACCGCTCAACCGCACCATCGCCGCCCGAATCTCCGCCCTGGTGCTCGATCCCAAGCCGGCGGCGGACGCGACGGCGCCGGCGATTCAACCGTAAAAAAACGAACGTCGCCATTCAACCCCATGAACCGATTCGAGCCGCGCCATGTCCCAGGGTCGTGAATATTCCAAGCATCAGAAGAAGATCATCAACCGCTACTACGAACACTTCGACACCATCCAGTTGACGAAGCTGAGCGAGACGGTGACCGAGTTGTATCTGGCGGATACTCCCAAGAAATCCGAGAAGCTCTGGAAGTCCGCCGCCACCGCGCTGGCGAGGCTGGATGACAACGAGGGTCGCGTGGCCCGGATTCTGGAAACGAAGGATGTTGAGGCCCTGGCGAAGCTGGTCGGGGAGCTGTCGAAGAAGTGAAGTGAATCCCGAAGGCACGGCATCTTAAAGATGCCGTGCCTCAAGATGCCGTGCCTGGGCGAAGATGCCTACTTCACCGGTGTGATCTTGATGTTGCGATACGCCACCGGACCGTGATCGCCTTGGAACATGATCGGAGCTTCCGGCGCTTCCTTGCCGGTGAGACCGCCGGGGGTCGGGCCTTTCATCTCGACGTTCTCGTGGAGCACCTGATCATTGAGGGTGACTTTCACGAAGATAGCGTTTTTGGTTTTCTTGCCTTCCGCGTCGAACTTCGGTGCGCGGAAGTCGATGATGTATTTGTTCCACTGACCGGGGGCCTTGGTCGCGTTGACCTTGGGAGCCTGGGCGCCGTAGATGGCGCCCATGTCGCCGCCGCCCATCTTGGCGTCTTCCTTGCCGAAGCTGTCGAAGACCTGCACTTCGTATTCGCCCATGACGTAGATGCCGGAGTTGGAACCTTTGGGCACGAAGACTTCCAGTTCGATGATGCAGTCGCCGAACTTCGCTTCGCTGTAGCCGTCGAGCGCGCCGCCTGCCGCGTTGATCAGGTCGCCGCCACCGGCGACGACCTTGATCTTGCCGGGGTTCTCCGGGTCGAGCGTGGCGGTACCGACGGTCCACCTGCTCTTGGCGGCATCGCCCTTGGCCTTCCAGCCGGTGAGGTCCTTGCCGTTGAACGGGGTGATCGGCTTGGCCTCCTCCGCGGCAACCAGACCGAAAGTCACGGCGAGGCAGAACATGGCGACCAGGGCCACACGAAAACGCTTGACTGAGATCATGACAAATTCCTTGTTGACATCCACTAACCCGCGCGAAAGCGCCGGGCATCCCATCATAACGAAAACCAGCCGGAAATTGTTCCCGCTGACGCAGGGATTGCATGGCGATCACCGCGGGGTGACGATGGCCCTGGGCGCGGTGATGGTGAAGTGGTTGTGCAGCGCCTCGCCGAACTCCACTTCGAGCAGGGACATGCCATCGAGCCGCTGGTTCAGGGAATCGGGGCGGTGCATGTCGAGGGCGAAGAAATGCAGCCGCTCTTCGCGGAGGAGTTTTCGGAGCATCATGCTGGCGGGGATGCCTTCGCCGTTGGTGAGGCTGCGGGCGTTGCCCTGGAGGAGCACGCCCATTTCCTGCACTTCGCGCAGCCGCTGATCGAGGTCGCCGCGCTGATCGGGGATGCGTTCGGGGTGGGCCAGGATCGGGCGGTACTTCTGATCGAGGAACCACCGGAAGGTTTTGTCAGCCCATTTGGGCCACTGCTTGTCCCAGAAATCGACGAGGACGAATCGCGAATCACCGAGCGTCGGCACGCCGTTTTTTTCCATGAAAGGAATCACGCCGTCGAACAGTCGCAGTTCACCGCCGGGCCATATCTGGTAATCGATGCCCATCTCCGCGAGCATGTCGCCGAACCGATGGGCCCAGTCGCGGACCTGCGTGGGCAGGTTCTGCGGAAAGGCTTCGGGCCAGATGTGCGGCGTGCAGATGGTGCCGAGGTAGCCCGCCTCCTGAAGTTTGCCAACGCAGGCGAGCGATTCCTCATCGGAGCGGCAGCCATCATCGATGTTGGGCAGCAGGTGACTGTGAATGTCGATCCTCGCCACCGGTGCGGCGGTGTTCCGCGTTCGCCGGCGGCGGGGGGAATCGGATGCGACGGAATCGTGTGCGGATGAACTCATGGGACGACGAGTTTAGGAGCGATCGAGGGGTAAATCGAGGCGGGGCATGAAAGCTCTGCGCGTGGGGCGGAATTCACGGCTGATGAATCAGCCGTGCCTGCGGCTGCCACTGCCGCTGCTACTGTTTCCGGCCCCAGCGCAGTTCATCGAGCGGGATGCCCATGATGTGAAATCGGAGCATCTGCATGGCGCATTTGGCGGCACGGTCCCGAATCTGCTCCCGATCGCCCGGCAGAAAGTGGAGCCTGGCATCGGTGGCGACCGTGCCGGCGGCGTGGTCGCGCCAGCCGATCGCCAGCCAGACCGTGCCCACCGGCTTGGCCTCCGTCCCGCCACCGGGACCGGCGATGCCGGTCGCCGCCACGCTCAGCATCGCCCCGCTTCTTTCGATCGCCCCCCGCGCCATCGCCCGGGCCACCGGCTCGCTCACCGCGCCGTGCTCCTCGATCATCCGCATCGGCACGCCCAGTTGCGACGCCTTCATCTCATTGGCGTAGGCCACCCAGCCGCCGACGAAGACCGCGCTGGAGCCGGCCACCTCGGTCAGCGACTTGGCGATCAGGCCGCCGGTGCAGCTCTCCGCCGTTGCGACCGTCGCCTTCTTCGCCGCCAGCAGTTCGACCAGCGCCGCCTCAAGCGTCTGCGACTCCCTGCCGATCACCACCGGCCCCAAGGCCCGCTCCACCTGCGACATCGTGTAATCCAACTCCGACTGCGCCTTCTGCGGATCATCAAATTCACTGCGAATTCGCACGGAGACCAGGCCATCGGCAACCGTCGTGCCCGCCAGCGGGTTGCGTCGGCGGTCCATCAGTTCGCCCAGCTTTTCGGCGACATCGCTTTCACCCAGGCCGAACGTGTTGACCTTTTGCGTGAGAATCGTCCGCCTCAGCGCGGGCTGGGCCGCGGCCAGTTCATCGAGGTATGGCACGATGGAAAGGCGGAACATCGCAAAGAGTTCACCGGGCACGCCGGGCGTGACGAAGATCATGGCGCGGTTGAGCTTCACCTGCATCCCCGGCGCGGTGCCGTTGGTGTTGGGGATCGCCGTGCATCCTCGCGGCTGCATCGCCTGGATGCGGTTGCGATCGGGCATGATGCGGCTGCGCCGGGCAAAGTACGAGGTGATCGCCTCAAGACTCGCCTGATCGACGACCAGTTCGACACCCATCGCCCTGGCCAGCGCCTGCCGGGTCAGGTCGTCCTCGGTGGGTCCGAGTCCGCCGGTGGCGATGACGAGGTCCGCTTCGTTGGAAGCCCAGCGGAATGCCTGGGCGATGGCCTCTTCATCGTCGGCGATGGTCTCATGAAAGCGGGTCATGATGCCGCGCGAGGCGAGTTGGGTGCCGAGGTAGGCGCTGTTGGTGTCCACGGTCTGGCCGAGCACCAGTTCGTCGCCGATCGAAAGAATGATGGCATGCATGGCGGGATTGTATGAAGGATCGGATGAAGGGGCTGGGGGGAGCCGGGGGAGCCGAAAGAGCCAGGGGAGCCAAAAGAGCCAGGGGAGCCGCTGGGTGGCTGGGGCTGAGGCTTTGCGCAAGCCCCGGCCCGTGGGATCAACAGCTATCAGTTGCTTCACCTTGCTTCGTGCGCCTGGGCCCGGGGGCCGGGGCTTCGCAGACTCAGCCCCAGCCACCCAAAACTTATCCCCACCCAAAACCTATCACACTCTGAAAACACCCGTATTTCAGGATGTCTTATCATGCACAGGCCCTGTTTCAGACGGCCTTCCGCCCATGCACCCACTCACTCCCATCACCGCCTTGCCGCCGTTGCCGCCGCGTCCGCACGACGCCCACAAAGGCACGTTCGGCACCGTCATCGTCATCGGCGGCAGCGACACCATGATGGGCGCGCCCGCCCTTTGCGCCATGGCCGCCTTGCGCAGCGGCGCGGGCCTCGTGAAAATCGCCACCGTTCCCGCGGCACTGCCCGTTGCGCTGACCATCGAACCCGGCGCCACCGGCATCATCCTCAGCGATGACATCGCCACCACTTTGCATCAACTGGACACCGCCGACCCGCGGCACAAGGCCATCCTCGCCCTGGGGCCGGGCCTCGGACAAAGCGACGATGCACGGGAACTCGTGGCCGCGCTGCTCACAAGCGATCGCGCCATCGTGCTCGATGCCGATGGCCTGAATCTGCTTGCGAAACGGTTGATGCAATCCGGGCATGAAGCCGTCACCGCCCCGCTGGTGCTCACGCCGCATCCCGGTGAGTTTTCCCGGCTCGCCTCCGCACTGCACATCAGCCAAAGCCCCGTCGATCCCGCCACCCGCCCCGCCGCCGCCGCCGCCCTGGCCGGCGCGCTGCACGCGACGGTGCTCCTCAAAGGCGCCGCGACGATCATCAGCGATGGCTCGCGATTCTTCACCAACACCACCGGCAACCCCGCGCTGGCCACCGCGGGGTCGGGCGATGTGCTCACCGGTCTGCTGGCTGCCCTGATGGCGCAAGGCATGGAGCCGTTTGATGCGGCCTGCCTTGCCGCCCACCTCCACGGGCTGGCCGCTGATCGCTGGGCCGCCGTGCATGGCGGCAGCGGCCTGACCGCACGCGATCTGGCGACGCTGCTGCCCGACGCCTTCCATCATTGCCGCCCTTCTTCCGCCCGATGAGTCCGACATGAACACCTTTGCCGCCACGCTTGAAGACATCCGCGCCGCCGCGAAGCGGATCGGGCCTTACGCCCATCGCACGCCGGTGATGACCTGCAAAACGATCAGCGATCTGGCCGGCCGCGAGTTGTTTTTCAAGTGCGAGCAGTTTCAGCGCATCGGGGCGTTCAAGTTTCGCGGGGCCTGCAATGCCGTGATGAAGCTCGGCGAAGCCGACGCGAAGCGCGGCGTCGTCACGCACAGTTCCGGCAACCACGCCCAGGCTCTGGCGCTGGCCGCCAGGCTGCGCCACATACCCGCCCACATCGTCATGCCTCGCAACGCATCCCCGATCAAGCGGGATGCGGTGCGCGGCTACGGCGGCATCGTTTACGAATGCGAACCCGACACCCAGTCCCGCGAAGGGACCGCCGCCGCCGTGCAGCAACAGACCGGTGCCACGCTCATCCATCCTTATGACAACGCCGACATCATCGCCGGCCAGGGCACCGCGGCGCTGGAACTGCTTGAAGAGATCACCCGGCTCGACGCCATCATCGCCCCCATCGGCGGCGGCGGGCTGATGAGCGGCACCGCGATCGCCGCACGATCGCTGCACGCCGGCATTCGCATCTTCGGCGCCGAACCCCTGGGCGCCGATGACGCCGCCCGATCCAAGGCCGCCGGACGCCGCCTGCCCCAGACATCACCCGACACGATCGCCGATGGCCTGCTCACAAGTCTGGGCGAGCGCACCTGGCCGGTGGTGCGCGACCTGGTGGAGCGGGTCCTGACGGTGACTGAAGGGCAGATCGTGGCCGCGATGCGATTGATGTGGGAGCGGGCCAAGCTGATCATCGAGCCCAGTTCCGCGGTGGCGGTGGCGGCGGCGCTCGACGAGCCGTTCAAGAGGATGGCGAACGTGAATCGCGTGGGAATCATCCTCAGCGGCGGCAATGTGAACCTCGATGATCCGCCCTGGCGCCGCACGGTGAAAGCATGAGTCGGAGAAAAAGAGCCGCGACGTAACACGTCGCGGAGGTGAGCAGCCTGAAGGGTGGTCATGCGCGCCTTGGATGGCGGAACTCGAAAACGCCGGGCATTGCTTTCGCAACCGCGCGACTGACGCTGTTCATCCGCCGCGCGATCGGACGCTCCTTCAGGCTGGATACGTCCGCGACTCGTTGAGTCGCGGCTCGCTCTTATTTCCGGCGGCGGAGCAGGCCCAGGCCGCCCAAGGCCAGCAGCGACATGGTGGCCGGTTCGGGGATGCTCGCCATCAGGGCGATCTGGTTCTGGCCGTTGAAGTTGAAGTTGATTTCGTACCCGGCGGGGATGCCGCCGATGGTGGCGAACTCGCCCACGAGCGCCCCGTAGGTGGCGAAGACATAGGGGCCATCGACCGGGCTGCTCAGGAAGTCGAAGACGAGGTTGGCGCCGGAGAGATCCAGAATGCCGCCGATGTTGATGATGTCGATCTTCTGACCGGCGGCGGCGGGATCGACCTCGATCAGAATGTTGCCGTTGATGCCGAGATTGTCGGCGAAGCTGAGCGTGCCGATGGAAAAGCCGGGGGAGATCAGCGAGCCTGCATCGGTGACGGCGTTGCCGGTGATCGAACCATCGCCGATGAGCGACTGGCCGGGGACGAGGTTGAAGGTTCCGGTGACGGCCGAGACATCCAGGGTGGCGCCGGCGGCAATGCTGATGACCGGACTGTTGTCGATGGAACCGCTGCCGGACAAGGCGAGGATGCCCTGATTGATGGTGGTGTCGCCGGTGTAGGTGTTGACGCCGGTGAAGGTGAGGGCGCCCGCGCCGCCTTTGACGATGGCGAGGTTGCCGCTGGCGACGCCGCCGAAGGTGTTGGCGCCGGCGTTGTTGACGGTGAAGGTCGAGACGGTGGCGCCGGAGTTGGTCAGGATGATGACATCGGGGGTTCCGGTGTCCACGGAAGTCAGGCCGGCGACCGTCTGATTGAAGCCGTTGAGGTTGAAGGTGCTGCCGAATGCGCCGGCGTTGCCCGGCACGCCGAAGTTGAGCGAGGTGGTGGTGGGCAGACGATCATCGCCGCCGGCGATGCGCACGATGCCGTGGAAGATGTTGGTCGCCCCGCCGTAGGTGTTGGCGCCGCTGAGTTCGAGGATGCCGCCTGTGCTTTCGTGGCGAACGATGATGCTGTGGCCGCCGGCGCCGTCATCGATCACACCGGAGACGCGAAGGATATTGCCGGCGCCCGCCGTGGCGATGCGGGTGTCGTTGGCGCCCAGCAGCACCGAACCGGCCCAGGTGTTGTCCCCGCTTTGCGACTGGAGGGCGCCGAAGAAATTGCCGCCGTCGCCGCTGATGGTCAGGGCTTCGCCGGTGATGGTGACACCGCCGGACAGTTCCAGGCGGCCGGCGTTGACGATGGCGCCGTTTGCGGTTGTTCCCAGCGCACTGGTTTTGGCGACGCGAAGGGCGCCGGCATTGATGGTGGTCAGGCCGGAGTAATTGTTGACGCCTGCGCCGGCCAGGGTGAGCGTTCCGCCGCCGACCTTGGTCAGGGCGGTGTTGGTGTCGGCATCGAAGTTATTGATGCTGCCGTTGAACGTGGTGCTGGTTCCTTTGCCGCCGACACTGAAGGTGGTGGTGCCTGCCTGGCTGCCGCCGTTGCGAAGCGTGCCATCGCCGGTCAGCGCGCCGAGGCTGACGGTATGGGCGCCGGCTCCGCCGATATCGGTGTTGAAAAGGATGGTCTGGCCGGCGGCGATGTTCCATGTCGCGCTTGCGCTGCCGGCCGTGTCGCTGCCCAGGTGAATCGGGCCGCCGCTGGCATCGACGATTCCCGTCAGGCCGCCGTTGTTGCCTGAGAGAGTCAGGACGCCGACACCGGTCTTGGTCAGGTTCAGGGCGTTGGCACCGTTGGTCAGATTACCGTTGAAAGTTCTGGCGACACTGTTGTTGACGGTGAGCGTGGAGACGGCTGCGCCGGTGTTCGTGATGATGTTGTTGGCGGGTGTGCCTGCGTTGGCGATGCCGGCCAGTGTCTGATTGCGGCCGTTGAGGTCGAAGGTGGCCGCCGTGTTGCCGTTGACGCCAATGGTCATCACGGAGCCGGTGGGCAGGCGGTCATTGCCGCCATCGATCCTCAGAAGTCCGACCAGGACATTGGTCGCCCCACCGTACGTGCTGACGCCCGAAAGAACGGTGACACCGGTGTTGTTGCGGACATTCAGATCGACTGTGTTGGCGCCATCATCGATCACCCCGCTCACGGTGAGCGTGCCCGCTTCGGCGCCGATGCGGGTGTTGACGGTGTTGCCGAGGATGATGTCGCCAGCCCAGACGTTGTTGCCGCTCTGGGACTGAAGCGCGCCGATGTTGTTGGCAGGTCCGTTGATGGTGATCGTTTCGCCGGTGACGGTGATGCCGCCGGACAGTTCCAGCCGGGCGCCGTTGGCCACCGTGGTGGCGCCGGCCGTGGAACCCAGGGCGGTGTTGCTGCCGATGCGCAGCACGCCGGCGTTCACGGCGGTGAGGCCGTCGTAGCTGTTGGCGTTGTTCATGATCAGCGTGCCGCCGCCGCTCTTGGTCACCGTGCCGGTGGTGATGCCGGCGCCGGTGAAGGTGTAGGTCCCCGACGCGGCACTGACGGTCGTGCTGTTGGGGGCGATCACGCCCACCAGCGTGATGACCTCGCCGCCGGCGTTGCTGAACGTGGCATTGTCATTGTTGGCGTAGAGGGTGGAGTCACCGGTCCAGTTGGCGGTGACCGTGTCCCAATCGTTGCTTGGCCCCGCGACGTTCCAGGTGACGTTCAACCCATACGCCGGCGCCGCCACGGCCAGCGAAGTGGCGGCAAGCCATCTCATCAAACGATTGCAGTTGCGACGGAACCGACGATGCTTGAAATGGGACTGTGGACGGGACATTCCGATTCTCCTTATCAACGTCAACACACGCGGCATGAACTCGCAGAAAACGAATCCACACCATGGATTTGTGAAGAAATCCTTCGGTGCGATCACCTGTGCCAGAACTCAATCAATGAAGCGGAACCAACGGCGGAATCAAAGGCCAAAATAACGAGGTCCCCATGAAATTGCAATGGCGGCATCCGCAAAATCGTGAAGAATCACGAGAGGGACTCCTGAATAACCTCACGTCCAAGCCGCTTGCGGCGTAGCAATCCCCTGGTTCACGGTACACCGGGGGTTGTTCAGGATTCCCAAGAATCAGAGCCGTGCAACGGCGAATCGTCTCAGCCGCGAAGCGGCGGTATGTCGTGGCCGATCACCGTTCTTATCCGAAACTCAGGATTTCGGCCTCGATCAGTGCCCGGTCGTTTTCGCATCTCGTGATCCGCTGCGCGATGGTCACTCCATTCTTGTCGTTCACCTCCGCGACTCGTTGAGTCGCGGCTCACACGCTTATCCCGAACTCCGGCTTCACCGTTTGATCGGTGTGAGTCCGGGGCCTTCCCTGGATTCGAGCCAGTTCCAAAGATCGGCCTCCTGGATGGCGCCTTCGATGCGGATGTTGCCGAACATGATCTTGGGGATGCGGCCCGTGCCCGCCATGTCGTACAGGCGAACGTGCTTGAGCGCCTGTTCGTGAGGCCAGCCGCTGTCGAAGATCGCCTTGAGCGGCTCCTTGCCGACCAGCTCCTCCGCTTTGGCCCGGGCCTGAGCGGCGGTGCGGGCCTTCTCCGGCTCGAAGAGCCAGTCATCAAACGCGGCGAACTTCACCGCATCCGCCTTCCAGACCGCAAGGGACAACCGGGCCAGATCGCAGGCGGCTTCATGGCGCAGATCGGCGAAATCGATGTACGGATTGCACTGCGGATTCAGCGGCATCGGCACCAGCATGAAAGCCAGGTCATCGCCGTAGCGGGCCCATGCCTTGTCGAAAAGATGATGCAGCGCCCGGCAGTGCATGCAGGTGTAATCCACCATGCAGACGAGCATCACCCTGGCGTTGATGTTGCCGCGAACAGGCATCGCCTCGCGTTGAAATCGAACGAGGCCGCCTTCGACCTTGGCCCGCGGAAGCCGTACAAAAACATGCGGCTCGGTCCCCGGCAGCAGCGTCAATGACTGCGGCTTGTCGTCAGGGGTTGCAGGCACGATCGTGACCGCACCATCCTTGGATGGCGCGTCCTTCGTCGCATCATCCTTCATCGTCACCGGCTTGTCGTCGATGTCCACCGCCTTGCCGCCATGGCCCGCGGGTGGCGCGCCGTGGCCGACGGGCGTCACCAACATGCGATGGGTCGGCGCGGGAAACATCACCTGCGCCACGATGAACAGCCCCATCGCCAGCCCCGCCGCGGCGATGATCCCGCCGCCCTGTCCCGCCGAGAGCATGAATGACGAACGCCGGCCATCTTCCAGCATTTCACCGCGCCCCAGCGGCGCGCTGTAGAGAACCAGCGCCGCGATGAGCAGACCGCAGGCGTGATCGATCATGCAGTAGGGGCAGATTGATTTGATGATGAAAAGTTGCAGATAAATGAACCAGACCGCCGCCAGCCCCGCCAGCGCCGCCAGCGCGACAAACAGCGACCATGCCACGCGGCGATGGTGATCCGATTGACTGGGCGACAGGTGAAACGTCAGCAGAAACAGCGAGAAATAAACCACCACGCCCGGCACGCTCACCGGCAGCCCCCACAGACTCGACCACGGACTGCTGAGCACCTCGCCGCAGCCCACGCCCGGCGCGCAGCCCGCCGGCTGGCTGTTCGTCAGGCTGTTCGCCGCCAGATACCCCGCCACGCCAAACGCGATCAGGCTCAGCACCCGGACGATGAGCACCGGCACCTGCGTCCTGGCCCCGCGCGAAGCCATCATCGCCCCGACCGACAGCACATGCCCGCACTTGCCGCACGTCGCCTCCCGATGCCCGCGCAGATTCACGCCGCAGATCGGGCAAGGCTGATCGCGCTCCCGCAGGTACGCCGCCAGTGAAACATGATCCGAAGAAGTCGATTCGTTCATGATGATCCTGTTGGGCAAATCAGAAAACCCTGCTTTCCACGCATGACCCGTGCCATGCAAGACAATCAACGCGCGATCCGGCGATAGCTCTCGTAAACGGCAACCTGCACGAAACCCATCGCTTCAAACAATGAAGCCCGCCCATCGCCTTCATCCAGACGCACGATCACCTGCTCAAACTGCGCCCGCCGGCAATGATCGATGATGCGGGCCCAAAGCGTCCGCCAGACCTGCTGATCCGCATCACCGGCCAGCGCGAACCCGTCGAGAATGACGCCGACATTCCCCAGCGTCAGCAGGCTTGCCGCACCCACCGGAACGCGCCCCCTGCGGGCGAGGAACAGGTCGATGCGGGATTCATCAAGCTGATCGATGATGGCGTCCGCATGTTGTTTTGCGTGGGTTTCGCTGAGCAACCGCTCGCGCGCGTGGTCGTGATACAGCCGCTGAATCTCGCCGTAGGCGGCGCGGCCGGGGATGACCTGCACCAGCGGCGAAGGCTCGGCAGGCTGATGGCGGATGAGCTGAAGGACATGCCGCCTGATCGGTTCATAGCCGCGCCGTGGCAGCAACGGCTTCAACTCAACGGGCCAGGCCATGTCGCTGCATTCGAGGGCAAGGCAATCGACGCCGGCCTGTTTGAAATGAGCATCCAGTTCATCGAGTATGGCGGTCGCATCGGCGCCCGCTGTCAGCCGCACATCCAGCGCGCCATTGGCCGCCGCGATGGCCGGGTACCGCGTGGCCGTGTATGCCGTGGCGCCTTCGAGAGGGGTTTCCGTGGCGATGGGCCTGGCGAGGATGGCGTCGGCGCGCTTGATCGATCGCACCAGTGATTCGGGTGTCGCCCTGCCCCCGGCCTGTTTGAGCACGTGCAGTTCCATGTCCCCTCGATTGTAGCGGGGCGAAGAACCGGCATCGGACAAAAAAACGCCGCGACCTTTCGATCGCGGCGTTTCGTTGATACATGCGGCATTGGAGTTCGTCGGTCAGCGGGGTTGCGTGTCGGAATCGAAACCAAACCGACAATGAAAAGGTATGAACAATTTCTCGATCCGAAGCTTCTCCGATCCGCCCCGATGCCTTGCCGCTGATGGTTGGAACTCCTGGCCGAATGTTTCGTGCATCCCTCACCACCGGGGGCGTCAGTGCGAGGAAATGATTTCAAACGCAATCCGCAAAGCCCGCAGGAACGTAACATCATACCACGAAGCGCGAGGCAACCGCAAGAAAGTTTTGATGTCGTCCAAGGTAAAAGGATATGGCGGGAGAGCGGAACCCTCCGGCCGGGAGGGCAGGCTCCCGCTGGGAGGGCGAGGCTCCCGCCGAGCCGTTCGTTTGCGAAGCCCGT
>CAZYPK010000068.1:0-25248 GCA_964649195.1 uncultured Phycisphaeraceae bacterium
CCGCGGACGGGCTTCGCAAACGAACGGCTCGGCGGGAGCCTCGCCCTCCCGGCGGAGAACGGCTCCCGGCGGAGCCTCGCCCTCCCAGCCGGAGGCTTCCGCTCTCCCGCCATATGCTTTTACCTTGGGCGGCGCAACAAAAAACGAGGCAGTCATGTGCCGGGGCAGCGACGGGTTTAAGTGAACGGCGTTGATCGTGCCGCCGTTCGACCGTCATTGGTTGCGTTCGCTGCCGGCAACGGATCGCCTCGTTTGCGGCCCTTGGGCCGTCTCCGATTCAAATCTGCGAAACGCGATTGATGCAAGCGACCTTGGGCTCATCCTGCAAGCGTCCATACGCCCGCGTTGGCATGAATTGATTTCGCTCAGAACCGGGTCTCGCAACTGCTTCTATTTTATCCGACGCAGGCCGCGAGGGAAGGGAAATTTTTCGATTGCTGCTCAGAACCAGAGCCGCGACTCAACGAGTCGCGGACGTGAACAGCCTGAAGAGGGGTTCTTCTCGCGGCGGATGATCAGCGTCCATCGCGCGGTTCTCGCCCCGTTGCCAAGTGTGATGCCTGTCGTGTTCGAGTTCCGCCGGTGTTGGTATTCCTGACCGCTCTTGAGGCTGTTCACGTCCGCGACTCGTTGAGTCACGGCTCGACGGCCTCGACGAGCAGGCGGCTGCCGATCATCTTCACCACCCGCACGCGCTTGCCGGCTTCGACGAAGCCGCCGGTGCTCTGCACATCCATCACGCGATCGTGGATCATCGCCTTGCCCATCGGCTTGAGTTCCGCCATCACCCGGCCTTCATCGCCGACGCGCACGGTCATGCCCGCCATCTCATCGCCGGCGATCGCCTCGCGTGCCGCGGCGATGGCCGGGTGCTGCTCGGGCCGCTCCATCGATTCGTTTTCATTCTCATCCTGATGGTGGCCGTGGCCGTGCTCCCGGTGCGGCAGGGCGTCCTGCACATTGGCGCGGGTGGGCTGCGAGGCGCTCAGGACCATGCGGTTGAACAGCGGGATCTGGCCGTAGTGTTTCACCACGAAGAACAGCCCGACGCCGCCGACGATCAGCCCCACCAGGGTCCACAGCGCCGACTGCTGGAGCGTGGCCATCATTTCGGGCGCGGGCAGCGGCACCGGTCCCTGGCCGGTGGTGGGGACCACGGCGAGGATGATGCCCGTGAGCATGGCGATCATGCCGGCGATGCCCAGCACCCCGAATCCGGGCGTGATGAAAATCTCGCCCAGCAGCATCAGGAACCCCACGAAAAACAGCAGCAGATGCCACACCTCGGCCAGGCCCACCAGCATCGGCGAAACGATCAGCAGGATCAGCGCCCCCGCCGCCACCATGCCGAACACGCTGATGCCCGGCGCCATCATTTCGATCACCGTGCAGATGATGAAGATGCCGATCAGCACCGCCCGCACCGGCAGCGAGACCAGGAAGCCCGCCATCGTTTCCGACCAGGTTTCATCCACGCGATAGACCGCCGAGGCGGAGAGAAACGTCTCGATGTCCGCATCCTTGAGAAACGTGCCGGGCAGAGCAAGCCCGATCTTCACCGCGTCATTCGTGCCCACGGTCAGCAGCGTCGAGCCGTCGTGAACCTCCTCGATGAGTTTCCACTGTCCGCGATCTCCATCGGTGGCGACATCGCGCCTGGCGAGGCCGACCTTGGTGACGTCTTCATGCTCATCGCCGCCCACGCCGAAGAGCTTGCCCACCTCCCCGGCCAGGCTGCTGCGCGATTTGCCATCGACCATGATCTGGTGATCGATCTGGTTGACGATGGCGCGTTTGGGGCCGCCGGTGATCGGGTCGATTTCGGTCTTGTGTTCGACCAGGTAGAGCTTGACGCCCAGCACGCACATGGCGTGGAAGATGGCGTAGGGGTAGTTGTTGTCCTGGGCGTTGCTGCGGAATTCGGTGAGCAGCGGGCTCAGGGCCTTGGCGCGTTCGGTGGGGTTGAGATTGTTGCCCAGGATGGAGATCGGGGCGCAGTCGCCGGTGGCGGCGGCGGGTGACATGACGATGTGGCCGCAGGCGGAGGAGATGAGGATGCCTGCGGAATAGGCCTTGTCGTTGATCCATGCGATGGTGGGCACGCGGGTGCGGTCGGGCCGTTCGATCTGGGCGCGGATGTACTTGGAGATTTCCAGGGCGCTGTCGAGCATGCCGCCGTTGGTGTTCATTTCGAAGACGATGACATCGACGCCGGCGGCGATGGCGCGTTCGACGCGCCGCTTGATGCTCTCGACGGTGAAGCCGTAGATCGTGCCATGCACCGGGATGATCGCAATTTTCCCGCCTGCCGGCAGCGCCATCGCGCCGTGACGGACGATCAGCGGCGGCGGCTTGGAAGCGACAGCCGGCAAAGGATCGCCCGCCGGCGATTCAATGGCGGAAGCGTCATCGGCCAATGAAGGTCGCGGAACATCGAGCATCAGATTGCCCATGATCAGCAACCCGAAACAAAGCCACATCAAAGCCCGGCGAATGGAGGTGTTCATCATTTGATTATAGGCATTGAATGGCACGGGACCTTCAAGGTCCCGTGCCTTTGCGCTCAATCGAACCCACCCGCCCAGTGCCCGCCGATGTGGATCAGCGTCGTTCCCGCCAGGCTGTTGTTGTGGATCAGTTTGGCGACATCGTTCGTCAGCCTGATGCATCCCTCCGAGCGCGGCGTCGTTGCGATGTCGCCATGCGAGTGCATGGCGATGTAGCGGGGCGCGTGAATCACCCACGTCGCATAGTGGCAGGTGAAGGCGCGGTTCAGGTGATCCGAAAACCCCGCGATGCGGAAGGTGCCTTTGGGGGTGCAGTAGGAATCGAGCGTGTTGCTGACTCGAACATCATCGCAGTCGGCGCCGTTCTTGCCCCGGCCGGGGCACGACCGCCACGGGCCTTGCGGCGCCTCGCTGGCCAGCGGCCCGGTCCAGTGAAGGCGAAGGCGATGATGCGGGCTGGCCAGGTCAAGCGTGATCAGGGCGATGTGGGTGCGCGGGAAATCGGGGTTCCGCATCGCCAGGTCATACCCCGGCCCCACGCGCGCACCATCGCCTTCACCATAGCCGGGCACGAAGGCCACCGCCCCCATCGCAGGCGGAGCCACGCGCGGCAGCGCATCTTGAACGGCCGCCTGCCCGCTCACATGAGTCCAGTCCTGCCATGTGCTTTTCACCGGTGATTCACAGCCGATGGATGCAAGCATCACCTGGCAGGCGACCGCGAGAATGAAAGGGCGATGGAGCATGGCGAAGGCTCGGCTGCGTGGGGGTGAATGTTGCAATATATCCGCGCGAGGCATTGGGGTTCAGGGCCGTTTAATTTTCCGTCCCATCACCGGAAGCAGAAGTTCCAAATCACAAAATCCAAATCTCAAACAAACTCGAAAGCGAGCCGAAGCAGGCAAAATCGATCAGAATCCGGATTCTGTTTGATTGCGTTTTTTCTTGGAGCTTGTTTGGATTTTGAAATTTGTCATTTGGAGCTTCCGACAGAGTGGGTGCCGAGAATTAAACGCCCCTGCCTTGGGCTTCGCTTCTCCTTGCGGCTGACGCCAGGATGACGATAATCCAATCATGTTCCGAGGTCCTTTCTCATTCAACGATTGACATGGAGGTGTCTCATGATGGCATTTGGCGGCCCCGGCTTGATGGAACTGTTGATGGTCGTGCTGCTCGGCGGCGGGCTTAATCTGCCCGTGGGCTTGCCGCCCGAGGCGGAGGATCCCAAAATGTCACAGGTCGCGCCGGAGCAGGCGCTGGTCTATCTCAGTTGGGCGGGCACGGCCACCGCTGATCCCAACAGCGGCAACGGAACCGAACGGCTGCTCGCCGAGCCGCAGGTGAAGTTCATGCTCCGAAAAATCGAGGAGGGCATCCTCGGCGCGCTCAACCGCGAAGCCCGCAATGATGAAGAGGCCAAGGCGCTCATCAAGCATGGACATCTGCTCATCAAGCAGACGTTGCTGCGGCCTGCAACGATTTACCTTTCAAAGCTGGATCCTTTTGCGGAGACGCCGGCCGTTGAAGCGGGCCTGGTGGTGAACTTCGGCAAGGAAGCGGCGGCGGCGAAGAAGGCGCTGGAGGCGTTCGAATCCATTCTCGTGAAGGAACTGGGCGCTGACGTGACGATCATGCCCGTCAACGAAGGCGGCCTGCGCCGCCTGCCGTTGCCCGAAGAGATGCCGCTGATCGCCTGGGGTTTTGAAGGCGACTACCTCATGATCGCCGTCGGAAAGGAGACGGCAGGCCGCCTGCGCACCGCGCTGAACACCGGCAAGGCGCCGGCCTGGCTCACCGATGTGAAAAAGCGGCTCGCCCTGCCTCGCCATTCCTCGCTTTCCTATGTCAACGTCGCCGCGTTGCTGAAACAGTTCGGCCCGATGCTCGCCTCCGAAATGCTGGGCGGCCCCGATGCCGGCCGGCAGTTCGACCGCACGATGGCCGCGCTGGGCATCGACAAGATGCAATACTTCGCCGCGGTGACAGGCTTTGATGACGCGAAGTTCGTCAACCGCTCCTTCGTCGCCGCCGCCGCGGATGCCAGGGGTCTTTTCGATCTCATTCCCAAAGCCGGCCTCACCCCGGCGGACCTGGCCGATGTGCCGCGCGACGCCGATCTGGCTTTCCTGCTCAAGGCCAACCCCGCCTCCGTCTTCGATCAGATCATCGAACTGATCGGCGCCATCGAGCCGCGCGCCAAGGAGGAAATCATGCGCGACATGAAGGAAGCCGAGGAGGAACTGGGCTTCCGGTTCAAGGAGGACCTGTTCGCCTCCATCGGCGATGTCTTCTCCATCTACAACTCCCCCGGCGAAGGCGGCCTGCTCATCACCGGCCTCACCGGTGTCGCACAGGTGAAGGACGCGGCCAAGGCGAAAAAGGTCATCGAGCAACTCGAAAAACTTTTCGATGCCGAGTGGAACCGCCCCGGCCGCGTGGACCCGGAGCAGCTGCGCTGGCGTCGTTTTGAAATCAAGACGCTGGAACTGGGCGATCAGAAGATTCGCTACATCAACCCGGTTGGCCAGGAATGGGTCGTCTCGCCTGCGTGGTGTCTGACGAAGGATCGGTTCATCATCGCCCCTTATCCGCAGATGGTCCGTTCCTATCTGGAGCGCACCGCCAGGCCGCAGGCGGGCACGCTCGCCGATGTGCCGCAGGTGAAGGAGCTTTTCGCCAAGGGCAACACGCCGGCGGTGATCACCTATCTCGACACGCCGGAGCTTTTCAAGAAGGCCTATCCGCTGGCCTATGGTCTTGCTTCGCTGGCCCTTGGCGAGTTGCAGCGCGACGGCTTCGACATGGACATCACCGCGCTGCCCACGGCCTCGGCGATCCTGCCGCATCTGTCGCCGGATACGGCCACGATGTCGCGGGTGAGTGACGGCGTGCTGTCGGAATCGCGCACCTCGCTGCCGATGGCCGGCGCCGCCTCGGGCCTGCCGGTGCTGGGCATGGCCTCTTGGATGGAGGCCCGTTCGGTTCATCGCTTCGACGAATTCGCCGAGCCAGGCATCGGCATCGATGAGCCGGCTCCTGTCGCTCCGCCGCCGGCGCGGCCGGCGCTTCGCACCACCGCCGCCAGGCGCGCCGTCGCATCCAGCGACTTGCACCAGATTGCGATTGCGTACATCTCCTACCTCATCGACAACGCCCGCAAACCACCGGCGAGCCTGAAAGATTTGGAACCCTACCACGGCGGAAAAATCGGCAACGATCCCTGGGGGCAACCTTACAGTTTCTTTGGAAGCAAAGCGATCGATCCGAAACTGGGGAAATTCGAGGTTCCTCTTGCCGCGACCATCCACACGATTGATGGCAAACGTGTCGTGGCCTATGCCGATGGACATGTGGCGATTGTGGAGGAAGCGCAATTCAAGAAGCAGATGGAGGCCGCCAAACTTCCTTATGCACTGCCGGTCGATCTGAAACAGGAAGGCGGTGATGTCAAGGAGAAGGGATCATCGAAGTCGATCGACAAGGATCGCGCCCCGGTGCGGACCACCACGACCAATGAGAAGGAGTGATGACCTGAGTCATGAATGTTTCAGGTCAGCAGATGTTCAACATGCCGATGGCGTTCCCGGCCCAGTGGCCGGGGTTGTTTTCGTTGGCGCAGGTCGGCGGCGGCGTCTCGCTGTGGCGGGCGGGGCTGGCGTTGGCGATGACCGTGTTGGCCGTGGCGATGGTGGTGGGGGTGGCGGGTTTTGCGCAGCGTTGGGTCGTGGGCAGGCGGATCGATGTCACGGCCCTGGTGGTGTTTGCCGTCGGTTTGATGATGGGGTTGCTGCTCTGGATGGCGGCGTGGCTGCTGCGGCTGGCGTCGTCGCCGGGGCTGGGGTATGAGACGTTTCGGCCCTTCGTGCAGACGGTGGCGCACTGCTGCGCCATCGGCATCGCCGTGGCCGTGGCGCTGATGCCCTGCATGATGCTGCTGGATCGCCGGCCCCGGCTGGGCGGGGAGCAGGCGCGGCGCGGCGCGGGGCGGGTGCTGCTTCACAGCGCCATCGTGGTGGTGATCGGCGCGGTGCTCTACGAGCCGTTCTTTCTGGCCGTCGGCAGCGCCCGGCCGACGCCGGAGGATTTTGTGATCGGGCTGCCGGTCGGCGAGTTTTTCGCCGGGCTGATGTTTCTGCTGATCGCCCTGGCGGCGGCGTCGCCCTGCGTCGCGGCGGTGCATCGTGCCGAGCGATGGGAAGCCGGCGACTCCGACCCGGTTGAAGCCTCATCATGGCTGCACGGCCCGCTCCCCTGGGTGGTGGCGGCGCTGTGCCTGCCATGTTCCTTTGTCTGTTACCGCCTGGCGCTGAAGTGGGGACATTACGCGGCGGGACCGGGCCAGTGGATCGACGGGCTGGGCGGCGGCGCGAATCAGCCTCTGCCGCTTCATTTCATTCGCTGGTGCGTGCTGTACGGCATCACGATCGCCGTCAGCATCGCGCTGGGTTCGCGGCTGATGCGACTTGCCGCATTCAACGGCGTCATGTTGAAGCCCATCTCGACGGAGTTGCACTGGCTGGGATCCGTGGCCGACCTGTGGCCGTGGAGGAAAAAGACCGGACAACACACCGGCATCGCTGCGGGTGACAAGCCGGCGCCATTGCCGCATAAGCCGATGACAACACCAACGCCGGCGTCAACGTCAGGCCCCGCGACAAGCGAAATATCGAAACCCATTGCGATGCCCGCCGCGCCGACCGCCGTGTTGCCGCCTGCTCCCACGGCGAGCCAGCCGGTTGCCGCCGAGCCTGTTGAATCACAAGGCCAGGAGAAGTGGGAGGCGCTGCCCATCGATCCCCGGACCGGTTTGATCCGCGAGGATGTTGCCCGGCGTATTCGGGAGCAGTTGGAACAGGATGCAAGTCCGATCGCGCCGCCGCCTCGCCGACGGCAACCTTCAACGGAACATCAGCCAGCGACGCCCAAGGTTGTCACGCCCATCGAAGCCGCTCCGGTGCGGGAGGCAACCGTCGCTGAAGCGGTCATGTTGCCGCAGCGGGTGCGATCATTGCGGTCCTCGACGCCTGCCGGTTCGTCATCGTCTCCGAGGCCCGCTTCGCCGCTGAATGATCCGCCATCAAGCTGGCGTTGGCATCTGGCCCTGTTGCTGCTGATTTACGTGGCGATGACCTGGCACGCCTCGATGGTGCCGCTCAACTATCAGCCGCTGCCGATGGCTCAGGCGTGGCAGAAGTTCAAGTCGATGGAAAGCTTCAACGTGGCCGACAACCCCAACCGCCGGGCGGACTTCGTGGCCAACATCGCCTTGTTTGTGCCGATCGGTTTTCTGGGGATGTCCGTGCTGGCGCTGGGCCGGCGATCCAAGGCGGTGGCGCTGGCCGGGGCGGTGGTCGTCGCCGCGGGCTGTTCGCTGCTGGCGTGGGGCATCGAGTTTCGGCAACTGTGGTATCCGCCGCGCACGGTGTCGTGGAACGATCTGATCGCCGAGCATCTGGGCGGGCTGATCGGCATCGGCGTCTGGCTGCTGATCGGGCACGGGGTCATGTCGCGGCTGGCGCAGATTCGGTCGCAGGCGGGCACCGTGGTGGCCAGGCATCGGCTGCTTCAGCTTTATGCCGTCGGCCTGTTTCTCTTCTGCATTCTGCCGATGGATTTCACCCTGTCGCCCGGCAGGATTCTGGACAAGGTCAAATCCATCTCCTTCGGAGGCGATCTGCTCTCCGGCGGCGCGATGGCCTGGGGCCGGGTGGTGCGCGATCTGGCGGGCTTCCTCGCCGTGGGCATGCTGGCCTGCCTTCACGGCGACAGGCTGCCCATCCTCTGCGATCCGCAACGCAGCCGGCGCACGCCCGCCGCGGCGGCGACGCTGGTGTTGATCTATGCCGCCGCCATCGAGTTCATCAAGCTCTTCATGGTCAACGGGGTGGTCGATCTCATGAACCTGCCCGTGCGCACCCTCGGCGGTTTTCTGGGCGCCCGCCTGGCGCTGAAGGCGCTCGATGAAAACGCAGCCTGGCGCATCGGCATGAACTGGCCCCATCCCCGCCGTCCGCTGGTCGCGCTGGCGTTTTGTTTTGTTCATGCAGCCTTGCTCTTCGCCCTGCTCGCGCCGCCCTGGCGGGTGAACTGGGATGCGAAGCTCATCGGGCAGCAACTAAGCGGCATGACCGATGGTCTCTTCGTCAACTACTACTACGCCGGCGAGTGGAAGGCTTTGACCAACCTCACGCACTACGCGCTGCTCTTTGTTCCGTTGGGATTGCTTTTGCGATGGGGGCTGCATTCCCCGATGAGGGATGAAGACGAAGCATCAGCTTCATCGATGGGGCGGCGGTTCACCTGGCTGACGCCGATTGTCGCGTGCCTGCTGGTGGGCGGTGCGATCGAAGTGATGCAGGGCGGGCTGGACCGCGCAGCGGCTCCGCTTCAAAGCGGAGAGGATGGGGCGATGCCGGATGCGACGGATCTATTGGCTTACACCGCCGGCGCCCTGACCGGCTGGCTGTTCATGGGCCTGTTTCTGCCCGGCAACGACAAGCCGCGACTCAACGAGTCGCGGACGTGAACAGCCTGAAGGGGTGCGCGTCTCATGGTGATGAAACGCTTTGAAATACGGGCTCATATACCCGCCGTGGCGCCAAGCCCGATGGCGAGGGCCGCCGAGCCGTCGGGGTATTCTGTGCGCGGCGCCGATACCCCGACGGCTCGCCAAGCCTCGCCATCGGGCTTGACACCACATTCGGTACATGAGCCGAAATACGTAGGTCCTCAGATGGTTGACGATCATCAACCGCGCGATTTCCCATCCTTCAGGCTGTTGATCTCCGCGACTCGTTGAGTCGCGGCTCTTGGATCAAGGCGTGTCCGCATCGGCGGTCGTATTCACCTGCAACTCGAACGGAGCGGGTCGTCCCGGGGGTGCCGTGGGGATCGGGGGTGCCGCCGTGCTGCCGAACATGGGGAGGAAATCAAATGTCACCGAGGGCCGGGCATCGACAAACGCCAGCGCCAGGTCGAGATGGGTGAACTGATGATCGGGCCGGCAGGTGGCGGTGAATGAGGGGACAAAATCGTAGTCCACTCCTCGGGTTGCCTCGGCGGCTTCCTCAGCCATCGGTTGCGAAGCCGTCGCGTCCTGGCGATACGCCGGTGAAGCGGTGGCCCCCATCATGGCCAGCGGCGTCGGGGATCGGCCAGCGGTGCAGCCGGGCAGCGATGCGAGCATGAGCAGCGCCATGAAGCGGAGGGCCGGTGCGCCCTGATGACGGGTTCTCAATTGGAAGAATCGCAGCATCGCATCGTCTCCGCATCGGGGGCGTGGCAGCCCCTGACTGCTTCATCGACGGGCGCGATGGGGTCCGTTAGCGGCGGTGAGGAATATGGAAGTGAAACGAGGTGATTGCCAGGCGGAATCGAGGCCGGGCAGGCGACGCTCAGGTTTGAAGCAGGGCAATCGCATGTACCCCGGGGCTTGACTCTTGGCCCTCTCCCTGGGGGAGAGGACAGTCTCAATCGCCGCGCAGCGGGGCGATTGAGACAGGTGAGGGCAGGATTTTCGACAAAACAGCAATCGTCGAACTCCCCTCACCCGGCTCGCAGAGCCTCGCCGACCTCTCCCTGGGGGAGAGGTGGAAACCGCCGCTTACATGCGATTGCCCTGAGGTTTGAAGGACTCCGTTCCGCAGCGTCAACCGGCTTGCGTTACACTTGCGCCCATGTCCGATTCCATCGATCTCACCCAGGCGGATCAGTTGCTCGCGGCCATCGAGGCTTTTCCCGACCCTCGCCGGGCCACGGCACAGTGGAAGCAGGTTTACGCGCTGCTGAAAAAGACCCCGGCGGCGGGCGGCCATCTGGACAATCTCGTGGCGGCGCGGGATGTGGCGGCTCTGGCCAAAACGATCGTTGAACTGCGCGCCTCCGCCGCCGTGGACCCGTCGCAATTGAGCGGTTCCACCATCGACGATGCGACGTTGCGGGCGGCGCTGAAGGGCTTCAAGCGCCGGTTGAAACTGGTGCGGCTGGATGAGGAATCGCACATCGACCTGCGCGATCCGATGAGCAAAGGCGGCCCCGGACAGATCGCCGCCATCGAGCCGCCGCGCGAGTGGGCGATGGAGGTCTGGGTGGAACTGGCGGCCCGCGGATGCCTTCGCCGCTCCGGTGGCGGGATGTATGAATTTGTGGCCGACCTGCCGGCATGATTCGGTCAGGGCGTTTGGTTCTCCGAAGCATCTTTGTTGGGAAACTCCAAATGACAAAGCTCAAGTTCCAAACAAGCTCCAAAGTGCGAAAAATCGGAAAAACAAGGAATTCGGATCGCGTATTCTTTCCGCTTTTTTCCTTTGGAATTGGAGCTTGTTTGAGATTTGGCGATTGTGATTTGTGATTTCAGCCCGCACGTCAACCAGGAATCAAACGGCCCTGATGATTCGGCGGAAAGCGTTTGTCGCACGTCTTGCTTTCGCATAATCTTCGGCAAGGAATCGGTCCACATGGGTTGGAAGCATGAAGAGGATGATGACCGCCCGCTGTCGGCGGACCCCGTCGATCTGATCGCCATCGACCTCGACGGCACGCTGCTGCGCAGCGACGGCTCGATCTGCGCCCCCTCGGCCGAGGCGATCATGGAGGCGACCGAAAAGGGCGTGAAGGTGGTGCTCTGTTCCGGACGGGCGCCGCGCAGCATGATGAAAATCTACGATGCGCTGGGCCTCGAGACGGTGCTGATCGCGCACAACGGGGCGCTCGTTTTCGATCCGTTGAAGAAGGCGGTGATCATTCACGAAACGATGGATGGCGAATTGGCGGGCAAGGTGATCGAGGTCGCGCGGTCCGTCGAGCCCGGCGTCGCCGCAGCGGTTGAAGTCGATGGCCACTGCTACACCGACACGGTTCGCAACCGGGCGAAAAGCGCAGCCGGTCCCGATGGCGGCGGGGTGTCGCTGCCTGGAACGGGCAATCATTTGCAGCCGCCGGTGCAGCCCCCGGTGCAGGCGGCGGATATCGAAAACCCCGCCGGTCCGCTCGCCGAGGTGTTGCACCGGCCGGTGACCAAGGTGATGTTCGTGGGCGCCAGCGATGTGCTGGGCGGCATTCAGATGTCCCTTCAGGCGAAGCTTGCCGGTGAAGTGGGTTTTTCGTTCAGCGATCTGCGTTTGCTTCAGGTGGTGCGGGGCGGTGTGGACAAGTCAACCGCGCTGGAGAAAGTGGCGGCGCGCTACGGCGTTCCGCGGCAGGGGGTCATGGCCATCGGCGATGCGCCCAACGACATGGGCATGCTCGCCTGGGCCGGGCTGGGCGTCGCCATGCAGAACGCCTGGGAGGAAGTCCGCCGATCGGCCCACTTCGTCTGCCCGACGAACGATGACGCCGGCGTGGCGCAGGCGCTTCGCAAATATGCCTTGACACGATGAGGCGAAGGACACGTCCCTGTTCCCTTTTCACCCGCTCGGCTTCCACCTACCATGTCCTCATGAGTCTGAGCGTCAGTGAACATGCGGCCATCAATCGCTTTCGCGCCATCGTGGGTGAGGCGAACGTCATTTCCAGCCGCGATCAGATGCTCGTCTATGAGTGCGATGGTTTTCCCATCGCCAAGGGGCTGCCGACGTGCGTCGTGTTTCCCACGACGACTGATCAGGTGGTGGAGTGTGTGAAGGCGGCAGGCGAGTTTGATCTGCCGATCATTCCGCGCGGCAGCGGCACGGGGCTGGCCGGGTCGGCGGTGGCCTACGGTGAAGGCGTGCTGCTGACGACCAGCAAGATGAATCGCATCGAGCATGTCGATGTGCGCAATCGTTTCGCGGTCGTGCAGGCCGGGGTGCGGAACCTTGCGCTCTCCGATGGAGTGGCTTACACCGGGCTTCGTTTTTCACCCGATCCATCGAGCCAGCGCGCCTCCACCATCGGCGGCAACTACGCCACCAACGCGGGCGGCATCAACACGCTCAAGCATGGCGTCACCGCGAATCATGTGCTGGGTGTGGAGATGGTTCTCGCCGACGGCTCCGTGTTCACCACGCGGATCAGCGGGATGTGCGATGGCATCGGCGGCGACCTGCCCGGACTGCTGTGCGGAGCGGAAGGCACCTTCGGCATCGTCACCCGGCTCTGGTGCAGGCTGGTGCCCAGTCCCCGCCATTTCCGAACCTTTTATGCGGTGTTCAACACCACCCAACATGCGTGCAGGACCGTCGCGGATGTCATCGCTTCGGGCATCGTGCCCACCTCAATGGAAATGATGGACGGCGAAATGATCCGCATCGTCGAGGATGCCTTCCACTTCGGCTTCCCCACCGATGCCCAGGCTTTGCTGCTGCTGGAAGTCGATGGCGTCGATCAGATGCTCGATGAGCAGATGGCGCTCATCGTCGAGATCGCCCGAGGCAACGGGGCGCGGGACATCAACCTCTGCGCCGATGCCGGGAAAAGGGCGGAACTCTGGAGCGCAAGAAAAAAAGCCTTCGGCGCCATCGGCCGCATCAGCCACAGCTATTGCACGCAGGATGCGTGCGTGCCGCGCTCCATGCTTCCGGCGGTGATGGAAGAGGTCGGCAGACTCGGCCGCAAACATGGCGTGCGCATCACCAACGTCTTCCACGCCGGGGATGGCAACATTCATCCGATCCTTCTCTTCGATGAAGACAAGCCCGAAGAGGTGCAGCGCACCCTGCGGCTGAGCGAGGAGATTCTCGAATACTGCATCTCCATCGGCGGAACGATCACCGGCGAGCATGGCGTGGGCGTGGAGAAACTCCACCTGATGGCGAAGATGTTCAACCCCGCGACCATTGCCGCGTTTCAGAAAATCAAGAAGGCGTTCGATCCGCAGCAGCGGTTCAACGATGGCAAGCACATCCCCAGCGATCGCCTGCGGATCGAACTGCTGACACCGGTCAAAAATCAGGCGGGCGGGGCGCTGCTGACGCAGGTGTGAAGCGGCTGGACGTTTTCGGATTCATCGCTATGAGCATGGCCACGGCAACATCCGGCGTCACGACGCGAAACCCATCCGAACTCGCCGCCGCTGTGCGGCAGGCGCGGAAGGATGGTGTGCCCCTGATCGACTACGGCATCGCCCACGCCTTGCTGGGCCACGCTCCGCCGGTGATGCACGTGAAACTCACCCAACAGGCCGACCCGGCCAACGGCGGAATCATCGAGCATTACGCAAGCGATCTCACCGTCCGCGCCGCGGCGGGCATCACCCTCGGCGACCTTCAGCGATCCCTCAAGCCGACGAAACAGTTCGTCCCCATCGATGCCGACGATGACATCACGCTGGGCGAGGCGATTCACCACAACACATGGGGACCGCTTCGCGTGGGCTACGGCTCGCTGCGCGATCTGCTGCTGGGCCTTCATTACATCGATGGTGAAGGGAATGACATTCACGCGGGCGGCCGCACGGTGAAGAATGTGGCCGGTTACGATCTCACCCGCTTCATGGTCGGCAGCCTCGGCGAAATGGGCGTCGTTCACGAAGCCACGCTGCGCACCTACGCGATCCCCGAACATGTGCTGTCCGTGGAACTCTCGATGGATGATCCCGCGGCGCTTGATGAGCGCGGCACCGATCTGCTGCTCAGCGACGCCAAGCCGACGCATCTTTCGTACCGCTTCCACCGCGATCGCGCCGGCGTCATCGATGGCAGGTGGACGCTGCATCTTGCCTACTTCGGCAAGCGTTCGGGCTGCCTGGTGCAGTTGCGATCACTTGAAACATTTCTGGAAACGCTGCCCGGCGTGCATCTGCTTGGCACGAACGATACGACATTGGAAGCGGATAGCCATGAACGCATGACCCGCGGCGCGTGGCGCCGAACCGCACCGGCGGTGGTGAAGATCATCGTTCCGCCCGCGATGACCGGCCATGTGTCCGCCATGCTGGCGCGGTGGTCGCAAATGAATCATCGTTTGCACATCGATGCCTTGCCTCTGCATGGCTGCATCTTCACCGGCGGCGACATCGATGGGGCAGGCGCGATCGACCTCGATGACGCCATCCGCTCGACGCTCGCAACCACCGGTGGGCTGCGCATCTGGCACGCTCGGCCAGGCGGCGCGGCCATCATCGATCCTTTCGGGCCGCCGCAGCCGGACCATGCCGTGCTCGTGAATCTCAAGCGGATCATGGACCCGCATGGCCTGCTCAATCCCGGACGGTTTCTGCGTTGAAAATGACGGTTCCCCAATGAGTGCGCCACCAGTGAGTTCAATTCATACGCCATCATCAACGGGTCCGCGGGTGATATCGGGGCTTGGTTCCGGTACAGGCACGGGAGCTTCAGCTCCCGTGCCCTCCGGGCATGTGGCTCTTGAGCTTGATCCTCGCGTTTATTCCCGCGCGCTGGATTGCGTGCATTGCGGCTTGTGTCTGCCTGCCTGCCCGACCTACACGCAGAACGGGTTGGAGGCCGACTCCCCGCGCGGCCGCATTCATCTGATGAAGGGTCTGGCCGATGGACGCATTGAGGCGACCGCTTCCGTTCTGGAGCATCTGGATCTGTGCCTCGATTGCCGGGCCTGTGAAACCGCGTGTCCTTCCGGCGTGCAGTACCACGAACTGATCGAAGGCGCCCGTGCCGCCTTCACGGAGCGCCCGCCCGCCGCGGCCAAGGCCCGCACGGTGGTGGATGACCTGATCGACGCGATGTTTTTCAAGGTGTTTCCATATCCGTTGCGATTGAAGCTGGCGGTGCTGCCCGCGCGGATTCTGCAAAGGATGGGGCTTTGGAAGTGGATCACCCGGCTCTCGAAGCTGCTGCCGCCGCGGCTTCAAAAAATGCAGCAGATGCTGCCGGAATCGGGGCCTCTGTGGGAGCGTTCGCTCGTCGAGCATCACCCGGCGAGCAAGGCGAACACCGTCGATGGCAAGCCGCGCGCGACCATCGGGCTGCTTTCAGGCTGCATCGGCGGCGTGCTGTTTCAGCATGTGAACCGGCAGACCATCGAACTGCTGCAATACGCCGGCTGCGATGTCATCGTGCCCAAGGCCCAGCAATGCTGCGGGGCGATTCATCACCATGCCGGCCGCGAACGCGAAGGCGCGGATTTCGCCCGGCTCAATGTCGATGCCTTTTCCCCGACACCCGACACCGGACACCCGGCGCCCGATTACATCGTGACCAACATCGCCGGCTGCGGCGCACAGCTCAAGGACTACGGCATGTTCCTCCGCGACGACCCGGCCTACGCGGAACGCGCCAGGGTGTTCGCATCGAAGGTGAAGGACATCAGCGAAGTGCTCGTGCGGTTCCCCCCTCCGATGCCCGCGCGGGAGATGCCCGTCACGGCCACCTATCACGATGCGTGCCACCTGGCCCATGCCCAGAAGGTGACCGCTCCTCCGCGTCAGATGCTGGCCTGGATTCGCGGCCTGAAGCTGATCCCGCTGGCCGAGTCGGACATGTGCTGCGGCGCGGCAGGCACCTACAACCTCTCGCAGCCCGAAATGGCCATGCAACTGGGCGAACGAAAGGTCGCGCACATCAGGAACACCGGCGCGACCGTCTGCATCACCGGCAACGCGGGCTGCGCGATGCAGATTCAAAGCGAGGCCCAACGGCTGGGGCTTGACCTTCGCGTGATGCATCCGGTGAGTGTGCTGCACGAAGCCTGCTTCGGCAGGCAGGCGTGAGGTGAGATGGCCGTCGGGATTCCTGAACAACCTCACGTCCAAGCCGCTTGCGGCGTAGCAATCCCTGGTTCACGGTACATCGGAGGTTGTTCAGAAGTCCCCCGTCAATCAAAGCTGCGGATCGCATCCTCGGCTGTCGCGTGGATGGAGAAGACCTTGTCCAGGCCCGAGAGCATGAACAGCTCCCGGATATGCGGCGCGAGCGATGCCAGTTTCATCTGACCGTCAAGGTCCTTGACCTGCTTCTGCATGCTGATGAGGCAGCCCAGGCCGGTGGAGGGGAAATACTCCACGCCGAAGAAATCGACCAGCACGCGCGGGCTTGGGGCGCCGGTGATGGCCTGCACGAAATCGACCTCCATCTGCGGCAGCACGGCGCCCTGCAAAATGCTCGTGCGAAAGCCGACACGGAGCATCTCACCGTCACGGTAAACGAGAATGGGGGAGTCGTCTTGAGCCATGCGAGTAAACCGGAAGCATGTGGGACGCCGGTTGTGAACCCCTTGCCGACGATCACCAGTATAGCGAATATCCAAGCGATGGAACAACCGTCGGGTGGCTGTCGGGTGGCTGGTGTCGGGTGGCTGGGGCTGAGTCCGCGAAGCCCCGGCCCAGGCGCGCGGCAGGTGTGCGATGGCGGTTTGTCACAGCAAGGCGCGCCGGGCCGGGGCTTGCGCAAAGCCTTCAGCCCCAGCCACCCACCCAAAACTTCTCACCCAAAAATTTCAAACCCCGGCCCCCGGCCTCCGGCCTCCGGGGGGGGCTTTGCGCTGCCACATAAAGAGGGGCACGCCCTGTTCGCTACCATGCGTTCATGTCGTCCTACGATGTCATTGTGCTGGGTGTCGGTTCGATGGGTTCCGCCGCCGCCTGTGAACTGGCCCGGCGGGGGGTTCGCGTGCTGGGGCTTGAGCAGTTTTCCATTCCGCACAGCCGGGGCAGCCATCACGGTTTTTCCCGGATGATTCGGCTGGCTTACTTTGAGCATCCCGATTACGTCGCATTGCTTCGCAGGGCCTACGAGCGATGGGATGAACTGGAGCAGGCGTCGGGTGAGAAGCTGTTGCACATCACCGGCGGGCTTTACCTTGGGCGGCCGGAAAGCGAGCTGGTCGGCGGATCGATACAGGCCGCCCGATCGTACAACCTGCCTCACGAACTGATCAGCCGCGAGGAACTGTCGCTCCGGTTCCCGCAGTTTCGCGTGCCTGATGACACCATCGCATTCCATGAAACGCAGGCCGGCCTGCTGCTGCCCGAGGCGGTGGTCGCCACGCAGGCGGAACTGGCGATGCGCCACGGCGCGGTGCTGCGCGGCCACGAAGCGGCGCTGGATTGGAAGGCCGACGGCGCAGGCGTTCAGGTGCGGACGGCGCACGAGACTTACCGCGCCGGGTCGTTGATCATCACCGCAGGCGCGTGGGCTTCGCGCATGTTGGCCGACCTGAACATCAAACTGAAGGTGACCCGGCAGGCATTGACATGGTTCTGGCCACGCAGGCCCGAACGGTTTGCGATGGGATCGTTTCCTTCATGGGCCCTTGATCTGGAGGACCGCGCAAACTTCCGCGGGGTGCATTACGGCTTTCCGATGTTGCCGCCTTCGATGGGCAATCCCGGTTTCAAGGCGGCGCTGCACTGGCCTGATGAAGCGTGCGATCCCGATGCGGTGGATCGCACGATCCGCGAATCGGATGTGCGGCAGGTGCGCGAGGCCCTGGAACGGTACATTCCCGATGCGGCCGGCCCGCTGCTGGCGGCGCACACCTGCCTTTACACCAACAGCGCCGACGGCCACTTCATCGTCGATCGCCATCCCCTGCACGCCCATGTGACCATCGCCTGCGGCTTCAGCGGCCACGGGTTCAAGTTCGTGAGCGTGATGGGTGAAATCCTCGCCGACCTGGCCACGAAAGGAACCACTGCGAATCCGATCGGGTTTCTTTCGCTGCGGCGATTCCGCCCGGAGAACTGACGGTCCGGTAGGGGACAGGGGACAGGAGACAGGGGACAGGAAAGGCAATTGGTTATTATTTATTGATGATTGCTTATTGCTTATTGGGGGAGCAGTCTTCGCCACTGTCCATCGTTCCTTCAATAAGAAATAAGCAATAACGAATAAATAATAACCAATTGCCTTTCCCCTGTCTCCTGTCCCCCGTCTCCCGTTCCCTGCCCGCACTCACCGCACCTTCTCGAACTCCACGAACGCGAAGGCGAAGTGGACGATGAGGGTGTGGAGCGTGGCCCAGAGGATCGCGGAGGTGATGCCGTCGCTGACGGCCCGGTTCGAGTGCTTGGGGCGTGCGCCGATGTGATACGCGATCAGGCCGATGCCCGCGGCGCAGCAGGTGACCTTCGCCAGCATCCAGCCGGTGCCGACGTAGAGGAAATCGCCGGGCATGACGATTTCGCGGTGAAAGTGCAGGCTCCAGAAGGCCGGGCCGAGGTCGGGGTAGGCGGCGGTGAAGACGATCAGGCTGGTGAGGCGGGCGACGAAGAAACACATCACCGTGAGAAACGGCACGCCCAGCAGGAAGGCGTAAAGGATGTTGGTCTGGAGGTAGGAATCGGGCGATGCGCCGAAGGAGCGCAGGGCATCGACCTGTTTGCCGTAGGTCTTGCCGCCGACATCGGAGGCGACGGCTGCGCCGCACCGCGCCGCGATGAGCACGGTGGCGAAGATCGGAATCAGGATGCGGTAGAGCGCGTAGCCCACCGCTTTGAGCAGGTCTTCGATGATCAAGGGTTCGGTGTAGTCGGCGTAGGGAATGAACTTGAAGGTGAAGTGCGTGGTGACGAAGCCGATGATGATGCCGATCATGCAGACGTAAAGCCACGCGCTGAATCCGCTGACCAGCCGGAGGTAGTGAAGCAGGTAGCGCACGCCCCACGCGGGGCTGCGCCACAGCGGAATGAGGCGCACAGGCATCATCAGCGCGGCTTCGAGGGCGCGGCTGGTGATGGTGAGAAACGATTCGGCCTTGTTTCCAAGCGTCGCCATTTGCTCCTTGATCCACGCCCCATCGGTTGCCGTCTGCGTTTCCTCCTGATCGCGCGGCGACGCCAGTTCGTCCTTGAGCGAGGTCCACCTGTCGCGCCCGATCAGCCGCAGCGACTGCGATTTGGCATCGAGCAGATAGACCGCATCGGCGATGAGGGAAAGCGATTCGTAATCGTGGGTGACGATGATCGAGGTCTTGGGATGGGCGTCGTGCGTGGAGCGGATCATGGCGGCGACCTGCCCGGCGGTCGGGCGGTCGAGGCCGCTGGTGGGCTCGTCGTAGAGAATGACTTCGGGGTTGTAGGTGAGCGTTCGCGCGATGGCCAGCCGCTGCTGCTGCCCGCCTGAGAGCGCGCCGGTGCGGACGCTCACGGGCACGCGCAGCTCGGCGAGAATCGCGGCGGGGTCGGCATCGCTTGAAAGAGCCTTGCGATCACGGGCACGGTGGGCACGGGCGAAGCGGACGTTTTCCGAAGGGGTCAGTTCATCGAACAGGGCGAACTGCTGAAAGACCACGCCGACGGAGCGCGGGCCGCGCTCGTGAATGACTTCGTGCCCGCCGATCTTCACGCTGCCCCGGGCCTGCACTTCGCGGTGCGAATCATCCATCAGCCCGGCCATCGTTCGCAGCAGCAGCGACTTGCCCGCGCCGCTGGCGCCGACGATGAGCGTCACCCTGCCCGGCTCAAAACGGGCGGCGGCATCCTTGAGCAGCACCTTGCTCCCCGCGATCAGCGTGAACCCTTCAAGCTCCACGAGTGCGTTTGAAATGTCGTTCCATGTTCCGGGTTCCATGTTCCGAGTTCCGGGTTCCGAGTTTCGAGTTTCGAGTTTGATTCGCTGATTTCAAATCTCAAATCTCAAATTTCAAATGGGTCTTCTGAATAACCTCACGCCCAAGCCGCTTGCGGCTTCGCAACCCCCGGATTCCCCCGGATTCCCCCGGATTCCCCCGGATTTCCCTGGTTGACGGCACATCGGGGGTTATTCAGAAGTCCCAAATGTGCAACTTCATATTCAAAACCAAAGCGCCACTCACGATTCACCGCGGCTTCTTCGCCGGCACAAACGGATGCACTGTTGGTTCCCCGCCCAGTTTCACGCGCAGGGTTGTCACATGGCTCTCCTTCGTTTGCGCCTCCTCGCCCGCCTTGCGTTCGAGCACATAAAACCGGCTGTCCTTGTGCAGCAGGCGATAGCGCAGCACCCGCGCGAGCTGGGGCGAGATGCCCGTCTCGCGCGTGCCCATGAGCATGTCGCCGATGCGGATGATCATCGGTTCGAGGCGGTCGCCGGTCAGGGCGAAGGCCGCCTTGGCTCGCGGGCTGCGCCAGTGGCGGTCGATCACCTCGTGTACCTGTTTGTTCTCCAGCACCGCTTCGCGGAGGATCAGCCAGATGATCTTTTGAAGCTCTTCATCGCCGACCACCTGTTCCACGCTCTCGCGGAAAACCGCCTGCACCTTCTTGTTCTTCGCCGCATCGGTGATGATGTCCTGAAGCACGGCGACAAGCTGCCCCGAATGGGCTTCGATGATCGGCGCCGCATCCTCTTTCAGAAACCGTTCCCACTCGCGCTTGACGCTTTCGCCGCCGGCCAGCGGGTTCCGGTCCCACAGGAAGCGCACGCCGAAGCGCCAGACGGAAACGCGATCCCACAGCTTCTGCCCGATGGTCGTCGCCACCGGCCTGGCGCGGGCGACCGCCATCGGAAAAATTTCCTGCTTCACCAGGGGCAGCAGTTTCTTCTCCAGAATCTGCGACTGGTACTTGCCGCCCAGTTCCGCCAGCTTGGCCTCGTGCTTCTTGAGCACCTGGGGCAGTTGGTCCTCCACCGCGGCGAGCGCGTCGCCAAGCGTGTCCTCCACGATCGGCTTGAGGGCCGCGAGAATCTCGCCGCTGTGCGATTCGAAGGTTTGCCGCAGGTCTTCGAGGATCGCCGCCTTGCGATCGGCGGGCACCATCGTGTTGATGATCCATGCGGTGGAGAAAGGCGTCTCGTAAAACACCAGCGCATCACCTTCGCGCAGCAGCGGAGCGTCGGGATAAAACATCGCCCCGGCCTGGCCGGTGTAGGCCCCGGTCTTGGCCATGATGCCGGCAACCCGCCCCATCGCGGTGACCTGGCCGACCTGTTTGAAGCCGCCGTCGGGGTGGATGATGAAGATCGGATCGCCGATGGAGGTCCAGATCGACTCATCGGCGACCAGCTCGACGCGCTGATGGAGGGCGAAGGCGTGCGACCAGAGCGCGGGCATCAGGTCGCCGGTGACCGAACGGCCATTCGACATGACCTGCGAACCGACGGACCAATGGAGAGCCGCGGCCAGCCCCAGCCAGACGAGAAGCCCGGAAATGATCCGCAGTGGTCTCATGCGTGGAAGTATAGAACAACTCGTTGGATTTCTCGATGATGGATATAATGAAGGCGTTGACCGGTCAGGGCCGGCGCATTTATTGATGGTTACTTTAAGAAAAGCCCCAAGCCCAAGGGTGAGGTCCGCCGAACCCTTGGGGTATCGAACCGGAACACCCCGACGGCTCGCGGACTCGCCATTGGGCTTGGGGCTTTTCTTAAAGTGACCGCCACGCCTGGGAGCGAACTGATGCGACATCTGTCTTTATTCTGCCTCGCCTTGTTGTTCTGCTCCGCCGCCGTCGCGGAGAAGGCGGATGATGACAAGAGGCGACAGCAACTGTCCGCCGACAAAAAGCGGCTCGCCCCGATTCAAAGCTATGTCGGTTCGTGGCGCGGGGTGGGCATTCCCGAACGAGGCAAGTCCGAAGGGGCCTGGGGCGAGGAGGCCAAGTGGGCCTGGAGCTTTGACAATGACCGGGCGGCGATCGTGTTCGATATCACCGATGGCGTCATCTACAAATCGGGCCGCATCACCCCCGCCGACAAGGCCGATCATTACCACTTCACCGGCACGTTGCCTGATGGCAAGACGATGGAGAAGTTCACCGGCTCGATCAACGAGGAAGGCCAGCTCGTCTTCACCACCGACACCCGCATCAAGGACCGTCCCGCGCAAATCGCGCTGCGCACCGTCGCCAGGGGCGCCAGGCTGATCATCCTCTACAGCAAGCCCTCGCCCGTCGGCGGCAACGATCTCGTGCGGCTGGCCGAGGTGGGCTATACCCGCAAAGGCTCAGGCTTCGGCGTCGCCCAGAAGGACAATGAATGCGTCGTCACCGGCGGCGAAGGCGACATCAAGGTCGAATACCAAGGCAAAACGTATTATGTCTGCTGCACCGGCTGCCTCGATGAATTCAAGGAAAATCCCGGCAAAATCATGGCCGAGTTCAGGCAGCGAAAGGAAGAGGAAGCCCAAAAGCGGGCCCGGGAAGACAAATGATCCCCACCTTCGCCGCAACCTCGACGCTCGCCGGCATCGCCTCCTGGCGCATCGTTCAACGACTGCTCCAGGGTGACATCATCGCCTGGTCCATCGTCGCGGGGATCATCACCGTGATCCTGCTTTGCATCATCACCTGGAAGCTGATGCAGCGAGGGCAGAGGAAGTGAAACTCCAAATCACAAGCTCCGAATCACAAGTTCCAAATCTCAAAATCCAAATCTCAAACAAGCTCCAAACAAGGCAGAATCAATTCAAAGGGCGGAAACACACAAGCCGGCCGTCCACGGGCAGGCCATTCGATGCCTTGTTTGAGATTTGGAACTTGTGATTCGGAGCTTCCGGCTTCGCCTCGTCACGGCGTCGGCTCATCCGCCACCGGCAGGCGCGTGTCGCCGTCGAGGCGCAGCGACTGTCCCGCGTGAAGCGGAATGACGGCGATGGCTTTTCCATCGGTTCCTCGGCTCAGGCGGGCCCCGCCGAAGTAGTTGCGGCCGGCCTGCACGTTTCGCCAGTGGCCCATCACCTCGGCGGGGGTGAGGGCGACATCGTAGAAGGCGAACTCATCGATCACACCGGCGAAGCCTTCCCCGGCGAAGGGGGCGTTGCCGATGGCGGCATCGGAGTCGCCGCCTGAAACGATGAGGCTGCCGGGCTTGAAGCGATGGCGGAATCGCAGCGTGCCATCGACATAGATCGCCTTGAACCCTGTCGCCGCGTCATAGGTGGCGACGATGTGGTGCGGCCTGCCATCCTGAAGCTGCGCCAGCGTCGGGCGGCCGGCCTGCCCGTCGAGGGGCATGTCCAACTCGTTATAGCCGACGCCCTGGAGATGGATGCCGAAGGTCAGGCAAGGCCCCGGATCAACGATGGGGATGATCTGCTGGTTGGCGCCGCTGTCATCCTGGAATGAGAGCACCATGCGCCGGTCGCCATCCTCCTTGCGGAAGATCTGATCGTAGTCATAAGGCTTGCCATCGGGATTGGCGGCGGTGCGGGTGGACCAGCCCCGGCCTGACCAGCGGGGGATGATGAGCGCCTCGATGGAAAGCCCCCGGCTCACGGCGAACGTCCCGCCGCCGTTGCCGAGGTTCACGCGGCTGTGATCATCGTTGTGAAAGGTCATGGCGCCGTCGCCGACGATGCCGGGCGTCGAAGTCACCCGCCCCTGAATCCTCGCGCGAATGTCGCTCACCGGATCGGTCAGCCTGGAATCGGCATCGAAGGAAAGAAACACGCGCGGCAGTCGAACATCGGGGATGACATCCACGGCCCCTTCCTCGACATGCACATGCCCGCCTGCTTTTCCGGTGGTTTGAATCGAAAACCGCGTCCCCAGATCGACCACGCGAAACCCCCCGGCCTGCACCGTGAACCCGACCGCCTGCGGCGGAACGAAGGCGGTGAGGGAGCCGTTGAGGAGCGTCGCGCTGTTGGGTGAATCGATGCGGACGGCGGTGTTTTCGCCGAGGGTCATCTGCGAACCGCTTCGGAACGCCACGTCCGCCTTGCCTTGCTGGAGATCGATGATCCGCCCAGCCTCCAGATTTTTCAGTCGGCCATCCACGGGATGAAACTTCGCATCGGCTGAAGCGGAAAGGACGGCGATGCTCCGATCCCCCCGGTCCTCGTGCTTCGTGAACCATCCCGCGTTCCACGCCAGACCGATGGCGGCCGCCGGCAGCAGGGCGATCATGGCCGCCTTGGCGAACCAGTGCAGGCGATGTTTCACGGGCGGGTCGTTGCCTTCCGTGGCTTGCGGTGCAGCCACGGTTGAAGCGAGAAGCTCGTGAGTCTTTTCACCCGTCAGCGTTGCCGCTTCTTCATTGGTCTCCGGTGCGTTCATGTTGGCCAGCGCACCGTCGCTGTAGGCCAGTTCGGCATGGAGTTCCATCGTCTGGATATAGCGTTTTCGCGCATCGGGTGAGGCGGAGAGCATCGCTTCGAGCCGCGCGAAATCCGCGGCATCGATGACGCCTTCGCAGAGCGAGGCGAGCAGGTCGTCGAGGTTGTCCTGATTCTCTTCCATGCTTCATCGGCCTCCCTGCTGAGCGGTCAGGCGGCGATCGATGCAATTGAGCAGCGCCTTGCGAATGGTTTTGAGCGCCTTGTAAATGGTGTGTACCGATTTGCCCAGTTGTTCCGCGACGAGGTCGGCGGTGGTTTTCGAGCCGTAGTAGAGGTCGATGATCCTTCGATCGCGGTCGGACAATTGCTTCATGCAGTGGGCCAGCGCCGATCGTCGCGGGTCCATCTCGGCTTCCAGGGCATCGCGGGATCTGGCGATGTCATCGAAGAGGGTCTCGCCGAAAATGAGCTGATCGCGCTTTCGGTTGCGACGCCATTTGCGCACCTGATTGAAGGACATCGCATTGGCCCAGCGGACAAAATCACCATCGGAGCGGTAGTGGTGAAATTCACGCCAGAGCACCAGGCTCATTTCCTGGAAGATGTCCTCGGCGGTGTTGCGATCGTGGACCAACACCATGATGTAGGCGAACAGCCGCCGGTGGTTGGCGGCAAACAACTGCACGAACCGCTCGATGACCGCAGGATCGCGCGGCTCGATGCCCGCCTGCACGGTCGGGGAACCGGGGGAACCATCAGGTCCGGCGGGGCCGTCGGGACCGGGGGGCGCATCCTGCATCGTGGGTTCTGAGTCGGTCACGCTTACAAGGTACATGGCGCAAACCCGGATGGATTGGTACCGGAGGGCCGGGGTAAAAGCATATGGGAGGGCGAGGCTCCGCTGGGAGGGCGAGGCTCCCGCTGGGAG
>CAZYPK010000069.1:0-25098 GCA_964649195.1 uncultured Phycisphaeraceae bacterium
GGAGAGCAGAGGCGCTGATCTGTGCGTTTTTTCGGGATTCGTTGAACTGGTCGGTAGTCGTGCACTGGGCGGAGGAGCCGAGTGCGCGGTGAGCATGCCCGGCCCTGGCCACCTCTGTGGTGGCTGGGGCCGGGTTTATGTGGGCGAATCACCTTTTATAGATCGGCGGCTTTTCTTTACCCCTCAGCTGACCGCTTCGCTTTCTGAAAGACTATCCACCAGTCATCGCAGTACCTGCGCAGCGTGGGCATATCAAACCCGTCGCGCACCCGCACGATCGCCCCACAGCGCGGTTGCAACTCGATGGCCGATCGCGATTCGCTCTCGCTCGTCCGCAGAATCGAGGCCGCCGGTTCAACCGCGTCAACTCCACGAACGTCGGCGCAGCGAGATCCTCTAGCTTCCGTCGCCAGGAAAAGAACGTCGACACCGCCACTGAGCGTCGGTCACAAAACCGCGCGACATTCAGGCCACTCTCGCCGCTGTTGCCAAATCAACTCGCGCCCCCGATCCGCCGTCAATGATCGTTTCTCAGGGTCGCACAGCATGACAGTCACGTAGTCCGAGTGAAAGATCGGGCTGATGAGTTGATTACGTTCCTTTAGAATGGACACGCTTATCAAACCCGACGGCTTCATCCGCATTTATGAAAAGGAGCCAAACGGCGGACTTTCCGAGTAAGTGTTCTCTGTCGAAGGAACCGCAGCACGGAAGTGCAGGAACGGCTGGCGGCGAAAGCGGCTGGCTACGTCAACCACTACAAGAGCGGCGGCTTCGCCCATCGATTGGGACATGCTCGCGAGGAATACTCGGCGTTCCCGTTTCGCGTGCTTATGGTGTTCAAGAGCGAGGAACGGAGGGACAACACCGCCCGCACCCTCCTCGCGATGCATCCGCCGATCCTGACGCAGGTGTGGCTGGCGACGATGGAAGAAGTGATGGAGGCCCCACTCAATAGCATTTGGGTGCGACCAGCAGACGTTGGCCGGCCGAGCCGCACAATGTTAAAGCTACTCGACTTATGACAACATTTGTACGGCGCCAAGAAGAAGAGGTATATCTATCCTAGTAGAAGTCGAGATCACAACAAACGCATCGACTCGCACTTGCACACTTGGCTTTTTGAACAAGTTCAGCGGCGAAAGGTAATACCCATGTGGACGTGAAGGGGTGATTTGCACAAGAAACGAGCTATGGAGTATCCGGAAGCGGTTCGCTCGAGCCGAACAACGATCGGAAAGATGTTGTAGCCGCCTTCTTTACGGTTTCATCCATCGCCTCCTTCGCGAGGCGACCAAGAAACACTTTGACAGGATCGCTATTGTCGCCTGCGACGCGAATTGCATCAATCATGCTTGCAAGTACTGCGGGGACCTTCTCCTGTTGACATGCCTTCAGCAAGCCAGCAGTTAATGGTCCGCGTTTTTCTGCGCTGCGCGAACTGATTACCTTCGCCAAGCCATACGCAGCCGAACTACGCACTCGTTGATCTTCTGCCTGAATCAACGCATCGATCGCGTTCAGAAGTGCGTCCTCGGTTAAGTCAGCAAGAACTATGGCCGGGGGATCACTCTTTCGCTCCGCGACCGCTCTCAATTCCTGTGCAAGCGCATTCTCTCTCCAGATACCAGATCTATTCTTCATCGCCAAAGTTTCAGCATCGCCACATAGATCTCCGCGAGCAGGCGTCTGAGGACGTGCTGACGTTGACGCCTGGTGAACGTGAGGAGATAGACCTCGCTCGATCAGTAGAATGCTCATATCGGTCATGAACCACCCCGCACGCGATGATGGAAGCCCCTCTGTCCAATCTGCGGGTGATCTAACCACGATCGTCACAACTGGCGTTACCGAGGAGGCAGCCGAGACAGGCCTTTCTTGAATAAATACGTCCGATTTTCCAACAAGCCTTGTTTTCAATAACTCGATTGTGTCTCGCTTAAAGCCAGCCGATTCCCTTTCCCTAGTTTTCGGCCACTGGGAGAATGGAAGCACACAGGAGAGGCTCACGACATACTCGCGGTCGCTCAACTGAACCGTAATCCGATCCAAGTCTTCGACCTTGATCACTTTTACCAATTTCAGTGACTCGAAAGCACCTACTTTCGGAGTCGGTTCCTCCGAAAAAACAACTGATGCACATACCACAATAAGTCCTACAAGCATGATGATTCGGAGCATTGTCACACCTCACCTTTTCGTTGATGGTCACTTCACCTTAATTGTACCCACCACATCGCCAACAAGCGCTTCTGGGTCAAATTTTGAAAACGTGATCTTTAGGGCAAAGGCCGTCGCATTTTTATAGACAATCATGGTGTTCGAACCGCCGGGAGTAACCGCAATGTTCTTATCCACGTCGCCTGTTGTATCGCCGGTGGCAGCATAAAACAATTGGTGCCCATTGTTTGGCGACACGTAGTTGCCAGCCATCTTGTTGATGCGAAAGTTCAAGGACACACCTGCGGGAGCAGCCTGTTCCGCTGGGGTTAGCGCCGCATAATCAGCAACTAATTTCAGATACCGCGCCCTCCATAAAATATTATTTAAGCTGCCGGCAGGAGCTGGGTTATTAATATCGGCAACGATTGCTGCTACCCAAGTGAATCCCTGTCCTTTTGGGGGCACAGTCGATTGTCCGTCAAACATATTGCCAATATGAAACTCAAAGTCCTCAAGCGGCTCTTGGGCTGCAGCATTAATCGGCGGATTACCCGCCGTATTGTTCCCATCGAACAGTGTATTCGGACCAAGGTCCACATTCTTCCCAATTGCCGCGTCCCCTTTCGTTGTAATGAATCCAGCAGGCTTTGTGGCCTCCAACTTTGTGATTGAAACGGCAGTAAAGGGCACATACTTTCGCAAAGCTACTGGATTCGAAAACCGAAGAATACGGTCTAGATTCGGTTCGTCAGGAAGCTTGTACGTCCAACCAAGAGCAGTGCCAACGGGTTCAGTACTCGCATCGGTGTCAGTGGCAAGTCTACATTGGAATGAGCCAGTAAAATGGAGTATTACGCCGTCTATTACGGTAATCGGCAACTCCTTGTACACCGTAGTTCCATCCTTGATTTGGATCTTCGTATCATCCTTCGCGTTGCTTACTGTATCACCATATATCTTGACTGTTTTTGTTTGATTCGGTGATATTGCATGAGGACCAGCATCATCAAAACTGACTGCGCCAACACCTGCTGACGCCAAGCTGAACGTTGTTGCAGCGTCACCTTTCCAGGTGACTGTCAGTGTGGCGAACGGCCTATCATTGCCTGCTGGACTGAGGAGAACATAGTCGTCATCACGCGTGGCCTTATCATTGATGTAGGCTTCACCGGTGAAGGTTTTGGCGGCACCTTTCGGCGGCTTTTTGCCATTATCGCTACAGCCTGATAAAACCAGACTGATGACCAGCAGCAATGCTAACAAAAAAGTATGGGTCCGATCCCGAAATGTGTACAAGGCGAATACCATCTGGCGTCGATAATCCGGAATGAGCATCATGTTCGTTAATCTCCACAATTGTAGTCAGGCCAAGTCACTACTGAATGAATTCATTGACGATGATCTGTTGTGCGGCTGTTGGGGGCGCTAATCGTATAATGCGCTGCACAAGTGAGCGCAGCACACCCTTTGCCTCGCTGTCCTTTGTTGCCCCCAAGTTGTGCAGCACAAGCAAATGCGACCAAAACCCTGCAACATCACCCATTTCCAAATAATCGAGACACATTTCGATACCTCTGGTCAGCCGAAGCTCCAACTTTTGATTTACATCGAAAAGGTCTTTGCGTCGGCGATCCAGCCGTTCGGTCGCGGCAGCTCGAACTGACGCCGTATTATCAGTAATACTATATCCGACAATCACGGCGCGTTTGTCGCGTTCGATAAGACTGAAATGTTCATCAAGAATAAGTGACGTAGTCTTTTCCCGAACACCTTTTGCAGCGCGTAGTAACCATACCGATCGGCAGGTTATCGAGGCACGCCCGTCGCTCTCAACGGCTATACGTTCGCCTCCTTGTATTCGCACGGCTGAACGCAGATCGACAATCTTTGAACGTGCCTCTATCGCACCGTTCAAGGTGATGTCACCATTGCGACCGTCACCGAAACGGGACGAACTCACCTTAGGAGATGAAGTGTGCCAATGCGGCAACACATCGCGAACGGTCCGATACACAGAGGCACGCACTGCGGAATCGGATGGAACATTGTCCGCCTTCACCTGGACGACGAGTAAGGTCGTCACGGCTATTGCTGTCATGGTCATTGTATTAATGGTCATGGAGATTCCTCATTCCGACGCATTCTCAGCGACAGTCATGTCGTATCCGGCAATCTCGAAGGCCACTACGTTGCTGTCTATGACACGGAATTGACCTGATACGTCTCCGCTAACGTCTGTTGTTCCCTCTTGATAAGAAGTGACTGACAATGGACCATCCACTTCCACATAGGCGCTCAGGTCTACGGAAGTGCCTTGACTTGCACCTACATCAGCACCAAGTCCCGTGCCATCGGCAAGCAAGACTTTCGTAACGACCATCTTGATGTCATGATTCCCGATTCCGTGGGCATCCAACTTGCGATGCATCGTAAAATCGGTCCATACGTTCAATTCAATGGGTGGAAGATCAACGACGAACTCCCCGACAACGAAATCGACCGGCGCTGTCAATACGACGCTCTGAGAAACGACCTCCACCTTCACGGTTGTGCCCTCCACGGCATTGCTAGAAGTCAAAGTACCCGTAAGGGAAGCCGATGTTGGGCTGGTGGCGATTGGGGCAGATGTTGTCCCGTAGATGTAGGTCTCTCCTGCAATTTCAAGCTTTGCGCGTACTCGAGGGTTTCCTTGCCACCACCACGAAGATGGCTCAAATCCATCTCCACCATCGATCAGACTAATTCTAACTTCCGTACCTCCCTCGAGTGGGGGGTCAAATTCGATCGATACCATTGCCCGATGAACGTCACTTGCTTGTCCTCCCGCAGCAATGGTCACAAGACTTGACTCCACTACGGGACCAGAACTCGCACGTCTCACCTTTAGAGTGTAAGTACGATTGTCGGTGGATCCGATAAGTTCCGACCTACTCTGAGGATCAGGATCACCTTCTGAAGCCAACAATCGACTATCACGGTCAATGGGAAGGAGCCACAAAGCGATGCCGGTCATAACGATAAACACTAACAGGAGTGTTACTTGGGAAGCCTTCCGTTTTCGCAACTCAGTATTCATAGTTCCAACCTCCTAGCGTGAGCATGAGCCTCAGCATTATGATGAAAAAACAGTGTTTTCGTAAATCGGCGAGTCCGCCAAACGTATCTAATTACTGAGAGCGCGCAACTGAACGCTGCGAAACGTCACGTCTCCACGAGAACTACCGACTCCAAAACCTCCCTTGCTTGGCAGGGCCCACTCTTTTTTTATGGCGCACTGTGAAGGCGAGCCGATCCATAGAAACAAAGCATTCCCATCGAGTTTAATTGCCAACTCTACCTTGTCTGACGAGAGCACTCGGCAGGTGATCACAACGGTATGATTCTTATTGAGAGCCAAACCCGTACGATCGGAGAACAATGCCTTCCCGTTAATGTGTTCCAAGCCGTGCTTCCCGGTTTTCCAACCGCCCATGCTTAACGTCAGGCTACCAGAACCAACTGGAAACATGACAGCAACAGCATCGCCGCCGGTCTGTTCGAACTCAACAGTCAACTCGTAATTCTCGGTGAGGGCGTAAGGCAAATACAGTCTTTCATGCCCCTTGTCTGCTTTTACAATAAGCTCATTACCGCGCCGTTCCCACTTGCCAGCAATAGCGTGTTTCTTGATATCTGCCAGAGCGATTAGATCTACAGGTTGTGATCGGACTGTCGCAGGGGCAGCATTATTCGACACTTTGCTAGTCCTGGCGATATTCCCCGGCGTTGAATCCGTGTCAATCCCGAGCTCTTGCAAACGCACATCAATGGCTTTGATTTCCAAGGTTGCTTTGCTGGTGAAGAGATTGGGTTCTCGCTGGATGGCGAGGTACCTGCGAAAATAGCTTCGTGCTCTAATTAAGATCGCCGGCTTTGCCGCAGTACTAGCCTTACTCTCAAACGATAGGTACCATTCTGCCAGTTTGAAACTTTCCTCCGGTGAAGCCCCTCGACCATCGCTGATCGCCAAGGTCACAAATCGGATGAGCTGAGCGTCTGCTTCTTTGGTGAGATAGCGATTCGCGTCCGCTGGTGAATCCAACTCCATCACTAGGATTTCAATGATTCGATGCCGAAGGGCTTGATCCAGAGGCTGGCTGAGCAATTTCTCGCTCCATTGCTGGACCTGCAATCTGACTCGCTGGCGATATTGACTTGCTTCGATTCGCGCGCGAATTTGTGCTTCGTTAGAAAGCTTACTCTGAATGGCCATCGAAAGAGCCATGCGATAGCTTGTAATGGCCTTCTCGAATTGGGATTCTGCCAAGCGATCACCACGTGCGAGAAGACGATCGACGACCGATGACGCCAAGGAGGCGCGCTGATCGGCTGGAGCGCTCGCGATCTGCCTGGGCCAGATGGTTTGAAGGCGTTCTTCGACCTCCTCGATTTCCGCTGGGCACCGACTCGCCAATAACTCCAAGGCTGCCACTGCCTGGTGCCAACTTTCGGCTTTTCTGTTAGCTACTTTACTGGCTAATTGATAAGCCTGCTCACAGAGCACTTTGACGGACTCTGGCGGCAACGCGTCAATTGCAGCAGCTTGAAGCAATTCTGCGGCGAGGGCCAAGTCGTCCGCCGGATCAACCGTGCCCTGGACGGAGCGGACCTTGCTGCCGAAAATTGCCTCGAAATCAAGCGCGGTATCCGCGCTTGAAGGTGTGATTACGAAGCATAGCGTTAGCCAGCAAGATAAATGATGAAAAGATGCGACCATACGAACCTCCCGCCAGGAAAACCCCGATCCCCACCCACTCGGAACAAATAAGCTAGCCCTTCCTCATCGCGATGTCAATAGAAAAATAGGGTCTCTCAAGAAATTGCCATGGCCGGCACGCGCGGGACGTTGGCATCCTCCATGTTCGGAGCTTTGGGTGTCAGCCTCGCAATGGCATAAGACACGCCGATGACAGTCGTTATGACGATCTTTCCACTTTGCGCGTCGTCATTTGCTTCACCGGCGCATGGCCTCTGCGCCAAAGTTTTTCGATAGCATGCCTCATAAACCTTGTTGACCTAGGCTGCTTCTGTGATAATGTCCGACCAGCTCAGCGCCCGCTTTACGAGTCCCGATGTCTGGAGTTTATAACGATGAAGCAGTCGAAGAAGACCCATCACGCTTTGCTTAGCGTAATCATCTGTTCCACAATGGCGGCGTCCCTCCTGAGCTTCGTTTTCGCCGAAGGTCCAGATCGGAAATCCATTCGGCTGCGTGACGGAACTGAGATGAGTGGCCATATCAGCCGCGTGGGTATTGGAGCCGTGGAGTTGACAGACTCAAACGGCGTCAAGAAAGAGATCAGTTGGAGGCAAATTCCTCCAGAAACGATTTTTGACATTCACGAACGCAGCCTGAACCGGAGTGATGGCGCAGGGTGGATGGACGCCGGATACATCTTGGAAACGATCTCAGATGGCCGTCAGTGGGCTGACAAAGCATTCGACCGCGCGCTTGCCATTGATCCTCATCTGAAAGCCCGGATTGAAGCCGTGCGTGCCAAAAGACCACCTCCGCCTCCGCACAATCCTAATGCCGATCCAAAATCCAAAACGGCCGAACTCGAAACACCGTTAGGCAAAAATCAATTATCAACAGCGTTGAAGTCAGGAAGTATCACGCAGACGACACCATCCGATTTCAAGGCCGCTATTGCGAGTCTTTGCATCGATAACCAAGGTCGATTATGGGTAGGCACGGAAGGGAAAGGTATATCACGATTCGACTCCATGGAATCTGGCAAGGGCGTTCAATACACGGCCCAGCCGCAAGGCGTCAAACTCGATCCCACTGCCTTGATTCGTCCTATGGGCGTTTCAAACCACGTATTGGGTGATGACTACGTTTATGCGATCGCTTGTGATGGCCTTGGTCGCATATGGGCCGGTCATAAGAGCCACGGGGTTTCTGTTTTCAATGGAAAGGAATGGCGCAATTATGATGTCTTAAGCGGACCCGCCGGGGAACGCGTTTTCGACATTGCGATTTGTCCTGTCGATGGCGACGTTTGGATAGCGACGAACGCTGGACTCACCCGATATCGAGTTCGCCAGGATCAGTGGCATTCGTACACCCACTTTAAGGGGCAACGCGTAGATCAAATTCAGGCTTTGGCGTTTGATGATCACGGGGATATATATCTTGGCACGCTCTACGAAGGGATATTAAAAGGAGAGCGCGATTTGCAGGGGGAATACGCGACATGGTTAGTTACTCGGGGGCCACAGGCGATGCCGGTGACCCCCACGGGCGACGGGCTACCTACTAACCAGATCAACGACTTACTCGTCGTTGATGGATAGGATCTACGCGGCTACTACACTAGGACTCGCATGGTCAAAGGATGCTGGGCTCAGTTGGCAATTTACGCGCGGCAAGAATTGGGAAAGCCATGTAAAGGGGCTTTTTCAGGGCCCTGCACCGAAATGGACATGCGACCCAAAGGATATCTGGGTGCCTGAAGATGATGTGACCTGCCTTGCCACTTCGCCCGAGGGCCACCTTATAGTAGGAACGCGACGCAGTGGCGCTGTTATCTTCGATGCTGGCACAGGAAAAGCACGGCAGATCACATTTGGCACTCGGCAGCACAAGGGATTGAAAATGACGACGATCGCCGCTTCACGCGATTGGGGCGTGATCGCGGCAGATTATCCTAATGGGCTGTCCTTGACCAACGGACGGCGTTCTTCACCGAGCGATGTGATTGCTCAAGCAGATCCGACGCCGTTCCCAACCTCGTCAGCTCTCCCGAGCTTGACTGAGCTAAATAGAATACTTCGAGAGATCGAGGAGGTTCCCTTCATTGAGAAGAAGGCACGGCCGATGGTTGTCCGCATGAACGATGACTGGCGCACCGGCGGGGATTGGCTCGGACGATATGGACGAGAGTGGGCATGTCTAAGCGGTATAATTGCGCCTCGCGATTATTTGTGGGGGACGGGTGGACGAACGATTGAATACAATCACCGCATAGGTGATAACTGTAAACCGGGCGATTCGGTCAGGCATTGGGTCCATTGGCTTTATACGAGTGATCGCCGATGCTTAGAAATGCCCGCCACTTACGCACACAGCCGCGTCATAAAGAATCTAACCACATGGACAAAGAATCGCAGGCAGGCCATCTGGGACGACCACGGCGAAGTCTATCCATGGACAATGGATGGGCCGCATCTCTACGTAACACTCAATATCCCCGAAGGGGAATTCATTCTTTCGTACTACTTCATTAACATGGACGGGCACGGTGGAAGCAATGTGTTTCGGGACTATCATCTGGACTTGCGCCGTCAGCCGGAAACCGAGCTCCTTGGGTCAATTGATGGATTTGCGACGTGGCCTTTGCTTGAGCAAGGGCGAGTTCGTGATTTCTGGCCCGGTGTCTGGAAGCGATATTTAGTGTCGGGTCCCTGCAAAATCAGTCTGCAGGTTAATCGCAACCGATCATTCAATACAATCATGTCCAGCGTAATGCTGGATTCACTTGACCAAGAGCCATATCCGTATTTTCATACTGCGGAACAATGGGCCAAGCGAAGGCAGGCCCGCGTCGATTCGATAGAGCAAGAGTCACAAGCCTGGCATGTTCGCAGGAAGGCTCCATTTACGCCGGCCACCAATGAACCCGACGCGATCAAGCGAATCACACATGCCATTGATCACGCCAAGCTGCGCAACCCCGCGTGGTGGGCCACGAATGGCATGTTGACGCAGAACACGGTATTGCGATGGCTGCTTCGATCGCCCAAATCGCCGCAGAATCTAAAGTCGCCTGAATTCTCAGAGTGGATTACGACCGCGATGTTCGATCTTCACTTATTTTACGAGGGTGAAGCGATGCAACAAATGCGTGGTCTGAACACAGCTCGCCAACTGGAAACACAATTACGTTGGGATGGTGTCACGTACTCAATGCAAGGTAGAGGCCGACAGTCGATTCTTGACGAAGTAGCTCATTCCGAAAAGTCGCAGTTTCCGGCAGGGGCTGGAGCCAAGGATTAGGCAACGTCGACCGAAACAAATGACAGTTGCAGTCTTCGCTCGTCGAACGCGCTATCCGTTCGCTTCCGCCATCCAGCTCGCACTCGACTCGGGTGTTGCTGGATGCTGAAGCATCCTGCCACGTCGGGGCGATTCCATGCCCAGACACAAGGGCAACTGCCGTAGTCGACCGAGGGATGTTCATATACGACGGGCAAAAGAGAAGAATCGCCCCTTCATTCCCCAAGGTTTCATTTGAGTGCAGAATTAAGAACCAAACTCCGGACTTGCTGCGGTCCGACCGACGCCCCTCCCGCTTGGTCTTCAAAGAACGCTCTTGCCTCATCCAGCGACATTTTAGGCGTCGCGCTCTTTCTTGGATCTGCGTCGTCCCACCCGTTGCATGCAAACCATCCGACGACGTAAATGCCATGCTTACACTCATTGGCCACCAAATATCGCCCGATGAGCTGAGTTTCCAATGCTGTTTTCAGATCTGGATGCCAACATCCCTTGACTTCGATTATCACCCAGATGGTGTTAAAACTGCCTTCTAGATCTCCGTGGACTGATGCTGGGCCGCGGCACGAGTCGGTGCCGGAACCGGACCTCGCCGGTCCTTCGGACCGATTCGCCCCAACCGCCAAGATCGGCTAGGAGCCGTTTGGCTTCGCGGAGGCTCATGCCGCAGCATGCCTGCGAACTGAAATGGGAAGTGCACATCTACATACCACCTTTCTTCGTGGGGTCGCGACGGCGGTGCAACAAGCACAGCGTCGAAACCGCGACGGTGATGATGGGCGGCCACAGCGACAACATTGGCGCGGCAGCAAGGCGGACATTAGGTCCACAACGCCCGAGGTTGATTGTGATCAGATCTGACTGGGCTCCTTGTCTTGAGATCTCGAAACCTGCTCGGCCTCCTTCGTACGGCGCAGCTCCTTGATGCGGGTGCGTTGTGCACCATCTGCATCGGGCTCGATGCCCAATGCCAGAAGATGCGCCTGCCTGAGCCACCAGTAGGCTGCGAAGATGGCCGACCTTGGCGACCTGCCTTCTTCGAGCTTCACGTGACTTGATATTTCGTTGTACGCGACCTGGGCGGCCTCGCGCACTTCGGGTGCCGGATCATGCTGTGACGACCAGTGCAATGTGCGATGCCCTCGCTTGGCGGGATTGACGCGCAGTTCGCGCACGGCACGGACGTAGCAATGACGCCAGTGAGGATTCGGCTCGACCATGTCATCATCCCGGGGCGTGACGGACTTTTCCTTCGACTCCAGACGTTCGAGGCAGAAGTCGGCGAACTTGGTGCGGAAATCTTCCAGCATCGGATCGTGGGTCTGCTCGTCGCCGAGTTCACTGTGGAGCAACTCGGCTGGCACGCGCGCGAAGTAACCCCACGGTTCGTATGTCCGCCAGTCCTCACCCTGTTCGGGCCAGTAGCGAAGATCGTCGCTCACAGCAGGCTTGCGAAGAGCGCGAAAGGCAAGCAGCAGTGCCTTGAACGCCTGCCACGGAGAACCCAGAATCGCAATGACACACATGGCGTCGTGAAGTGACTCGCGCTTTGCCGCCGCTTCATCGGGAGCAATACCGCGACGCAGATCAGCGCGGAACCTGCCCCAATACTCGGTGCACTCCCTCACCAGATTTTTCCGCAGATCATCGGAGATCAATTCGGGCTGGAATCTACCAATCTGGTGCGCCATCCACCATGCCACATTCGTGGCCATGCCGGGAGGAGTCATCGCAGTCCGTTCACGCAGGACTGGAACCATCTTGATGTATTCGCTAGCCAGGTTCTGCGGGGTGAGCGCCACTGCGGTCGGTCCGGTGCAGTTGCTTCGGCTCGATGCCTGCACGATCTTCCTCATCCCACGCGCGAGAAATCCCAAGCTCTCGATCGACTCGTGAATAAAAATCCCAGCCCATCCATCGAGTACGCAAGGGCCGACCGTCAGGAGCCAGAACTCCAGCTTCTTGAGTTCAGCGGGATCGTCAAACTGGAATGGTCCCACGCTTGGCAGAATCTGAGCCTCATCGGCACCGATCTGCCGAATGGCATCGAGGTCCAGAATGAACTCAGGGCGAAGTGCGCCAGCTTGGAACAGCAATGCGGCCAGATTGCCGACATGAATGTCACTCTTTGGCAGGGCAAGCAGGCCCGCTTCAAAGTCAGTCTTCAGATCACGAGCACGATTCAGCAGCACGCCGACAGATGGATCATCGAGCGATCGCTGGCCGTTGGCTGGAGACAGGCCACGCTGGAACGAAGGGGCAAGACCACACCATCGTGCGATGAACTCAATTATTGCGACGTGTGCAGGTTGCATGAGGATTTTCGATATGGCCGCAAGTGCATAATCTCGATCAGTCTCACTGACCGCGGGGGCCGCAGCCCTGTAGATGGCGTCAAGCGTTTGTGCCCACCACTGGGCGACAGCGGGCGGCACCTTGAGTTGGATAAGTTGTGTCGCGGCATCAGCGCGCCAGGAATCTTCATTTGTACTGGGCTCGACCATTTGCATCACTGCTCTCCGAGCAAACTGTTCGTCCGTGCCTTTTTCGGCTGGACACTCAAACGGGCGTTGAGGAGCGGGGATCAGAAGATCCAAGTGCTCATGCTGTGATCAGCAACCGGATATTAAACAGGAGAAGCCGGAAGTCAAGGCGCAGAGAACAAAAGCGACAAAACCCGCGCCTCGTTGCATCGCAGTACATTTGAGTGAACATGCCTGGCACGCGGCGAGTCGTGTACGGCCCTGGCCACCAATCGCGTGGCGGCTGAGACCGAGCACGGTGCGCAGACGCGACACGGACTGCTGTCGTCTTCTCTCTTTTTATCCCTCCGAGGCCTACTAACGACAAGCGTTGTGCTCATCATCTATAACCCATCAACTTCCGTTGATTCTCCACCTCATTGACGAGGTCCACGAGGTGCGACCCCCACAGCCTGCTCAAGTCGTGATATTCTCCATCTACTTCAACGACAAAAGTCCCCGGGGCTTTCAGAAATGCGAGTAGATCCGCAGCATGAAACAGGCTGTAGTCAAGAGCAACTGTCCAAGTGTTGACATTCTCAATTTGTGGCTGGACGAGCGAAAGCCGCCTTCCATCACGCACCAACGTGAGAATTGATCGTCGTGAGAATTGGTAATCTTTGACTGTCTTCAAGTTTTCAATGAAGACCAATCCCGCCATTCCATTCATTTTTCTGGCTTCAGAGGTATTAGGATCAAGTACGACGAAGGATATCGAAATAAACAAACCATCAGCCAAGCCCATTTTGGTTGTTGAGACGAGCTGTCCTTGGTCGATGCTTTGGGAAATAATGGCTGGTACATCGGTACGATGGGGCAGGGTTGAGTTAGTAGTCGGGATGTCGCTAGACTCGGCGGACAGTTCCATCACCACGCGAAAGCCATTGGTGTAGTCGCGGCTATCGGGCTTGTCTCGACTGCGGTATGCCGAACGGCAGCCTAAAGGAGGATTGGCCCAGCTTCCTCCCCGCAGAACACGAAGTGTGCCATAATCAGGACCTTTGGGATCAGTCGCATTTCTCAGAGGGCGAGCGACAAACCAGTCACTACACCACTCCCACACGTTTCCGTGCATATCGAATAAACCCCACGGGTTTGGCTTCTTCTGGCCCACAGGATGAGGGGCCTTTTGAATGTCGCCGTTTGCATAGGAGCTGTACCATCCGACCACACTCAGATCCGCTTCGGTGCCGCCTTCGCAATATGCAGTCGTTGTACCCGCTCGGCATGCGTATTCCCATTCCGCTTCAGTCGGTAGTCGATACGTTCGACTTTCCATCTGGCTCAACTTCCTGCAAAATGCTACAGCTTCTTCCCATGTCACCCGGTCAACAGGAAGATCATCTCCCTTGAATTGACTAGGGTTGTTGCTCATCACTGCGCTCCATTGCGACTGCGTCACCTCAGTGGCGCTCATATAGAAGCCCTTGGTCAAAATGACGTGATGCTGGGCCTCATATTCGGGCCAGTCGACATACTCTGTTTTTGGACTCCCCATAACGAAATCCCCAGGCGGAATCAACACCAACGTCATGCCAATGGAATTCGTGATGGCCTTGGGCGACGAATGTGCATCTCCTCCATCGCTGTTCAACATCACTATGGCGGTCGTCACCGAGGCAATCAGCATCAGCGCGAGCACCATGCCACCGAGGATCATCGCCTTCTTCATAGCCGGCGATGTTGTGGTAGCCGCCAGGGCGACGGGATTTGATTCTTCACTTACTTTCATCCGATCGAGCGCGCCACCTGATGTGACCACAGGATCAGGCGCTGGTGGGGGCGGCGGGCCGATCATCAATGCTGCACCGCACTTGGGACATGTTGCACGTCTGCCGATGAATTCACTTCTGGCTTTGAATTGCTTTCCGCAACTGCAAGTCACGATGATCGACATTGGATCGCCTCCCTGGAATTGACGTTTCGTTGACGTGCGCCATCCCCCCACAGTCCCGGAAGCACGTCGAGCCGGTTGATGTGTCGATTTTAGGTTGATCGCATTTCGATATCAAGACCTTGCCGCCATGACCATCTTGGCCAATGGTCAAGACCCTATTCAGTTCGCCAAATCGTCAACTCATCGCGGCGGTCGTCGATGCCCGCAAGCAAGCCGGTCTGACGCAGCGGCAGCTCGCTGACCGGCTGGGCAAACCACAGAACTACGTCGGGCGTGTGGAGACTGAGCAGCGAAGGCTGGACTTCATCGAGCTGCTCGCGTGGTTCAAGGCATGCGGCGTCGACGCAGAAGAAGCGGTGTTGGCGCTGACCAGGAAGATCGGTGGCGGGCCTGGAAGGAACACCCGTAGTCTGAAAAGACCGAGCTGAACGTGTCGTTGATCAAGGGCGAATGCGATCCATTGCATTGTTGCGTTCTCGTTGACGTGCGCAGTCGTCCAACTGGCCGAATCGCAGCTTGGGGAAAAACCCTTTTCAAATCCCGGTGCTGCGCAACGTGACCGTCACGGCATTCATGCTTGCGCAACTCAGCTCACCCGGATCAATAGTCGCAGGCCGACACCGCACAATGCCAACGCCAGCAAGCGGACGATGATTGAACCCTTCAGTTTGGCCGATATGGCTGCCCCGATGGGTGCACCCATCATCACGCCGATGGCGAGGAACATCGTTTGGGGTAACCCTCGTTCAAACTCACCAAGAAAGATGTGACAGATTGTGGCGGCCAGTGCCATGAAGGTCAGGACGAAGTGTGATGTCGCCGTGGCAATATGTGGCGGTTGGCGCAGCACGCGGATTAGAAACGGCACATGGATCACGCCGCCGCCTATCCCGGCAAGACCGGCGTTGTCGTCGGGCGGGGGCCGACCGATTTTGACTTTCGGGATCTCGCAAAGATCGACGGTCCGGTGTTCTTCATCAACGACGCCGTCGTCTGCGAACAGTACATCACGCATGATGATGCCTTCTGGTTTGCGCTGGACCACCCGCAAGCCCACTGGTTGCGCAGGACGGGCGACCATGAGCCGATCCGCAGCCTGCCCGTCCTCCAGGAGGGCGGTAAATGGGGACGCCCAGGCGATCCGCGAGGAACCCGCGGCGCTCGCCGTGTGATGTGGTTCAAGTCACCGACGACGTTCAAGAATCGTTGGGACGCGCTGTCGCAATCGCGCGATCAGATCGTTGAAAGCGGCCAGTTATACCTGGCGCGCGGCACGATCCAGCCGTTGATTCATTTCGCCTGGTTCGCCGGCATCGCGCGCCTTCAGCTCATCGGTTGCGACGGCATCAATGATCCGTCGCGCGTCTATGATGGGCGTCTGCCCAATCTCTCGGGCCGCGGGCCAGGGATGATCTACGATGGCATCCGCCGCCGGCAGGACGAGGTGATGCGACATCTGGGAGTGCGCGCCGAGTACGTCGGCGCGCCGGCCCCGCGGAAGCTCGTTCGCGAACTGAAGCCCGAAGTCACGCTCATCACCCCGACCAGGGACGCGCCTCAAGCATTCGCCCTTTGCGAGCGATGGATGGAGCAGCAGCCTTTCGGCGGTCGGATTCAATGGCTGGTCGTCGATGATGGGGACGAGCCGACTCAATGCACCCAGGGGCAAACGCACATCCGGCGTCCGCCTGCGGCTGACGATCCCGACCATACCCTAGCCAGGAACCTGCTGGCCGCGATCCCTCATGTTGCCGCCGATAAAGTGCTGATCATCGAGCATGACGACTACTACCCGCCAAACTATGTCGGGGAAATGGTCGAACTCCTCGACCGCGCCGATCTGGTGGGGACGGCAAACGACCGCTACTACAACGCCCGGGATCGTAGATTCAAATCGATGCGAAATTCGGAACATTCCAGCCTGTTCTCAACCGGCATGCGCCGGCCTACCCTGGATCACCTCGCCAAGACCTGCGAGTCCAGCGATGATTACATCGACACACGCCTCTGGAAGACCTGGACGGGGAGCAAGCTGCTGATCGATCGGGATGCCCCCGAGTCGCCGCAAGCCGTCGGCATCAAGTGCCTACCGGGCCGCAAGTCGCTGGCCACGCTCAACGGCCGCTGGTCGGCGGAGGGATCCGTGGCCGCAGGCGAGCCCGACCACGCCGGCGAGATTCTGCAACGCTGGATTCCGCTGGATCATGAGACCTATCTTGCCTTCGGAGGGACAAGCATTTCGTGAGGAATATCGAGCTCATCCAATCGACGCGGGACACCCTGCGAACGGAGATCGCCGGCACGAAGGAGGTCGCGCTTTTCCGCACGCCGGGCAATCTCGGGGACCAGCTCATCCATGCCGGCGTCAAGGCGCTGTTGGCGCAGCTCGGCATCAGGCATACGCAAATGCACATTTCCGAGGCGGCCTCGGCCGAAGAAGGAGACGTGGCGCTGGTGAACGGCTCGGGCGGCTGGTGTCATCCCCATCACCTCATGCCCACCCTCATTGCGCCGGTCGAGGCCCGCTACAGGCGCGTGATCGTGTTGCCGAGTTCTTTTGATGTCACGGAACCGTCTGTGGCCCAGTGGCTGGATCGCACGCGATCTTTGGTGATGGCTCGCGAGCGAGTCTCCTACGATGGGATCGTCTCCAGATGCAGGGCTGTACTGGGAGTGGATTCCGCCTTCTTCTTCAATTTCTCTTCGTTCCAACGGCCGGGAGGGGGGACTCTGGACGCCTTTCGAGAGGACGAAGAGTCGCGGTTCCAGCGGGGACGGCGGCCGAAATTCAACATCGATGTCTCGGCTTCCTGCGCATCGCTCGACGAGTGGCTTGAGACGATTGCTCGCTGTTCGCTCGTGCGCACGGATCGCTGCCACGTCATGATCGCCGCGGCCATGATGGGCAAAGCTGTTCAGGCATGGGAGTCCAGTTATCACAAGCTCGCAGCCATCGCTCGCACAATGGGATTGCAGGTGCAGATGCAACAGGGAGGTCCGCCGGCATGAGAGCCATCGCCTACATGTTCGTTTATAACGAGGCCGACATCCTGCCGTGGTCGGTGAGACATGCCATCGATCAGGGGTTGCATGTTCACATCAGCGACAACTGGTCCGACGACGGCAGTTATGAGATTGCGCGCCAAATGGCCGATGCCGATGGTCGAATCACGGTCGGTCGTTGGCCCGAGAGCGGCCCCGTTGACGAGGTGAGCTGGGCGGAGATGCTGGCCCATGTCGAAACCCTGGCGATGTGGAGCGGGTTTGATTGGTGCATGCACTACGATGCGGATGAGATTCGTCGCAGCGTCCGTCGCGATGAGCGGCTCATCGACGCGATCGCCCGCCTGGATGAAGCTGGCTTCAACGCGATCAATCATGAAGTCGTCGTCTATGTGCAGCGCCCCGACTACGATGGCAGCCAGAATCCCGAAACCTTTCTCAGCCAGATAATGCCCGACCACATCGACCGGCACAACGGTCAGGTGAAATGCTGGAAACAGACACTGGGGCGGCGGGTCGATTTGACCTGTGGCGGACACCGCGTGAATTTCCCAGACATCAGGATCGCGCCTGAGCGGCTCGTGCTGAAACATTACCCGCTTCGATCGCCGGCGCAGGCGACGCGCAAGGTGCGCTCGCGCGGCAATCGTTGGTCGTCGGATGATCGGGCGCGCGGCTGGCACACCCAATATGGAGGATCAGAAGTCACGGTCGTCACCTTGACGCGGTTCCCGGATCTGTTCGATCGGCTACGCCGATCGATCGACCACTACGAACAGCCGGCTCGCAAGATCGTGGTGACGAGCGGCGGAGCCAAGGTCGATGCGCCCGGCTGGGAGATCGTCCAGGGCGTGGAGCCATTTGTTTTTTCCCGAAACGCCAACATCGGCCTGCGTGCCGCCGGCGAGCGCGATGCGCTTCTGATCAATGATGATTGCGAGTTGCTTGGGCCGACCCTGCATACGCTGGCTTCCATATCCAGGCGCCACAGGCCGGGCATCCTTTCGCCGCAGATTCGAGGCGGCGTGGGCAATCTTCTGCAGCGCAGAAATCCCCGCATGCCCAGGTATTACGTTTCGCGCGAGCGCTTGGTGTTCGTCGCCGCCTACATCCCTCATGGGACCAGGCAGCGAATCGGATTGCTGGATGAACGCTTTCGTGGCTATGGCGGCGACGACGACGAGTATTGTCACCGCGCCAAGCGGGCTGGCCTGCAACTGGGCATCACATCCGCTGCCGTGGTCAAGCACGGGGATGGTCGTCACGGGGCATCAACGTCGTTTTGCCGTTTGATGTCCGAGTCCGATCGAATCCGTTCGATGCGAGAGATGGCGCATCTGTTTGAGGCGATCAAAATGGAGGAGAGGCATGGAATCCATCGGTCTGCATGAAATGCCTTCCGAGGCGATTGAGTCTATCAGGTCCTGCAAGAGCGTCCTGCGCGGCGTGCTGCGTCTTTCCAGGGGAAAGAGCGGACGTGTCTACGTCCGCATCGAGCAGGCCGCCATCGAACGCAAGGACATCGATCGCCTGGTCGCGTGCCCGCTCTTCGCCAGGATCATGGCCCCGGCTCCTCTGACGCTGGTTTTTGACCCGGACCTTGCATCACCGATCGAACGCGAGCGACGGCGCGCCGCCATGACGGACGAGTTGCGAGAGATCGCGCCGGAGATCGGCCTGTCCGCCACAGCAGACGATTCCGACGCCGGCGGATGAGTTTCGTCCGCCACGGCGGACTCAAAAAAACAGCGACGGGTCCACTCGAAAATGGTCGGCGAGCGTTCGCAGGTGCGACTTGCTCATCCCCCGTTCGCCTCGCAGAATCTTCGAGCCGATCGAGACGTTGCCCAGCAACCGGCCCAGATCCGAGGCGCTCATCCGGTGGTCGTCCATGAGGCGTCTGAGGGAGTCGATGCCGCTGACCTTTGACGTGTCGATCGCGTGGTGCTGCTCCTCGTACTCGTCGATCAGAATCGACCAGGTCGCCACATAATCATCCTGGCCTTTCGTGCGCTTGGGGCGGGCAAGGACGCGGTCGATGACCGCGATCACCTCGTCGTACTCCGCCTCGTCATGAATGACGCGGGGCGGCAACATCCGCACCAGCTCGTCGAACCGGCCCGGCATGTCTTTCACGATGCTCTTTTTGCTTGCGGTTTTCATAGGTGACCCTTCCATTTTTCTTTGTTGTACTCGGCATGTGTCATCACTTCGCACACGTAGATCAGATGCAAATCGTAAAGGATGTCGACCACGAGTCGATAGGCATTCCCTTTGACGTTGAAGACGGTCACCACGCGGCCGCTCTCGACCTCAACGCCGTCGGCGTGAGGGAAAAGATCCCGCACATCGTTGATGCTCGACCAGTCGGCCTTGCGGGCGGTCTTGTACCACTCCGTCAGCGGCAACTCGGCATCGGCATGATCTTCCCAGAATTCCCGCAGACGTTTTTTGCTGATGACTCTCATGTGGTACATTATGTATCATCCCGGATCGTCTGTCAATAGGGATTGATACATTTTGTATAAAAAGATCAGATCGCTATTTCGCGCGAAACATCAGGTTGGGCCAGTGGCGTCGTCGGAACCCGGGAATCATCATCTCGTTGCGCCTCGTCAAATATGACGAGGCGCGATCTGATCGGGATGAGCGGGAAGGGGGAGGGGCCGTCTCCGCCGCTGCCGGCACGCACAAGCACGGCGGAGCGTCCAGGCACCTCCTGCCGCAGCAGCGCCGCCAGCACGGCCTGACGCTCCTCCGCATCCAGGCGGGCCAGCCCAGCCCGCCAGCGGGCCGCCTTGCGCTTGATGCGGCTGCGGTCGCGCCAGTCATCGCCGACGGGCGCATTGAGGCCCTGCACAACAAGGCGCGTCTCGATGACACCGTCGGCAGGTTGCAGACCGCAGCGATCCAACACGATCAATCGCGCAACGCTTTCCGCTATCGCCTTGCTGACCGCCTCGACGGCGACGATGGCTACAGAGACGCCGTCGGACTCCCGCTTAATGTCGATCTCGAACAGACTCAGAATCATGCCGCACCCTCCATCGCTTCCGCGACTGTTCACTAGCTGCCTCAGCTAGTCATCACCCAAAGTCAAGTTGGAACTGCTTGGCTTTTTCCGTGCTGGGGTCGATGTAGGCTTTTTTGGTCGTGCGATCGTCGGCGTGTCCGGCGCTCTGGGCCGCGGTCTCCACGTCCGCCTTCGCAGCGGTGTAGGTCGTGCGCTTCTTTCGCAGTTGGTTGGGCGTCCACCGCGCCACGCTGGCCGCCTTCCGCGCCTTGCGAACGGCCGCTCCGTAGGTCTGCGTGCTCTTCCATGGCCAGATGCGACGATCGTCTGCGGTGTCTCCCAGCCTGGGCATTTTGAATTCGCCGTCGCCCAGCGTGCCCTGCCCGAAGACAGCGCTGATCACATCGCGCAGAACAGTCTGTCCGTCGGCTCCAAAGTAGATGTTTCGGCTCTGTCGACGGTGCGCGTTCTTGTGTTTCCTGGGGCGGTACTCCCAACCGACTTCGCCTCGTGAATCCTGGGTGACGCGCAGGTCACAGATTTTCATGCGCACCAGTTCGCCCGGCCGCATGTTGCCGATCTCCTGAAGCCGCATCGCCTGCCTGACGATCCAAGGCGCACACTGCGATGTCGCATCCAGCGCGGCCTGGGGAACGGACAGGATCGGATCGGTCTCGCGCACGCCGGGCTTGCCGTGTGCGATGGGGGCGACACACTTGAGCGCGGTGAGCACGCCGGCGTCGGTGTATTCGTAGCTCACCATCCACGAAAAAAAATCGACGATCCGTCGGATCGTTCGGTTGACGTAGTTTCTCGAGCGCTGCAACCCAATCATGCGATTCTGCACTGCGCGCAAATCGCTCGGTCTGAATTGCTCCGGCTTTAAGTCGCGCAGACACCTTTTTGCGCCGAGCAGGCCCGACTTGGTCGCGCGTTCATCGCCTGCCGGCAAGTCGATTTCCGTGTCCCGCAAGTGTTTCAATGCGAATTCATAGTTCGCGCCCTCCGAGTGGCCGGCCTCATTGGTCGGGTGCTCGGCATACTTTCCGCGCCAGGCGTTGGGTTTGTCACCGTGCAGATACAGGTCGATCATGAGCGAGATCGTTTTCATGGGGTCACCGCCTCGCATCCCTGCGGTTGGAGTTGCGACCAGGATCGACTCGCGTCATTCCCCTGGCGGATCACGCCAGGCCCGGCCGTGTGAAGCGGCCGATGGAACGTCCACCGGCACGGACAGAACAACAGCCGACTGGCGGCGGCCGTTGTCTTTGACGGGCTGTAAACTGATTGACAGCCATCGGTCCGTGCTTCCTCACGACCTGTGGTCAGGCCCCGCCAGGCGATGCGATCACCTGCGCGGGGCTGCTTGTTTCTTCGGCGCGAACGGATCGCGCCGGTGGGTCCTTTCAGAAAAAAACCTGATGAAAATCGAGAAGCGGCAAAGGCCGCAGGAGATGAACCCATGAACAAGAGCACGAAAAAGCTTCCGCCTGGATTCCTGGACAAGGCGTGAGCCGACCGCAAGTTGATCGAGCAGGAGAAGCCGCGGCTGATGGAGATCGGCCGGCGGATGCGCGCTCGCCACGACATGCTGCGGAATGCGCTCCAGGCGTTGAAGGCCGAGCGCGAAGCCCAGGGCGTGAGCCTGGGCGAACTGGCGAAGCGCACCGGCATCAGCAAGGCGAGCCTGTCCCGGCTGGAGAACGACCCCGCGCCGAACCCGACCGTGGCGACGTTGTCGCGGATCGCCGACGCGCTGGGGCGGCAGATCATGATCCAGCTTGCGCCGGCGGCATAGCAGAGTGGGCCAAGGGAAAGTCGCGTCATTTCGCTCCTCCCTTGCGCACCCATGAACAACTCCGGTCGCGCGCGAGCAGTTCGGACACTCTGTTCGCGCCCCATTTGCCCCCGCGCTTCGCCCTGATGCCGCGTCGCTCCAGCCAGGCGGCGATCCGGGTCAGGCTCCAGCCTTGCCGGCGGCGCGCCCGGACATCGCGCAGGACGCGTTGCTCGGCGTCGTTGGGTTTCAGCCGCATACCGGGCCAGCCCTGACGACCGAGACCGCGAGGGCCGCACCGGTCGAACCCGAACGGCGTGTGGCCGCCGGCCCAACGCCCCATGCCGCGCAGGTACGATTTCACTGCTCGGATTCGTTCGCTGGTGATGTCGGATTCCAACTTGGCCAAGGCCGCAAGAAGCGACAACAGAAAGACACCGTGCGCGCTGGATGTATCGATCGGCTCGGTGACGGATTTCAGCGTCGCGCCGGCTCGCTGGAGACGCTCCATCAGATCGAGGCAGTCGCGCGTTGAACGCGCAAATCTCGACAGACTGTAAACGACGAGCGCCGCTCGCCGCTCGCACGCGGCCGCCATCGCCTTTTGCAGTGCCGGGCGATTGTGCTGCCGCCTGCCGCTGAGTCCCTCATCCACATACACATCCGCGAGCAGCAGCCCCCCACGCTCGGCAAACGACTGAAGCTGCGCCCTCTGAGCGTCGAGGCTATAGCCTTCGCTCGCCTGGGCCTCAGTCGAGACGCGCACGTATCCGATCGCGGCCTGGTGATTCTTTGTGCTCATCTTCTAATGATTCCTACATCCCGTTGCGCCGGGCCGCGGAAATCGCGGCGCTGGCGCGATCAACTCGGATCCGAGCTTGCGTGCTCCAATGGGGCCGCGGTCAACCGTCCGATCGAATTCATCCTCGTTCATTTCGATCAGCTTCTTTCTGCCGTTGCCATTGAGTTTCGCGGGCATGGGTTCGATCCTTTCTTCGCGGCCTTTCACGGCCTCGATATAGAGTTCGCCGGCGTGGACTCCCAGGTCGCCGGCGCCGATGTGGCGGCCGATCGCGGCCGCCTGCTTAGGGCTCATCTCTTCGACCGGACGATCAAAGACTCTTCGCGCGAACGAATCGACGACGCGGCGCGCCGGCGCGAAGTCGAGATTGAGAATCTCCGCCGCCGTCCGGTACAGCGCGGCCGCCTGGGCCTGCGAGATTTCATCGCCGAGCTTCATGGCACCTCCATGACATCGCTCGCCGTCGGCGCCCAGACGGGCCAGGTCCGGCCGCTGGCGGCGTACTCGGCGATCCACCGTTCGAGGTTGAACCGCGGGCCGGGCGAGCCGTGGCCGGCGGCATGGAAGCCGGCGATGTACGGCATCGCCCAGATCGCGGGATCGAACATCAGCCCGACCTGCGGATCAACGCGGGCCTGCACGGAGAGATGGCACCGCTGACACAAGGCCATCAGGTTCCATCGCGAGCAGTTGCCCTTGTCGCCGTCGAAGTGATGCACCGTGAGAACGTGGCCGCTCTCGTAATGGTGCACATGGCCGCAGCGCACGCACTTGCCGGCAGCGTCGGCTTTGACGGTCGCCGCGAGCTCGGCCCAGTCGACTGGGTATGCGCCTTGATGGTGAGCTTGTGACATCAAATAGGCTCCTCTTTGACATAAGCCGCAACAAACTCGTCGCCACCGGTCAATACCAATGGGCCGTGCGGCACCAACTCGCACAGCGCCGGGCGGCCTTCTTCATTCCGCGTCATCACGCGGAAGATGATCAGCGCGAAGCGCTCGCCGTTGAAGACGATGCCGGTCGGTTGCTGCGCGCCGCGATGGCCGGCGATCCGGGGATCATCGTGACGCATCCAGCCATCGTCGTTCTGGATGTGAAGGACACCGAACAGGTGTTTCACATCCAGAATGATTTTCGACTCCAAAATGATCAGGTCGCCTTGCTTCATCATTTTCTCGCCGCCGGGTCCATCGTGATCAACAGGCTCTGATGATTGATGAAAAACGTCCGCAATTCGGGCAGCCGGAACAACATGTCTTTTCCGACCGGCGCACGTGTCGCGGCCAGGCCCATCGAGCGCCATCGCCTGATCGTGCCGTAGGACCGCTTGCGCGTCAGGCGCAGCAGATCGCCGCTCGTCAGGTAGCCGGCCTTGAGCCAGAGACCGCGAAGCCCGCCGAGACGCGGTACGCGATTTCGCACGGCGCCGACTGGCCGCCTCAGACGACGCGCGGCCTCCGCGACAGGGCAATCGACCAGGAGCGATGCCAGATGTTGATCCTCTCTTGCGGTCCATCGCCGGCGAGTCCTGACCGCCTCGCGCATCGCGGCGAAGCGCAGCAGCGCATCGAGCAGCCAGAAGATCTCAATCCCCCGCGAGGCTCCCCGGCTGCGTCTCGCCGGCCGGCGCAGCTCCGATACGCACCACTTGCGCGGCAGCGCGCCATACCAGCCGGAGCTGAGATTCAGGATGCGAAGCGCGGTGTTGGCACGCACCCACATCGAGCCGTCAATCTCTACGGCGGCGGCGCGAAGGCTTGTCTTGATCGATGTCATTGTCATTGATTGATCATCCGTTTCGTCTTCCGCAGAAGCAGGAGCTTCACCCCACTGCTTTCACGGTCTTGTCCCCTTTCCCTTTTGCGCGTCTTGCATCATGC
>CAZYPK010000070.1:0-5773 GCA_964649195.1 uncultured Phycisphaeraceae bacterium
AGCCCGCGGACGGGCTTCGCAAACGAACGGCTCGGCGGGAGCCTCGCCCTCCCAGCGAGAGCCTCGCCCTCCCATATGCTTTTACCCTGCATGTCATCACCGGTATCGACGCCCGATGGTCTTGACGACGTGATCGATCTTTCCGCCTGCCGCTTCATCGCGGCTCAACCGCAGCGTGATCGTGTAGGGATCATCCTTGAGCAGCGGACGCAGGTCATCGGTGGTCAGGCCGTAGGCTTTGAGCACAGGCTCCACCTCGCCGATGCGCTGCGACCACCCTGCTTCCGCCGAATCCTGCATCCCCCCTTCCCGCAGGAGAAAAAGCCATGCCGCCTTGGGCATCGCGGAGCCATTCTCCGCAGATCGCTGCGGTGAAGAATCCTCCGCCGGCTTCACATGACCATAAAGTTCATCGAAGGTTCCCTTAAAAGCCTCGCCGGCATCGAGCCATGTGTTTTTCGGGCCGCGGATGATGCTGGCCTTGAGCGAATAGCGGTAAGGCTTGTATGAATCGAACGAGATGTAGTAATCGGGGAAAAGCATGATGACCTCCCCTTCCTGTCCATGATCCCTGATCACGCCGAAGGCTTTGCGCACCTCCATCTTCGGGACGAAGAAAATCTCCTTCAGATAAGGCCCGGCCAGCGCGATGCCGAGCGCCAGCAGCCCCGCCGCCGCCACCTGCCCGATCGCTCGTTTGCGGATGAGCGCACCGGCCCAAAGCTCGGCCAGCAGGGCGCCCATGCCAACGGCGAGAAACAGAATCGCGGTGAAGGCGTAACGCGGGGCCCAGAAGTGACTCCTGGTGATGGAGAAAAACCCCAGCCACGGCGCCATGCCCGCGATGGCCACCAGCAGCGCCAGCCGCCAGTGGCCGTTGCGGGCCATCAGCACGAAGCCCGCCACTGCCGCGATCCAGAAAACCACCGCCAGCCCCAGCGGCAGATGCCCCGGCAGGGCGCTGAGAAATTCGCTCACCTGACTCATCAGCGGTGCAGCCTCATACCCGCCCGCCGCCTTGGCGTTGCCCATGAGCATGAGAATCTTGGCGATGCCGGTCAGCCCCCAGCTTCCCAGATAGACCGCACCGGCCAGTGCGGCGCCGAGGATGATGCGGATCGATGCGGCACGATTGAAAGCGAACTCCGCAACCGCGGTGATGCCCAGCCACAGGGCGATGCCCGCGATGGTCATGGTGCCCATGACGTTCATCGCATGAACAATCATGAACAACCCTCCCGCCAGCCACCAGCGCCACGAACACCATGCGCCCTGACGCAGCCGGACATCCTCCACCGCAAAATGCACCACCGCGACCAGGGCGATGGTCGCGCTGAGCCACTGCGTGTACATGCGTCCCTCCCGGCTCCACTCCAGCCCGTGCGGGTTGATCGCCAGCAGGATGGAGGCCCAAAGCGCGGTGCGCCAGCCGATGGTGACGGTCAGCAGGAGATAAAGCAGAAGCACGCCCAGGATGCCGTGCATCGCCGAGGGCATCCGCAGCGAAAGCGGACTCGCTTCGCCGAACACCTGCCGGGCGATTTTCATCTCGATGAAAGGCCAGGGGCTGCTGCTTTCGTTGTTGACCGTCTCCCACTTGAGCAGCTTGGGCAGCAGATCGCTCGAAGCGGCATGGGAGTAAACTTCATCGCCCCAGACATCGAGACTGCCCAGGCCGATCAGCCGCGTCGCCGCCGCCAGGATGAGCACCGCGGCCAGCCCCAGACAGGCGGGACGATCAAACACCGCCATGATTTTTTTCAGACCCTCGCTCATCATCATGCGCCCCTGACTTGCAACCACCGACCGATGACCACTGGCATATAGATCGGCAGATATGACGTGGCAGACGAACGAATGAACCTCATTCAAGTCGAGCGATGATCCACCGATAAGTCGAACGAGCCTGATGATGGGTGGGGAATGAGATGACGCCCGGCGCAAAAAAAACCTCCGCTACAGGCAAACGCGCAGCGAGGACGCTGCGGCTACGGATGACGTCCGGCGCAAAAAAAACCTCCGCTACAGGGCTCCGATCCTGTAGGCGGAGGCGCGCCACGGCTAACCTATGTTGGGGGTCGAACATCGCCTGGGAAAACCCATGCCACACCCGACTGTTGTATCGTATCGGCAAGCCGACAATCATGTCAATGAAACCTGCGGCATAATCGAGGAATTGCATAACCACCGGCATCCCATCGTGTTAGACACTGATTTGACGACGGGGCAAGGTGTGAATTACGATAAGTCGCAGCCGCAGAACGAGTTAAGCCGATTGCGTCGTAAAGGCTTGCAAAACATGAAATTGCGTGCCGGATATTCGGTTCAAAAAAAGATTCAAGTCTGAACACCCCCTCGTCATGGACAAACTGATCGATGTCGCCATTGGTGTGCTGGTCGAATACCGCCAGGGGCGGCCGTGGGTTCTCATTGCCCGGCGGAAGCCCGATGCCGTGCTCGGAGGCTACTGGGAACTGCCCGGCGGAAAAATCGAGACGGGTGAGTCGCCGCAGCAATGCCTTTCGCGCGAGTTTGAAGAGGAGCTGGGCGTCATCGTGCAGGTCCACGATGCGCTGCCGATCATCGAGTTCGCCTACGACCACGCCCACGTTCGGCTGCATCCGTTCCACTGCGCACCGGCGCCCGATTCACCCGCGCCGCGCAACCTGCACGTCGCCGAGCATCGATGGGTTCAGGCGGAAGACCTGATGCACTATCAGTTCCCGCCGGCGAACGTGCCGCTGATCGAGGAGGTGCGGAGGACGCTGATGAAGAGTGAGTGAATGGCGCAGACCCACCCACAGGAGTGGGTGGGCTTTGCAATCTGCTCTCTGTCCCCTGTCTCCTGTCCCTGCTCCTGCCCCTGCCCCTGCCCCTGTTCACGGCTTGGGATGTTTCAGCCATTTGTGCAGGAAGTCATACGTCGCCACGCCGTTGATCGTGTGCGGGCCGATGAACCATTCGATTTCGGTGCGGTCACCGAGGCCGAGCCGGGCCTGGTAGAGGAAGCGGACCTTGGCGTATTCGTGGGCGACCTGTTCATCGATGCCCACGCCGTCGAAGTGGCCTCGCTCGACCATGAAGGGTCGCGGGGCGATCAGGGCGGCCATCTCGGCGTAGTTGAAGGTGGAGCCCAGGTCCCACTCGAAGATTTCGTACTCGCCGGTCCAGACGTAGCTGTAGCCGGCGCGGGTGGAGGCGTTCTTATCGACCCATTCGTTGAAGTCGGCCGAGCAGATGGAGAGGGCGTAGTTCTTGACGAGCGGCGGGATGCGCATCGCGGACTTGCCGCCGTAGGACAGGCCGTAGAACCCGATGCGCCCGCCATCGACCTGCGGCAACGTCTTGAGCCAGTCCGTAATCTGCTGATGCTGAGGCACGATGATGGAAAAAAGCGTTTTGCCCAGCGGGTTGGCCTTGCGCTGCAACGTGCGGAAGCGGTCCTGAAAGATGTAGAGATTCTGCGGGGCGAAAGTGATGAAGCCGCGCTCGGCAAGCTGCGTGGCGAAGGCTTTATAGTAGTGATGGTTCTTCTCGCCGATGACATCCTGCGGCCGGCCTTCCAAGCCGTGCTGGCAGACGACGACCGGGCGTTTTTCATTTTCCTTGATGTTTTTCGGAATGATGAGGATGCCATAGGCGATCACATCCTGCCAGACATCGAGCACGACTTCGTACTGCGTCCACTTGTCGCTCTCGGCAATCCTGCGGGTGCGGGCGTTGGCGGGAAGCAGCGGATCATCGAAGGAGCCGATGACGTCGTTCCTGAAGATCGTGCGGTATTCCTCGGCGACCTTTTCGTACTGTGCGAGATCCTTCGTCGCGGCGACATCGTCGAGCTTCTTCATGAACGCTTTACGAACGAAAGGCGACTCGCGGAGGAGGAGCTGAATGTGGAGGTCGATTTCGTCGAACTGGCGTTTGTGGCGGGCGGCGGCAGCGGTGGTGTTCAATTCAGGATGCAGAAGCTTGGGGAACTCTTTCGCCTTCCCTGCAATCCAGTTCATCTTAAGGTTTATTGCGAATTCGAAAACGAAATCTGCGTCACAGAATCGTGACCTTTCCCCAAGCGTCGAGAAAGGGGGACGCGACCAGTCGTCTGGTGCCCCATCGATCATCTTCCAGGTACGGTCGATTTCGCCTTCGATTTGATCTTCCGGCATCGTCACAATTCGAGCCGGCGCCCCTCTGCCGCCCGGAATTGTCCTGTCTGGAAAGTTGGCGGTTTCAAATATCGCCACGCGGGGAAAAACCATGGTGGTGATCTCCGCATCACCAAACTGTTCCAGCAACTTGAACACATTACGATCCAACGGCTCCTGCCAGATGTTCTGCCGCGAGTCGAAGTAGCCGCTGACACAGGTGGCATCGATGCGCGTGTCCAGCGCGCCCGCATAGAGCGCGAGCATGCCGCCTTCGCCGTAACCGATGACCCCGATCTTCCTCGCCGCTTGCGGCGTAGCATCGTCAGCGCGGGCGTCATCGGGGCGAATACGCCCCGGCTCGCTGAAAAAATCCACGCACGCCAGCACCTTCTGCAACTCGTATCCGATGATGTGCCTGCCCAACTCGAACGAGCCGCGATACAGAAACTCACGGTTCGTCAGCTTCGGCATCCGCTCCTGCCGGTTGATCAGCAGCGGCACGATCACCCGGCAGCCGCTCTCGGCCAGCCTGCGGGCAAACTGCGACTCCACCGGCACGCCCTCAACCAGGCCCGCGATCTGCTCCGGCGTCTGCTCGCAATCGGGAATCGCAATCACATCCGCCACTGGCTTCCTCCCGCCGGCGGGCGCCAGCAAGAGCCCTTCACCATGCACCGTCGTCTGCGTGCGAGCCGGATCGGGGTCCTCCAGCACCGGCCAGCGCACCGCGTAGATTTCATAGCCCTCGCCCTTGCCAACCAGCGCCGCCTGCTTCGTGCTGCCGACATATTCCAGCGCATCAAACTTCACCCGCTTGTCGCGCACGCCCAGGATGTGCGCCAGCCTCTTGCGATTAGGCTCGATCGATTTGTTGTACGCCTCCGGCGAGGTGAAGTCGCGCTTCCAATGCCGTTCGCGCAGCTTGATCGATTCCTCCAGCTTGCGAAGCAGGAACTTATCGACGCCGGCGACAAGCTGCGAGGCGATGTCGCCTTCGAAGGTCAGCGGCTGCGTGCCGGGCAACGGGGCGACCTGTTTCTCCTGGGCCACGGAGAGCGGCCCGATCCAGTGGATCGCAATCAACATGCCAATGACGAGGCGGTTCAGATTCATCGTGACACACTCCAGAAGAGTTAATGACGGCACCGGCCTTCCTATGCACTGGTCTCCGCATACGGAACCGCCGCGATTTGATGATCATCTTCAAATACAACATAACCTGGGCGCGTGGATGTGATCATCTCGGTTGCAATCCCGTGTTCGTTGAGTACGCGACACATCGCATGCATTCGACTGATGAATTCAATCGCGCTGCTCTTGTACCAACTGATGGCCTTGGGCGCGGCATCTTTCCGACGACTTCGCGCAAACCGATCAGGAGCAGCCAGATGTTCACCGAACCACTTCCGTAGTGCGTGGAGTTCTTCCAAGTCATATTCGGGCAGTGCGCCATGATCCACCAGTTCCGCAACCGCCTGAAAAACTCCACGACGTTTGCCGGAGTCTCCATCGATGACTGCCGTTACGAATCGAACGTATGTGACTTGCATGACTGCACAATCATCTTGCAGACGGCAGCTCGTTGCAACAACAAAAAACCCACCTCGCCTTCAAGGACGCGGACGCGC
>CAZYPK010000070.1:5873-24959 GCA_964649195.1 uncultured Phycisphaeraceae bacterium
AGCGAGGACGCTGCGGTTTTGGACGCGGACGCGCAGCGAGGACGCTGCGGTTTTGGACGCGGACGCGCAGCGAGGACGCTGCGGTTTTGAAGCGATGCAACAACAAAAAACCCACCTCCCTGTCGAGGTGGGTTCATTTGCATCTTGAAACGCATCGCTCACACCAGTTTCGTCACGCCGGGCACCGGCACGCCGGGGACTTCGTTGGGGCCCCATTCGAGCTTGGCGGGGGAGAGGTCCTGCTTGGAACTCACGATCTGTTCCCAGGTGACCTTCTTGCCGGTGTAGGCGGCTTCGCGGCCGAGGATGGACAGCATGGTGCTGTTGCACATGTATTCGCCATTGTTGATCGGCTTGCCGTCGCGGATGGACTTGAACAGTTCATCGTGCTCGTTCTGGTACATGTTGTCCCTGGGGATTCGCTTGGCGCGCCAGAGCGGGCGGCCATCGAAGAACTTGATCATGTGGCTCTGGATGTAGGCCACGCCCTTTTCACCGATGACGTAATCGGAGATGTCGTTGTCGCAGCCGTTCATCTGCCGGCAGCCTGCGTGAAGGGTGACGCCGCCTTCGTATTCGAAGGTGGTGTTGAAATGATCATAGATGTTGCCGTATTCGGGGCCGGTGCGCTGGCTGCGGCCGCCGGAAGCGATGCACGAGAGCGGCGTCTTGTCCTTCATGGCCCAGGCGCACTTGTCGAGACTGTGGATGTGCTGCTCGACGATGTGGTCGCCCGAAAGCCAGGTGAAGTAGAGCCAGTTGCGAATCTGATATTCCATCTCCGACCAGCTTTCCTTGCGGCCGCGGTGCCAGAGCTGGGTGGTGTAGTAGAAGGTGTGGAGCGAGCGGATGTCGCCGATGGCGCCGTCGTGAATCTGCTCCATCACCTGCTGCTTGGATTTTTCATAGCGGTAGCAGAGACCGGAGACGACGGCCAGGCCTTTTTCCTTGGCCTTTTTGGAGGCTTCGAGGCAGCGCATGGTGTTGACCGGATCGGTGGCGACCGGTTTTTCGACGAACATGTGCTTGCCTTGTCGGACGGCCTCTTCGACCATCATCGGGCGGAAGAAGGGACTGGTCGCCAGCAGCACCACATCGCACTCGGCGATGGCGTGCTTGTAGCCCTCGAAGCCGTCGAACTTTTTCGCATCCTTATCGACCTGTTTGGCGACATCGGTCTCGGACAATCGCTTGAGGCTCGATTCGATGTTGTCGGGGAAGATGTCGCAGATGGCGGTGAGCTTGCAGCCCTTGTCGGCGGTCAGCGCCTGGTTGGCGGCCCCGGTGCCGCGGCCACCGGCGCCGACGAGGGCGACCTTGATCGTGTCGCTGCCCTGGGCGTGAGCAACGCGGGCAAAAGGAAGGCTGGCGGCGAACGTCGCAGCCGTCGCGGTGGCGGCGGTGGTGGAGAGGAATTGACGGCGGGTGGAGCCGCGGTTCTCGGCAGGGGCGGGCGTGGAGGGTGTCATCGTGGAAGGTCTCCGTGGTGAATGAAGCCGAGGCAGGTGTCGGCTGCTGTCGGGTGAATCATTGTAACCGATCGCTGCACATTGTCATTCACATATTGTCGGTTACGATACGTTATTCCGTTTTCATTTACCTCAACCGGAGCCTACCGTGAACCAGCCGATCGCCCGCCGCACCCTGCTCAAGACGGCCGCCGTTGCCGCCACCGGAGTTTTCACCATGACCCAACAAACCGCCAACGCCGAGTCACCGCCGGTTGCCGTACCCGTTGCCGCACCTGCCACGGAGAAAAAGTTCACGGTCTATAAAAGCGTCAAGTGGGGCATGATCGGCGAGAAGATTTCCGTCCTCGACAAATTCAAACTGCTCCAGGACCTGGGCTACGATGGCGTCGAACTCGACTCGCCCGGCGGGGTCAACAAGAAGGAAGCCCTCGAAGCCTCCATCGCCACCGGCCTGCCCATTCACGGCGTGGTCGATTCCACCCACTGGAACATCCGCCTCTCCTCCAAAGACGAAGCCACCCGCGAGCGCGGCCTGCAAGACCTGCTCACCGCCATCAAGGATTCGCATTACTGCCACGGCAACGCGGTGCTGCTGGTCGCCGGTCACGGGCAGGATGGCACACAGGAGGAAATCGCCGCCCGCTCCGTGGCACAGATCAAGAAGGCCCTGCCGCTGGCCGCGAAACTGGGCGTACACATCCTCATCGAGAACGTCTGGAACTCGATGGGCTACGTCCACAACGGACCCGCCGACCAGACCGCCGACGGCATCGCCAAATTCATCGACGACTGCCAGAGCGGATGGGTCGGCTCCTACTTCGACATCGGCAACCACCGCAAATACGGCGTCCCCTCCCAGTGGGCCCGAACCCTGGGCAAACGAATCATCAAATGCGATGTCAAGGATTTCAACCACAAAACCGACAAATGGGCCGACATCGGCGAAGGCACCGTCGATTGGCCCGAAGTCTGCAAGGCCCTGGCCGAAATCAACTTCCACGGCTGGGTCACCGCCGAGGTCGGCGGCGGCAACCGCGAACGCCTGAAAAAGATCAAGGCCCAGATGGATCAGGTCTTCAGCGGGTAAAAAGCCATCAAAAAATGATGCATCCCCCAAAGCCCACCCACTCCCGTGGGTGGGTTTGTCAGTTGCTTCTCTCACTCCTTCTTCTGCAACTCCGCCAGCTTCGCCTTCAGTTCCACGATGTGTCCCCTGGGCGTCACCTGCGGAAAATGGAATGCGACGATGCCCTGCGGGTTGATGATGACCGTCGAGCGCTGCACCCTGCCGGTCGTCTTGCCATCCTTTTCGGTTTCGATGTACGCCTTGTAAGGCTTCATCAGCTCGCGCTTGGGGTCGCTGAGCAGTGAAATCTTCAGATTGTGCTTCTTGATGAAGGCCCGGTGGCTTTCGGTCGAATCACCGCTGACGCCCAGCACCGTGGCGTTGACCTTTTCCAGGTCGTTGAGCGAATCGGAGAAGTCGCAGGCCTGGATCGTGCAGCCGGGCGTGTCATCCTTGGGATAGAAATAGAGCACCAGCCACCTGCCCTTGAAATCCTCGAGCGACACTTTCTTGTCCGCTTCATTGATGGAGGTGAATCCCGGCGCAGGCTTGCCGACGGCCAGTTCCGCATGAAGCGGGCCGGCGAGGAGCGACATCAGCACACACGCGGTCAACACCGCACGAAACGCAGAAGAACGAAGCATGGCGAAACTCCTGAAGTTTGACGATAAGAGATAAAGTCACACACCCATACGTACCCCATGATAAGCCCGTTCATTCCCGACGACTCCCCGGCTCTCCTGGCTCCTTCGGCTCTTTCGGCTCCCCCGGCTCCTTCGGATTCACCCCATGCTCCCCACCTACCCCGATCTCCGCGACAAACACGTGCTCATCACCGGCGGCGCAGGCGGCATCGGCGAGGCGATCACCTCCGCGTTCTTCATGCAGGGCTGCCGCATCTCGCTGCTCGACCGCGATGCGGAGCAAGGCAAAGCGATGGCCGCCGACATGAATCAGGGCGGCCGCATCGTCGATTTTTACGCGGTCGATGTCACTGACGAATCACAACTCACCGCCACGCTGCAAAAAGCGGAGCGGACACTGGGCCCCGTCGATGTGCTGATCAACAACGCAGGCTTTGATCCGCGTTACGACATGATGCAGATGACCACGCGGGAGTGGGATGATCTGTTCCGCCTGAATGTGACGCACTACTTCTGGACCTGTCGCCAGCTCATCCCCGCGATGAAGGAGCGCCGGCGAGGCAGCATCATCATGACCGGCTCGGCGAACTCCTGGAGCGCCGACCTGCACCTGGCCTGCTACACCGCCACGAAGTCGGCGATCATCGGCATGGTCAAGGCGCTGGCCCGCGAGGTCGGGCCGTTCAACATTCGGGTCAACGCGGTGGCGCCGGGCTGGGTGATGACCCAAAGGCAACTGCGCGACATGGTTTCGGAGGAGGACAAGCGAAGGCTGGTGGAGGAATGGCAACTGCTCCCTCGCCTGCTCGAGCCGGAGCACATCGCCCCGATGTACCTCTTCCTGGCGTCCGATGCCTCGTCGATGATCACCCGGCAGACGATCCTCGTCGATGCAGGCATCACCATGGCGTGACCAGCCGCGACTCAACGAGTCGCGGACGTGAGCGGCCTGAAGAGGCGTGACGCGGGGTGGCTGGGGCTGAGTCCGCGAAGCCCCAGCCCGGACGTACGAAGCAAGGTGGCGCAACTGAAAGTCGATGGTCGCCTGGCCGGGGCTTCGCGGACTCAGCCCCAGCCACCCGAAGCGGTCCCAGCCACCCACCGCGCGATTCCCCCTCCTTCCGGCCGTGAGCGTCCGCGACTCAACGAGTCGCGGCTCATTCTTCCGCTACATTGTTCGCAACGATGACCGACCTCATCCCCCTGCTTCTCTCACGCGGGCTGATCAGCTCGCCGGATGTCACGATCACCGCGCTGGCCGGCGGCGTTTCCTGTGACATTTATCTGGTCGAGGATGGCGAAACGAAGTTCGTCCTCAAGCGCGCCCTCGCCAAATTGCGGGTCAAGGATGACTGGTTCGCCGATGTGAACCGCAATCGGCACGAGCAGGATTATCTCGATTATGCCCATGCGATCATGCCGGCGAATTTTCCCAGGATTCTCCACCGCGATGCCGAGCATGGCTTTTTCACGATGGAGCATCTGGGGCCTGAGTATGTCAACTGGAAGTCGATGCTGCTGGCCGGCCGGCATGAGCGGAAGCATGCCCTCGGCGCCGCGATGACGCTGGCCTGCATCCATCGCCGATCGTGGGATGATCCTCATGCCCGCGCCGCCTTTGCGACCGATCAGAACTTTTACGACCTGCGCATCGAGTCTTACCTCATCACCACCGGCAGGCGAAACCCCGATCTTCAGCCGCTCTTCGAAGCCGAGGCCCGGCGACTGGCATCAACGCACCTCTGCCTCGTGCACGGCGACTACAGCCCCAAGAACATGCTCATCAGCGAGTCGAAGGGACTCATGGTGCTCGACTGTGAAGTCGCATGGTTCGGCGATCCGGCCTTCGACATCGCATTTCTTCTGAACCACCTCGCGCTCAAAATGGTGCTGTTTCGCCGCAACGCCGATCGCCTGCTGCACATGGCGCTGGAGGCGTGGCGTTTCTACATTCGTGAGTTCACGCCGCGGCAGCGCGAAGGTTTGGAAGAACGCACCTGCCGCCTGCTCCTGATGCTGATGCTCGCCCGCATCGACGGCAAATCGCCCGTCGAGTATCTTCGTGAAGAAGCACAGCACAAAATCGTCCGGCAGTTTGTCACACAGCAACTGACGCACAACCGACCGTTTGAGATCGTCAACATCTTTCACGAATGGTTTGCGACGATCCGCGAGGAATCCTGAATAACCCCCGATGTACCGTGAACCAACCAGGGGGCCGGGGGATCGCGAAGCCGCAAGCGGCTTGGACGTGAGGTTATTCGGGAGTCCACGTACATTCCACTTTTATTCCTTCCCCATGCGCATCACCTCCCTCGACGCCTACCCGATCTACGACTCGCGCGGCAACCCCACCGTCGAGGCGGTCATCACCCTCGACAGCGGCGACACCGGGCGCGGCATCGTGCCTTCGGGCGCCTCCACCGGGCAGTACGAAGCGCTGGAGCTGCGCGACAAAAATCCCCGGCTTTTCCGGGGCAGATCCGTCTTTCAGGCCATCGAAAACATCCGCGGTGAAATCGCCCCGATGCTGATGCGCCGCGATGTGGCCGAGCAAGGCGAGATTGATGAGGCGATGTGCGATCTCGATGGCACGGAAAACAAATCGCGCCTGGGCGCCAATGCGATTCTTGCCGTGTCGATGGCGGTGGCCAATGCCGCCGCCGCATCGCGCGATGAGATGCTCTTCGAATATCTTTCGGCAAGGCTTGGTGTGCCGGGTGTCACGCTGCCTCTGCCGGAGATTCAAATCTTCGGCGGCGGCGCCCACGCGCAGCATCGCATCGATCTTCAAGACTTCATGATCATCTGCACCGGCGCGACCAGCTACGCCCAGGTGATGGAGATGACCTTCAACGTCTATCACACCGCACGCGACATCATGCACGAGCGCGGCAGGTTGCACGGCCTGGCGGACGAAGGCGGGTTCTGGCCTGATTTCAAGGGCAATGAGGATGTTTTTGAAACGCTGCTGGAAGCGATCAGCCGGGCGGGATACGAACCGGGCAAGGACGTGGCGATCTCGCTCGACATCGCCGCCAGCGATCTGTACGAGGCGGGACATTATCACTTCAAGAGTGAAGGCCGGGTGTTCACAAGCGATCAGTTTGCGAAGCTGATGATCGACTGGTGCGAAAAGTATCCGATCATTTCGATCGAAGACCCGATGGCCGATGTCGATTGGGACGGCTGGAAGCAGGTCCACGCGGCCCTGGGCGACCGCGTGCAACTGATCGGCGATGACCTGTTCACCACGAACCTGGCGCGCATCGAGCAGGGCATCGCGCGGAACGTGGCCAACAGCGTGCTGATCAAGCTGAACCAGATCGGCACGGTGAGCGAAACGATCGCCGCGATTCGCAGGACGCAGGAGGCGGGCTGGCTGCCGGTGGTCTCGGCCCGCAGCGGCGAGACGGAGGACGCCTTCATTTCGCACCTGGCGGTGGCGACGAACGCGGGGCAGCTCAAGGTCGGTTCATTTGCCCGCAGCGAGCGGATGGTGAAGTGGAACGAAGTCATCCGCATCGAACGAGCCTTGGGGGAGCGTGCCCTGTTCGAAGGCGGCGCGATTTTTCATCGCATCCTGCGTCACCCGCGCGTGGGTCTGCTCAATCCGAAGTAGCGAAAGATGGCCGCCACGTATTTGGATCGCCCGCATCGCCTGATATAGTTAACGGACTCGTTTGCAAACTTGACTTTCCTTTCCGCAGGAGTTTTTTCATGAATCGAACCGCTCCCTTCATCCTCATGGCGACCGTGGCGCTCGCCCTGGCCGCTTCGCCTCTGTCGGCCCAGGTCAAGGCGCCCGAAGGTTTCACCGCCCTCTACAACGGCAAGGACCTCTCCGGCTGGTGGGGCGAAGGCACCACCGATCCCGCCAAGTACCTGAATCTCTCCCCCGAAGATTTCCAGAAGCGCATCGACGCCAGCCTCGCCAACGTCAACAAACATTGGAAGGCCCAGGGCGACATCCTCTACAACGACGGCAACGGCCACTACCTGACCACCGTCAAAAACTACGGCGACTTCGAACTCCTCGTCGATTACAAGACCGTCCCCAAGGCCGACAGCGGCATCTACCTCCGCGGCATTCCCCAGGTGCAGATCTGGGACTTCACCAAGGAAGGCGGCAAGTGGAACATCGGCGCCGACAAAGGCTCGGGCGGCCTGTGGAACAACAGCCCCGGCGCACCGGGCAAGGACCCGCTCGTCTTCGCCGACAAACCCTTCGGCGAGTGGAACAAGTTCCGCATCATCATGGTCGGCTCGCGCGTCTCCATCTGGCTCAACGACAAGCTCGTCGTCGATCACGTCATCCTCGAAAACTACTTCAACCGCAAAATCCCCGTGCCCAAGGCCGGCCCGATCCAGCTTCAGACCCACGGCGGCGAAATCAGTTGGCGCAACGTCTTCATCCGCGAAATCGGACCCGAAGAGGCCAACAACATCCTCAAGCAGGGCGGCATCGAAAAGAAGGCGTCCCATGACGAAGGCTTCAAGTCCATCTTCAACGGCAAGGACTTCGACGGCTGGGCCGGCCCGCTGGAAAATTATGAAGTCGTCGATGGAACCGTGGTCTGCAAGAAAGGCAAGGGCGGCACGATCTACACCAAGGAGGAATATGCCGACTTCGTGGTTCGCCTCGAGTTCAAGCTCCCTCCCAACGGCAACAACGGCCTGGCGCTCCGCTACCCCGGCAGCGGCGACACCGCCTACTCGGGCATGTGCGAATTGCAAACACTCGATGACGCCTACAAAGGCATCGACCCGCGCCAGGCCCACGGCTCGGCCTACGGCATGGTCGCCGCCGTGCGCGGGTTCCAACACCCCATCGGCCAGTGGAACCATCAGGAGGTCACCGTCAAAGGCTCGACCATCAAGGTCGAACTCAACGGCAACATCATCATGACCGCCGACCTCTCCACCGTGAAGGAATTCATGGGCGGCAAGCCGCACCCGGGCATGAACCGCAAGTCGGGCCACTTCGGCTTCGCCGGCCACAACGATCCGGTGCAGTACCGCAACATCTCCATCAAGAAGCTCGAATGAGTTTTCCGTGCATAGGATTTCCACGATGAACAAGCCTTTTCCCTCGATCGTTCGCCATGCGGGCTGGAACGTGTGGAGCCTGGCCAGCCTGTGGCTTTGCACGCTGTCGGCCCCTTCCCTGGCGGCGGTGAAGCTGCCTGAGCCGGTGAAGCGTGCGGTCGATTTCACCCGCGATGTGCAGCCGATCTTCACCGCCCATTGCATCAAGTGCCACGGCGAGGAAAAGCCCAAGGGACAGTTCCGTGTGGACCAGAGGCAGAGCCTGGTTGCAGGCGGCGATTCGGGTGAGCCGGGCATCGCCCCTGGCAAGAGCGCGGAGAGTCACCTGATCAAGCTGGTGGCGGAGACGGTTGAAGGCGAGGTGATGCCCCCCAAGGGCCGCGCTTTGACGGATGAGCAGGTGGCGATTTTGCGGGCATGGGTGGATCAGGGCGCCAAGTGGGGCCAAGGCGTTCCCGGCGGGGATGATCCCGATGGTGCGGGACCGAGGATGCAGCGTGGCGATCACTGGTCGCTGCAACCGGTGAAGCGGCCTGCGGCGCCTGCGGTGAAGCATCAGGATTGGGTTCGCACGCCGATCGATGCGTTCATTGCGCAGAAGCTGGAGGCCGGGGGTCTTTCGCCTTCGCCGCGGGCCGATCGCGCGACGCTGGTCCGCCGGGCTTTTCTGGTGCTCACCGGTCTGCCGCCCACGCCGGGACAGGTGGAGGCGTTTGTGAAGGATGAGCGCCCCGACGCCATTTCGCATCTGGTGGATTCGCTGCTGGCCAGCCCGCGTTACGGCGAGCGGTGGGCGCGGCACTGGCTGGATGTGGCCCGCTTTGCCGAGACCAACGGCTTTGAGACCAACACCCCCCGCCCCAATGCCTGGCACTACCGCGATTACGTGATCAGCGCCTTCAATGACGACAAGCCTTACGACCGGTTCATCCGCGAACAACTGGCCGGCGACGCCCTGGATGAAGACGCCGGCACCGGCTTCCTCGTGGGCGGGCCTTATGACCAGGTGAAAAGCCCGGACATCGGCCTGACGCTCATGCAGCGAAGCGATGAACTCAACGACATCGTCAACACCACCAGCACCGCCTTCCTGGGGCTGACCGTGGCCTGCGCCCGCTGCCACAACCACAAGTTCGATCCTGTTTCGCAGAAGGATTATTTCTCGTTCATGGGCGTCTTCGCCGGTGTGAACCACGGCGACCGTCCGCTTCGCCGCAGGCTGACCCCTCAGCAGCAGCAGCAGGCCGATGCGTTGAAGAACGAACTGGAAAGCCTCAAGGCCCAGGCGGCCCGCATCGAAGAAACCGGTCGAGGCCTTGCCGCCGCCAGGCCGGGCGAAAAAGCGGCTGCGGCGAGAACCATTCTGATCGATGACGAAACGACCGCGGCCGCGGCCCGCGTGACGCATCTGCTCAAACCCAACCCGCCCGGCGTGAACCCCACCGGCAGCCAGCGGGGCCACCGCGGCGATCCGGGCGACATCGACCGCATGCCCAATCTCAGCGGCGGCCGCTACCTCTGGTGGAACCATCAGCCGGCCACCGATTTCATCACCTACCACCCCCATGCCGCCGGCCGCTTCCGCATCTGGATTTCCTGGGGCAGCGGCCATGCCACCCATGCGGTCGATGCCCAGTACCTGCTCGATCTCGATGGCGACCTGAAGACCCGCGACGATCAGAAACTGCTGGCCACGGTGGATCAGCGGCACTTTGCCGGCGCCACGGATGCGCAGAGGAAGCAGCCGCCTGCGGGCAAACCGCTCTGGTCGGGGCTGCATTTCGCGGGAACGCACGAGATTCAGGAGCGCAGCGTGATCGTGCTGCGAAGCGGCAAGTCCGATTCAAAGGCGATCACGGCGGATGTCGTGGTGTTTCAGGAAGAGACCGCGGATGAATCCGGGGGGCCGAAGGCGCAGGTTCAACAGGCCGGCGTCATCCATCCGCGGCTGCGCGATCCGGTCAACAGCCGGATGAATGAGGAGGTGTTCGCACCGCAGAAGGCGAAGTTTGTGCGCTTCACCATTCATGCCGCCAACAGCGGTGAGCCGTGCATCGATGAACTGGAGGTTCATTCGGTGGCGCTGGGCACGATGCCTTCGCGCAACGTCGCCCCGGACGCCAGGCCGACCTCATCGGGTGATTATTCGGGCAACCCGCTCCATCAGCTCAAGCACGTGAACGACGGCAAGGTGGGCAACAGCCATTCGTGGATCAGCAACACCAACGGCGCCGGCTGGGTGCAGTTGGAATTGCCCGAACCGGCGGTGATCCATCGCATCGTCTGGGGCCGGGACCGAACGCGGCAGTACGCCGATCGCACGGCCACGCAGTACGCCATCGAAGTCTCCGCCGACGAAGCCAACCCGGAAAACTGGGTGACCGTCGCCTCCTCGCAGGATCGCGTGCCCTTCGGCGCCACGCTTGAGGACCTGCCCGCCTACCGCTTTGCCGGTCTTTCGCGCGAGCAGGCCGATGAGCTTCGCCGCCTGACCGGTGAGATCGTCCGCATGCAGAAACGGATCGACAGCTTCGCCGCCAGCCCGGTGGGCTATCTGGGCGGCTTCTCGCAGCCCGCGCCGGTGCGTCGGCTGTTCCGAGGCGATCCGCTGGCGCCGCGTGAAGTGGTCGAACCGGGCGCACTGGAAATGTTCGGGCAGGATCTGAAGCTGACGAACAACACGTCCGAACAGCAGCGTCGCATCGCCCTGGCCGACTGGATCGCCGGCAAGGACAACCCGCTCACGGCCCGCGTCATGGTCAACCGCATCTGGCAGCATCACTTTGGCACGGGCATCGTCGATACGCCCAGCGACTTCGGCAAGATGGGAACGAAGCCGACGCATCCGCAGCTTCTCGACTGGCTGGCGGATGAGTTCGTGAAGTCCGGGTGGAGCATCAAGCATCTTCAGAAGCTGATCGTCACCAGCGCCGTCTGGCAGCAGAGCAGCCGGCCGCGCGATGAGCCGCTGAAGGTCGATGCCGGCGCGCGATTGCTCTGGCGCTTCCCGCCGCAGCGATTGGAGGCGGAGGCGATCCGCGATTCGATTCTCGCGGTGGCCGGCACGCTCAACGAACGCATGGGCGGACCGGGCTGGAATGCCTTCAAGGCGAACGATAATTACGTTCGCGTCTATACGCCCAAGGAGGAGTTCACCGGCGATGACCTTCGCCGGATGATCTACATGTACAAGGTCCGCATGGAGCACGACGCGACCTTCGGCGCCTTCGACTGCCCTGATGCGGGCCAGCCCACCGCCAGCCGAACCAAATCCACCACGGCGATCCAGGCGCTGTCGCTGTTCAACAGCAGCATCGTGATGCAGCAGGCGCAGGCGATGGCGTCGCGGTTGCAAAAGGAGGCGGGCGAACAGCCCTCGGCGCAGGTCAAGACCGCGTTCATGCTCTGCTTCGGCCGGTTGCCGCAACCCAAGGAACTGGATGCCTCGGTCTCGTTCATCGGTTCGCAGGGTCTGCCGGCCTTCTGCCGGGCGATGCTCAATGCGAACGAGTTTTTGTTTGTGCCGTGAATCAATTCGCCGGGCTTTGTCATTCGTCAATGGGATGTCATCATGGCTTCACCCCGAACCGTTCAATCCGATGAATGGATGACCGCCGCGGAATACGCACAGGTGGTGGACCGCAGCCGGCATACGGAACTGGTGCGTGGGAGGATTGTGCATATGAACATGCCGTTTCCACGCCACGGCCGCATCTGCATGAGGATTGCGTTTCTGGTCGAGTCGTTTCTTGTTGATCATCCCCTTGGTCAGACAGTGACCAATGATTCGGGTGTGTTGACGGAGCGTAACCCTGACACGGTGCGCGGCGCGGATGTCGCCTATTACAGTTTCAAGCGTCTGCCCAAGAATGAACTGGGCTGGGCCCTACGCGAAGATCGCTCCCGACCTGGTGTTTGAAGTGCGTTCGCCTTCGGATCGCACTCCCAAGGTTCTTGCAAAGGTTGATGAATATCTGGATGCGGGCGTGACCGTGGTCTGCGTGGTCGATGAATCGGATCGAAGCGTGACGGTCTATCGATTGGATCAGGATGAGGTGCATCTGACCGGCGGGATGGATTTTATCGCTGCCGATGTGTTGCCGGGATTCTCGGCGCCGGTGCGGAAGTTTTTTGAGTGATGAGATGCAATCGACCGCGCGACAAAAGCTTGTTTTTCCCGATGTGCTGCCGGGGTTCAGCGTGTATGTGGGAAAGATGCTCGAATAAGTCAATGACTCCCAATAGCGTGTCGGCCTGGTCAATCATGACTGTCGGAATGAAACATGACATGCGGCCAAGGCCGTTTGCATCAAGGCAGGAAAGCATTACCGTGTCAACATTACCCGCAACACCGCAATTTCTGACCGCTGAACAGTACGCGGTCCTGCCCGATGATGGCCGGCGGACCGAACTGGTCCGGGGGAGGGTTGTCGTTTTGAACATGCCCATGCCGGTTCACGGCTACATCTGTGCGCGTATTGCCCGCCTGCTTGGAAATCACGTGGATGAGCACGATCTGGGGCGCGTGCTTTCAAACGATTCAGGCGTCATCACGGCACGCAATCCCGATTCGGTTCGCGGGGCCGATGTGGCGTTCTACAGTTACAACCGCCTGCCGCGCGGGCCGTTGCCTGATGAGTATCCGCCGCTGCCGCCGGAGCTGGTTTTTGAAGTGCGATCACCCGGCGATTCGGGCACGCGAGTGATCGGCAAAGCCGCTGAATACATCGAAGCAGGCGTGCTTCAGGTTTGCGTGGTGGACCCGTATTCGCAACTGATCACTTCCTATGGCGTGAACATGGATGTTCAGTTGTTGCGAAACGATGATTCATTGACTTTTCCGGAGATTCTGCCGTTGTTATCGATCCGTGTGCGTCAGTTGTTAACCTGATTTTCCTGGTGAATACCCATGCCCCATCCCATTTCCCATGAAGGCCGCAAACTGCTCGATCGCCGCTCGTTTCTCGCGGGCACCGGTTCGGGCCTCAGCGCCATGGCGCTGACCTCGCTGCTTGCCAGGCGGAGCGCGATGGCCGCCGATGACAAGCCGCCGCCCATCCGTCCAGTCGTCAACCCGCAGGCGCCGTTGGCCGCCCGCGATCCGCATCACAAGCCCAAGGCCAGGCGCGTCGTCATGCTCTTCTGCTCCGGCGCGATGAGCCATGTCGATTCGTGGGACTACAAGCCCAAGCTCATCGAGCACAGCGGCAAGCCGATGCCCGGCTCGGAAAAGCTCGTCACCTTCCAGGGCGGCCAGGGCAACCTCACCGCCCCGCTTTACAAGTTCAAGCCGCGCGGCCAGTCAGGCAAGCACCTCTCCGATCTGATTCCCAATCTCGCCGAGCTTGCCGATGACATGTGCTTCATCCACTCGATGACCGGCAAGTCCAACACGCATGGCCCCGGTGAAAATTACATGTCCACCGGCTTCACGCTCGACGGCTTTCCCTCCATCGGCTCGTGGGTCAGCTACGCCCTGGGCAGCGAGGCCGACAACCTGCCCGCCTTCGTCGCGATTCCCGATCCGCGCGGCGTGCCGCAGTCTTCCACGCGTAACTGGGGCAGCGCGTTTCTGCCTGCCGTCTTCCAGGGCACCGCGCTCAATGCCGCGCAGCCGGTGCGGAATCTGAGCCGTCCCGCCGCCATCTCCAAGGATGCCGACGAGGCGACGCGCGACTTTCTCAAGCTGCTCAATGATCATCATCTGGAACGTTACCCCGGCGACACCGAACTCTCCGCCCGCATCGCCAGCTATGAACTGGCCGCCAAGATGCAGCTCAGCGTCCCTGTCGTCAGCGACCTGACCACCGAAAGCAAGGCCACGCTCGCCGACTACGGCGCCGATGATCCCAACCCGAACAAGGCGGGCTTCGCGAAGAACTGCATCCTCGCCCGCCGGCTGCTCGAACAGGGCGTGCGCTTCGTGCAGCTCTTCAACGGCGCCTATGCGATGGGCGAAGGCGTGGGCAACTGGGATGGCCACAAAACCCTCAAGGCGCAGTACGACGTGCACGGCCCGATCCTGGACAAGCCTGCCGCCGCGCTGCTGCGGGATCTCAAATCACGCGGCATGCTGGAGGACACGCTCTTCGTCTGGTGCTCCGAGTTCGGCCGCATGCCCACGTTCCAACTCGGCGCCAGCGGCCGCGACCACAACCCATCAGGCTTCACCTGCTGGATGGCCGGCGCGGGCGTGAAGGCTCCGTTCACCTACGGCGCGACCGATGACTTCGGCTACAAAGCCGTCGAAAACGTCACCACGGTGTACGACTTCCACGCGACGATTCTGCACCTGCTCGGCTTGAATCACGAACGCCTTTCCTTCTACCACAACGGCATCGAACGCCGGCTGACCGATGTGCATGGCCATGTGATCAAGCCGGTGCTGGCGTAGAGGAGTTGCCGCGACAAGGCGCCACAGCCGCGACTCAACGAGTCGCGGACGTATCCGGCCTGAAAGGTGGCAAAACGCACCTGTGACGTGCAGCCTCAAACCATGTCCCGGCCGTCTTCGCGCCCCTTGATCCTCCGCACAACGAATACGCCATCTCACCGTCCATCTCCGCGACGTGTCACGTCGCGGCTCACGCTTGACCTGTCGGTTATTTCTGTTTATACTGAAATAACCAATCATACGAAAGGCGTCACATGCAGGCTCCCCGGCGCATCATCATCGCGGGCGGCAGCGGGTTCATCGGGCAGGGGCTGGCGAGGTTTCTCGCCGGGCGCGGCGATGAGGTCGCCATCCTCACCCGCCGTCCTGATCCGCGCGCCGCGGGCAGACAGGTGCGATGGGATGGCCGGTCGCCGGGCGACTGGGCCGGATGCGTCGATGGCGCGGATGCGGTGATCAATCTGGCCGGCAAAAATGTGAATTGCCGATATACGAAAAAGGCTCTCCATGAGATCGACCAGTCGCGCATCGACGCGGTGACGGTGATGGCCCAGGCGATCGGGCAGGCGAAGCGGCCGCCGCGCGTGCTGATCCAGTCCTCGACCACCGCCATCTACGGGCACACCTTCGATCGCTGGTGCGATGAGTCGCAGCCCGCCGGCGAATCAACGCCCGGCAGCGCGATCCCCGTGAAGACCGCCACGCAATGGGAGCGCGCCTTTGAAACGCACCCCACCCCGCGGACGCGGCGCGTGCTGCTGCGCATCAGTTTCGTCCTGGGCAGGGATGGCGGAGCGCTGCGCACCCTGACGAACCTCACCCGCTGCTTCCTGGGCGGACGCGCCGGCGACGGCAGGCAGTACATCAGTTGGATTCACATGGACGACTGCTGTCGCGTGATTCAGGAGGCGATCGACCGCGACGACATGCAGGGGATTTACAACGTCGCCACGCCTCATCCGCCGACCAATGCCGACTTCATGCGCGAGCTTCGCCGCGCCCTGCATCGTCCGTGGGCGCCGCCCACCCCTGCTCTGCTTGTCAAACTCGGCTGCTTCCTGATAAGAACCGAACCGGTGCTGGCGCTCACCGGCCGCCGGGTGATGCCCAAACGTCTGCTCGAGCGCGGCTTTTCCTTCAACTTCCCGACGCTGCCGCAGGCGCTGGATGACATTTACGCCCGCAGCGGCGGATGAGCCGCGACTCAACGAGTCGCGGACGCACCCGATCCTGCCGCACGGTCCATCACGTCATCGACTCCCGTCGCCATCGATTCCCGTTGGGCGATCCGCCGCGTGATGGACGCTCAAGGAGGCCGCTCATCTCCGCGATGCGTTGCATCGCGGCTGTGGGACGGCCTGGGCGTCAACGGTTGCCGCGACGAGCAAGCATCGCCAGACCGCACAGGGCCAGCAGGGAAATCGATGCGGGTTCCGGGATTGCCGCCTGGACCGCGGCAAGCGGGTTCGACAGGTTGCGGCCGGTGTTGTCCACGTAGAGGTCGTCGAAGAAGCCGCCGGTGGGCACGGAGTTGTTTGAAGTCAGCAGCATGATGGCCTGAATCGGATTGCTGGTCGGGCCGTTCTGAAAATTGAGCAGGGTTCCCGCACCGATCCCCAGCAGGGTCTGCAATCCGCCGACTTCGTCCTGGGCATAGAGTTCGAATTGATCGTTCAGATTGTCCATGACGACCCAGAACCGGTACCAACTGTCCTTGGCCGGGGACGACCAACCCGCCGTGGTGACCGGCCCGCTGCTGGAACCGACTTCGGTGAGAGTGCTGCCTGCGAAGACCACGCCGGCGCGGCGATTGCCGGTCTGTCCGTTGACGATGGTGTCCTGCATGTAGATTCCGAAGTTGCCGGAGACACCGGAGGGATACATGGCACGGAAGAAGATGGTGCCGGTCGTGCCGTCGGCGATGTTGTTGGCGGCTCCAAAGCTGCGGGTGGCGGCGGTGTTGTTCCCGGCATTCGACGCAAGGGAGGCCACGAGATTGGATGCGTTGGTCGGATCCGTCTGGATGGTGTAGTGCGTCGAGGCGCTCCAGCTTGGGTTGTAGGCGCTCAGAGGCGTGCCGGTGATGCCGACGCTGAAGTCGTCGATCAGAACAAAGGCGGCCTGGGCCCGCGGAGCGGACAGGATCAGCATGAGTGTGAAAGCGACAAACGGAACAACGTGGCGTAATGCACTGAACTTCATCTCAAATCTCCTTTGTTGGAAAGACGAAAAAAGTTGCCGAAAAACGAGGGCTCCTGTGGCAATGACACAGGTTCACCTGCGGACTTTACACCCGTGCAACCTGAATGCAAGAGGTATCCAACATCAAAGTTAGATATGTCCCCGATTCGACCAAATATGTTCAGTCTTTCGGCGAAGTGATCGTTTGCATTGCGAATGCAGCAAAAATTCGGACAAAATCGGTACGTTATCGGTTTTTGGTTCACCGGGCGCGCGGCGGATAAGGCTCGAACATCTTCCGAATGATCTCGCTCGAATCCTTGCCGATGTCGGCGGCCGAGGTCCCCGTCCACCCCTGCGCGTACGGATCGGCGCCGGCGTCCAGCAGAAAACGCACCATGTTCTGGTTCTTGTACAAAACCGCAATGAACAGCGGCGTGCTGCCTGTCGGCGGCGCACCCTCGTCGCGGCCATTGATGTCCGCGCCAAACTCCAGCAGCAATTGCGCCACGTTTTCGCGATCCTTCGATGCCGCCAGACTCAGCAGCGAATCACCCATCCATCGATATTGGCCCGCCAGCAACGGCTTCTTCTGAAGTTCGCTCCGGATCGCGTCAAGAGGCATTCGTGTTTCGAGCACCATGTCGTGAAGGCGCTCGGTCGGTCCCACCAATTCATGGACTTCATAACCGGACGCGAATCGTCCCGACGAAAGGTTGAAGGGCAATGCCACCAGAACGATCGCCATCATGATCACCATGATGCTCAGGATCAATCCCCGGTGTTTTCTCATCATCATCACCATCATCATGCTCCAGAATCGATCGGAACGATGCGTGGCGTCGCACGCGGATTTATCATCATAATGCCGCGGCGGAATCGACCGTCACCCATGGCTCGCCATTTCATGCGCAAACGAAACCTCATCGCGTCGTTCGCCAAGGCGAACGGCTAAATGACAAATCCAATGCTGCACCGCGTCGCCATTTGGTTTTTCGCGCGCCAACCGCTACGATTCCGCCCGTTTCATCCCTGCTGTTTCGACCTCTCGCGCCCGCCGTTCACACCCCCCACGACCATGCCCAAACGCACCGACATCAAGACCATCCTCATCATCGGCTCAGGCCCCATCGTCATCGGCCAGGGCTGCGAGTTCGATTACTCGGGCACCCAGGCCTGCAAAGCCCTGCGCGAAGAAGGCTACCAGGTCGTCCTCATCAACAGCAATCCCGCCACGATCATGACCGATCCCGAAATGGCGGACCGCACCTACATCGAGCCGATCACGCCCGAAGCCGTCACCAAGATCATCGAGAAGGAAAAAGGCGGCAAATACCACATCGACGCCCTGCTCCCCACGCTGGGCGGGCAGACGGCGCTCAACTGCGCCTGCAAACTCTGGGACGATGGCGTGCTCCAGAAGCACAACGTCGAGATGATCGGCGCCAACCGCGAAGTCATCTACCGGGCCGAGGATCGCAAGGCGTTCAAGGAAATCGTCGAAGGCATCGGCCTGAAGATGCCCAAGGCCGCCACCGCCAACACGATGGAGGAGGCCCTGGCCGTCCTCGAGATGACCGGCCTGCCCGCCATCATCCGACCCGCCTTCACCCTCGGCGGCACCGGCGGCGGCATCGCCTACAACCGCGAAGAGTTCGAGGACATCGTCAAGCGCGGCCTCGACGCCTCCATGACCAGCCAGGTTCTCATCGATCAGTCCGTGCTCGGCTGGAAGGAATACGAACTCGAAGTCATGCGCGATCACGATGACAACGTCGTCATCATCTGCACCATCGAAAACTTCGACCCCATGGGAATCCACACCGGCGACTCCATCACCGTCGCCCCGGCCCAGACCCTCACCGACCGCGAATACCAGCGCATGCGCGACGCCTCGCTGGCCATCATCCGCGCCATCGGCGTCGAGACCGGCGGCTGCAACATCCAGTTCGCCATCAACCCGAACCCGGAAAATGATGAAGGCGAGATGGTCGTCGTCGAGATGAACCCGCGCGTGTCGCGCTCCTCCGCACTGGCATCGAAGGCCACCGGTTTTCCCATTGCCAAGATCGCGGCCAAGCTCGCCGTCGGTTACACGATGTGGGAGCTGCCCAACGACATCACGAAGAAGACGGTCGCCTGTTTCGAGCCGACGATCGATTATGTCGTGACCAAGATTCCGCGCTGGACGTTCGAGAAGTTTCCCGAAGCGGATGAGACGCTCACCACGCAGATGAAGAGCGTGGGCGAAGCGATGGCCATCGGGCGCACCTTCAAGGA
>CAZYPK010000071.1:0-24909 GCA_964649195.1 uncultured Phycisphaeraceae bacterium
TCAGCCCGCGGACGGGCTTCGCAAACGAACGGCTCGGCGGGAGCCTCGCCCTCCCAGTGGGAGAACGGCTCGGCGGGAGCCTCGCCCTCCCAGTGGGAGCCTCGCCTTCCACGGGCAGGCCATTCGATGCCTTGTTTGAAATTTGGAGCTTGTTTGAGATTTGGATTTTGTGATTTGGAACTTCCGGCTTGGGTCACACATCCCGCAGGTCCACGCTCTGCACGCCTTCGATGGATTGAATCGCCTTGAGCAGCGGAAACATGCCGTCGGAATTTTTCAGGCGAACGCGGTAGATCACATCGATCGAGGCGCCCTGCCGCGCGGAGACGACGGAATGGAGCGCCTGCCTGGCCAGATGTTCATCGAAGACGTGATTGAACATCGTCGAAGGATCGCGGCCTGCGCCGATGCGGATTTCCAGCCGCTGGGCGGTGGCGCCGATGACGCTGCGGCCAAAGGCGCCCAGGGCGACGGCGATGAGCGAAACCAACGGCACGCCGATGATGCAGACGATCAGGTGCCCGGCCCCCATCGCCATGCCGGTGACGACGGCGAAGATGACGAAGGAGGTGTCGCGCGTGTCTTCAACCACGGTTCGGAAGCGGACGATCGAGAGCGCCCCGACCAGGCCGAACGCCCGCGCCACGCTGTCGCCGATGACGATGGTGGTCATCGCCACCAGCATGGTCAGCAGCACGAGCGTGGTGATCATCGGGATCGTCTCCCGCGCGGTCCGCTTCTGGCTCAGGGCGAAGACCCCCGCGATGACCAGGCCGAAGACCATCGCCAGGCCCAGGCGCATCGCCAGCGCCCCGGCCTCCAGTTCAGGCTCCGAGCCGACGATTTTGAATATGTCAGGCATGGATCGATCCCTGCTCCGCCGCGATGATCAGCGGCACGACTCCGGCCGCGAGCATCATGCGACGATACTTGGAAACGCTGCCCGCTTCCAGTTTGAGCAGTTCAATCAGTCCCTTGAACACGTTGGGCATCGCCACGCGGAACTTGAATTCACAGACCACCTCGCCGGGCAGAATCGCATGCCCCTCATCGACCGGCGTCAGGTCCCAGCCATCGGCCGACTGCCCGCGAATGTTGCGGTCCAGCGTCAGACGCAGCGGCCCATCCTCGCCGGCCTTCACGAAGGCGCAGCGATCATAGGTCAACCGGCAGGTCGGCCGCAGCGGGTACTTGGCCACCCGTTCGCGGAACCAGACGCCGGGCCACGACTGCGCCTCCCCGGCATCGGCGGCGGCGGCGCTCACCAGCGGCAGTTCGCTCATGGGCACATGGCAACGACGCTTGGAAACCCGGTCGCGCCGGCGCGTCTTGCGCTCGAGATAGACCACCGGCTCGCCGCCGTACCGCCTCAAACGGTACTTCGTCTTGCGGTGGCCGTTGACCCGGTGAAACACGCCCATCTCAGGCGTGTCCAGATAGAGCGTGGTCGTCCGATACGCTCCGCCCAGTGAAGGGTCGGCATACGCATCACGCCGCATCGCCCCGTCGGCCCAGGACAGCACATGGCCGGCGATGGCGTCGGAAATGAGAAACTTCACCTCAAAGGCCCCGGTGTTCTCGCCCACCGTCCGCTGGATCGACGGCGACAGCAGCGACCGGGAATCTCCCTCCTCGCTGACCGGCGTTCGCGGCGACTGGGAACGGACAGGATCGACCGAATCCTCACCCGACAAGAACATAAAACATTCCTTGAAGGCGGCCTGCCAACATCAATGCACCCCTTGAACATGGCGTCCGCCCGTCCAAGGTTACACAATTCTAACAATAATACGGTGGATGCAAGCGGCATGACGCAAAAAGACGATTGAGGATCAGGGCAATCGCATGTGGCCGGGAGGGCGAGGCTCCCGCCGAGCCGATCCGCTTTCGAGGCCCGCCGCGGGCCGATGAAAGCGGAACTCGTGCGGAAGATGAGCAGTTCAGGGGGAGTGCAAGGCGCGATTTTCTTCACTCGGCCTTTGAGGCCTCGTGAAGAACGGCTCGGCGGGAGCCTCGCCCTCCCGCCCAAGGCTACATGCGATTGCCTTGGATTGGGGATGTGCTCATCTTTGGTGGCGATATGATTCCGGGGTGGCTGGGGCTGAGTCCGCGAAGCCCCGGCCCGGCGCGCCTTGCTGTGACCAACCGCTTTTGCCTGTCATAGACGCCTGCCGCGTGCTGGGCCGGGGTTTCGCAAAGCCTCCAGCCCCAGCCACCCCAAAACAGCCACCCCAAAACTTCATGCTCCTCCTGCACCATCTCGGAGGCTTCGATGTTCAAACCCCTCATCATGTCGATGATTTTTTGCATGATGCCCGCATTGCCGGGCTGCGTGTCATCCATTTCTTCAGGCAAGGACTCCGCATCAGTGGAGCGGAAGCTTGGTCGTCGGGTCGATGTCCATTTCGAGGGTGACAAACTGGAGGTTGCGCTCGCATGGTTTCGGAAGGAGTTCGACCTCAATCTGGTGGTGAACCGGGCCGCGCTGGAGGCGGCAGGGGTTGAGATGGATGAACCCGTTGATCTGCATTTGACGCAACTGCCGGGGCGTCGGGGGTTGGAGCTGCTTCTTCGTCATGTGGATGCCGGGCTGGAACCGATCGATTTCAGCATTGAGGACGACATCGTTCGCATCTCCACGCGGCGCGATCTGCAAAGCAAAGGCGTGACGCGGCATTACGATCTCAGTGAGTTTCTCCATCCCGCGCCGACCCGGTGGACGATGGTGGCGGAGCGGGAGCCTTGGATTCGTCTGTCATCGGCGATGCAGCCGGCCGATCAGCCGACCCGGGAGGAGATCATCGAGCAGGTGGGGGCGCTCATTCAGGACACGGTCGGCCGATCCGCCGACTGGGCCGCGTATGGCGGAGATGTGACATCGATCCGCGTCTTTCGTGACAACCTGCGCATCGTCGCACCTCGGAACAGGCATCGCGAGATCGAGGAACTGTTCGATGCCCGGCGCGCCATGGCTCAGCGTCGTCGCATACGAACGCAGCGGGAAAAGGAAATCGCCTCGCATCTCGCGTTGTCGAACGAACTGCGTTTGCGCGGGGATGATGCTGCCGCGTTGCAGGAGGTCGGCAAGGCGCTGGACGTGTTGCCGACGCATCCCGTGGCGGTGGCGATGAAGGACCTGATCATCGGCGCGAGGAATCGGCGCAGAGGCGTTGCGATGAAGGCCGCAGCTTCAGCGCCGTCGCGGATCGTCACGAGCGGCACAGGCATGCCTGATGCGGCGGTCCGCTTGCACCTTTCACCGGAGGACCGGTCATTGTGGCGGCAACTGGATCAGCCCATCTCGGTGGATTTTCATCAAACCGAATTGCACGAGGCCATCCCACGGATTGCCCGGCTTGCGAAAGTGAACATCCACGTTGACTGGTCCGTGTTGGAATCGAACGCAGTGGTGAAAGACATTCCCATCACGTTCAGTTTGAAGGATGTCCCCGCGGCGACAGTGCTGGCTTTGACGCTCGAACAGGGCAACGCGATCGGCTCGCTTGAGCCTCATGGGTTTGATGTGCGCGATGGCGTGGCGCTGGTCAGCAGCCTCGCCAGGCTCAATGCCGACACCATCGTTCGGCAGTACGACATTTCCGATCTGCTCGCCTGGAGTCTGGAGCCGGCGTCGCGCGATGAGATGCTTGAAAACATCCTGACGCTCATTCAGGATCAGGTCGGCCGGCAGAGGGACTGGGCGGCCTACGGCGGGGAGCATTTCAAATTGCGCGAGCTGCATGGCGCATTGATCGTCGAAACCACCGCCATTCATCAAGCCGAAATCGCCGTCATCCTCGACATTCTGAAGGCCCGCATGATCGAGGCGATCACCCGCGCCCTGGCTGAGCAGGCCATCGCCCCCTTGCTCGCCCGGGCCGATGAACTGCGATTGAAGGGCCAACATCAGGCCGCCCTGGAGACGGTGGAGATGGCACTGGCCATCCGTCCGGATCATCCGACCGCCCTGGCCATGAAACAGGTGATCAAGGAGACGATTCAAAGAAGAGGGGGATGATGCGAACGGATCGTCCGAGCTGCGCGGCTCGAATCGGGGTTTCAATACATGTGAACCTGAGTTTCGCTTAAGCCCCGCCCGGAAGGGCGCGGGCCAAAGCGTGTCCGATGAACAAAGGATCAAGGGTTTGAAAGGTGAATCAGACCAAAAATCGAGTTTTGATTCGTCAACAGGCCGCAAATCGAACGCCCCTTGGCCCGCGCCCTTCCGGGCGGGGCTTAAACGAAACTCAGGTTGTGATCAGGCGTTGGCCCTCTCGCTGCCGGCGGGTTGGCCGTTGCCGCCCGGGTTGCCGTTGGGGTCGTGGTTGCCGGTGAAAGAGACGCCTGGGGAGACGGTTCGCACGTGGAGGTCGCGTTGCGGGAAGGGGATTCGGATGTTGTGCTGGCGGAAGACGCGGTCGATCGATTCGAGCAGGCCGTGCGAGGTGGGGGTGCGGTCGGAGAGGGTGTGGACGAAGGCTCGGACTTCGAAGTCGAGGGAGCTTTCGCCGATTCGGACGAAGACGACCGAAGGCTTGGGTTCGTCGAGGACGACCGGGTTGTTATTGAGGAGATCGTTGAGCAGTTTCTGGACGAGGGCGATGTCGCTGCCGTAGGCGACGCTGACGGGGATGACGATTCGGGTGATGGAATCGGAGAGGGACCAGTTCACGACCTGTCCGGTGATGAACTGTTTGTTGGGAATGATCAGTTCCTTTCGGTCCCAATCGATGATGGTGGTGGCCCGGATGCGGATGCGTGAGACGGTGCCGCTGACGGAGCCGACGGTGACGGTGTCTCCCACGCGGATGGGTCGTTCGAAGAGGATGATGAGTCCGGAGACGAAGTTGGCGAAGATTTCCTGGAGTCCGAAGCCCAGTCCCAGTGAGACGGCGGCGACGAGGAACTGGACCTGCGACCAGCCGATGCCGATGGCCTGGAAGGCGATGACGATGCCCGCGGCGGAGATGATGTAGCGGGTGATGGTGGCGAAGGCGTAGCGTCCGCCGGCGTCGAGCGGGGTGTGTTTGAGGATGGTGATTTCGAGCAGGCCGGGCACGTTTTTGCTGGCCACCGCGGTGAAGAAGGCGATGAGCATCGCCAGCAGGACGCTGGCGAGGGTGATGTACTGCGGGGTGCCGTCGGCCTTGATCGAGTGGGTCCAGAGGTTGACCTGATCGAGCACGCGCAGCGCCGGCAGGACGCCGGACCAGATGAAGTAGAGGCTCACGACGGTGATGATGGCGAACAGGGCGCGGATGATCTGGCGCGTCTGTTCGTTGATCTGTGCGAGGTCCATGGCGGCGTCGGGCACGGTGATGATGCCGGCCTCGGAGGCCGCATCGCCCGTCGGCGCGGCGCCTGGCGCGGTCTGGCCGGCGGCGCGGGCTTCGCGTTTTTCGCGGGCCTTTTGCAGCGCCAGCCGGCGATGGGCCACATAGAGCCAGCGCAGCAGCAGGCTGTGCAGCGTGAGGATGCTCAGCAGCAGCCACATGCTGGCCCACAGCCGCGAACCGCCGACCTGCCGGGCGGTGTAGTAGAACCCCATCGCCGCGAGCACGGCGGGGAGCAGCGGCATCAGCAGGGCGAGCGGGAACCAGAGGTTCCGCGTGCGCGCCAGGAGCGTTCGCGGATTTTCAGCCACGGCATTGGCGACCGCGCCCCGGCGCGGATGCAGCACGCGGTAAAGAAAGACGGTGATGGCGATGAGGAAGGCGATGTAGGTCAGTCGCGCCAGCGAGTCGATGTAGGCGTCATCCTCGTGGGTCATGATCGCCGTGATGATGTACGTGGCCGGGGTGAGCAGCACCAGCAGCCAGATCAGGTTGTTGCGCAGGATGGAAATCGACTTGCCGGTCCAGCGCAGATGGGCTTCGGCGACGCCCAGCGGCTTGAGAAAGTGGATCAGCGTCCGCAACATGTAATAGCTGATGGCGGCGGCGGCGAGGCCCACCGCCGAGGCGCGGGTGAACTCGGAGGTGCTCCACGACTGCCCGGCGATGATCGAGACATACAACACCAGCACCGGCCAGGGCAGCGCCAGCAGGAGGGTGAGCAGTATCGCCCGGGGGGTGAGCATGAAGTGGTCGGTGTCGATCCGTTTGAGCTGAACATCGATGCCGGCCAGCGCCGCATGGACCCGGCGGCGCAGCGCCAGCAAGGCGAGAAACACGATGAGCACGATGGCGGTCGGCGCCGCGGAAGAGACGAGCTGATCCTTGAGCGTGATGCCGAAGTCGGTCCAGTGGGCGGGGCTGATGAGCCACCAGGCCGCGCCGCCCGCGTGCTGGAACGAAGCCGGTGTAATCGGGTTGGCGTCGGCGATCCAGAGCAGATTTTCATCGATGAAGAGCGAGAAGCGCCGCGACTGCTCGATCATTCGCTGGGTGACATCCTCGAGTTCGCGGGTCTGCTGAAAGAGCGAGCCGTAGGTTTCCAGTTGTTTGCTGACGATGTCCTTCTGCGTGGTGAGCAGCTTGCGGACCTCGGCTTCGATCTGCGGCTTCTGGGCGTCGGTGATGTCCGGCGCCACGTCGGCCATGACCGCCCTGACGGAGTCCTCGAACAGGTCGAGTTCGCGCCTGCGGTCCTGGAGGGTTTCCTGGGCGGATTCGATGTCGCGGATGGTCTGCTCCATCTCGTTCATGTTGCGTTGCAGGTCGCGCACATTGGGGAGCGTTCGCCTCCGTTTGATGAGGTCGCGCGCCAGCCGCTTGTCGATGCCGCGGTCCTTCACCTTCTTCGTCGCCGCCCCCAGTTCCTCGCGCATCGCCTCAAGCCGCTTCTTGGCGTCGGCGACCGAGGCGTCCAGCGCCGTCTTCCGCTGGGCCAGGCTGGCGTTCTGTCTGGCGTTCTCGGCGTTGGCGGTGGTCAGCTTCTGAATCTGCGGGTCCTTGTTCAGGGCCTCGATGCGGGCCATCTCCGCCTGTTTCGCCGCCAGATCGGTTTCCTCCTTGGCCAGTTTCGTCAGCGCCTCCTGCATGATCTTCACTTTGTCGGCGGCGGCGGGCGCCGCGGAGGCGGCCTGCTCGCGCAGCACCGTGAGATAGGGGCCGCGCACGTCGTAGGTCAGCAACTGCTGCTCGATGCGGGCGATGGCGGCGCGGCGGGCGCGCTTGCCGGCCTCCAGCTTCGCCTTGCGCGCCGCGGTCAAACGCACCCTCTCGCCGGCCACGGGCGGGGCGGCAAGGTTTTTTTCGATCGTCTCCAACTCCGCCTGAATCTTCGCCAGATCATCGCGCATCTTCGCCGGCTCATCCTTGAGCACCTTGAGCTGATCCTCCAGCTTCGTCAGCGTCTGCTGCCTCGTGGCCAGTTCGGTGCGCGCCGTGGCAAGCTGCTGTTCGAGCTGCTTCGAGGTCGTGCCCGGGGGCAGTTCGAGAACGAAAGGCCTGGGCGGAGCCTGCGATGCGGCCTCCAGTTCCTTCTTGATCCGCCCCGTTTCGACCGGCAGCGTTTCCAACTGCTGCAACGCCTTGGCCGTCTCCGCCTTCTCCGTCGCCTCCGCGGCCAGTTCCGACTTGGCGTCGGTCCACTGCTTGATGATCGTGGCCTTGGAATCATCATCGAGGTCGGTCGAGTCCATCGTCGATTTGATGGCCGCGTCGATCTGCTCCACGGTCAGCGTGGCCGTCGCCTCCACCGGCGCCGGCGTGTCGGGCTTGACCGGTTCCTTGGGCGGATCAGCCTTGATCGCATCGGGCGCCGCCTTGGTATCCGCCGCGGGATTCGCCTTTTCCTTCCCCTCATCTGTCGCGGCTGCCTTGGTGTCCGCCCCGGCCTTGTCCTGCGCAACGACAGCCGAGGTCGGCATCAGCGGCGCGACCGCCAACGACAGGGAAACGAAAAGAAGAACCCGCCAGGATCGGAAACGTCCCATCGAAAACAAACCTCCAGTGTCCGTGAAAATGGCGACCATCAAATGCTCCGTTCGCCAAGGCGAACGGCTCAATGCGCCGCCCCTGCCTCATGTTCCATGCCCCCGGTCTCCCCGGCAACTTCCCGTTATCATAGGCCCAACCCGCTTTCCTGGAGAACGGATGCTCCGTGAATTACACATATCGAACCTCGCGGTCATCGAAGACATGGCCATCGACCTGGCGCCGGGCCTCAACTGCTTCACCGGCCAGACCGGCGCGGGCAAGAGCCTGATCATCGGCGCTTTCGAATTATTGCTGGGCCTGCGCACCGGCGGCGCGGCGGACATGCTCCGCCCCGGCGCCGAGGAGGCCCGCATCAGCGGCGTCTTCGAGATGCACGACCCCTTCGTCACCGCGCAGGTCGCGGCGATCGCCGATGTGAAGCTCGAGGATCGCGAGCCGCTGCTGATCACGCGAAAGATTTACGCATCAGGCCGCACCGGCGTCAGCCTCAACGGTCAGCCGGCCACCGCGCCGATGATCCGCGACATCGGCGAACTGCTCGTGGATGTCCACGGCCAGCACGATCATCAGTATCTGCTTCGCGCCTTCAATCAGCTCATCGTGCTCGATGCGTTCGGCAGGTCCGCGGAGCTGCGCGAAACATTCGCACGGATTCACGGGGAAATGGCCTCGCTTTCGCGCCGGCTCGAAGAGCTGGCCGCCTCGCGGTCCCTGCGCAGGCAGCAGTTGGAACTGTACGAATTCCAGGCCCGGGAGATCGACGAAGCCGACCCGCAGGAAGGGGAGTTCGCGCAGCTCAAGTCGCGCCATGCCAGGATCAGCAACCTGACCAGGCTCAAGCGCGATGCGTCATCCGCCCACTCGGCGCTTTACGACAGTGAAGGCTCGATCATCGAACGGCTTCAGATGCTCACGCACCTGCTGGGCGACATGAGCGAACTCGACGAGGCGATCCGCGAGGTGAGCGAGCAGGTGAAGTCCGCCACGCTGTCGCTTCAGGACGCCTCGTTCGAGCTGGCGCGATATGTGGATCGTCTGGACTACGATCCCGCCGAGGCTGCGGAGATTGAAGATCGGCTCAACACGCTCAACCGTCTGATCTCCAAGTATGGCTCAGGCCGCAGAAGGGCGGGCGGACTTCGCCGCGATGCGGAGTCCGCGCAGGGTTCCGATGATCCCGTGATGGAGGTGATCCAATACCGCGTGGAACTGGAGAGGCAACTGACGCAGCTTCACGGCGAAAGCGAAGACCGCTCGCGCATGGAGGAACGGATCGAAAAGCTGTCGCGCGAGCTGTTGAAGGTCGGCCGGGACCTGACTGAGAAACGGAAGGCGGCGGCGAAGAGGATCAAACCGCTGGTGGAGGCCCAACTGAAGGAACTGGGCATGGCGGAGGCGGAGTTCGAAGTGTCGATTGAATCGGACGTGGAACAGAAGAAGCAGGATCATGATCCCGACAAAGCCCACCCACTCCCGTGGGTGGGTTCCGCCTCCGAATCCTCCACCGGCTTCGATCTCGTCGAAATGCTCGTGCGCACCAACCCCGGCCAGCCCGCCCGGCCGCTGCGGAAGATCGCCAGCGGCGGCGAACTGTCGCGCATCATGCTCGCCCTCAAGTCGATCCTGGCGCACAGCGACCGCATCAGCGTGCTGGTGTTCGATGAGATCGATTCCAACATCGGCGGCAGGATGGGCACGGTCATCGGAAGAAAGCTGCGCGAACTGGCGGGGGGTGTGACGGGTTCCTATGGGAAGGGCAAGGGCAGGCGGAGCGAAGCCGCAAGCGGCTTGGCGACAGGCGGTGACGGCAGACATCAGATTCTCTGCATCACGCATCTGCCCCAGATCGCGGCGTTTGCCGACCGACACATGCGCATCGCCAAAACAGTCGCCGGCAAGGGTGACGCCAAGCAGACGCGCACGACGGTGACACGACTCCAAGGCGCCGAGCGCATCGAGGAACTGGCCGAGATGCTCGCGGGCAAGGACGTGACGGTCACGACGCGGAAGCAGGTGGAGGAAATGCTGGCGACGGCGGGATAATCGATCACTCGAGTCGGACGCTCTTGGAACCCCATTCCTTGCCTGATGCAGGGCTGCGTAAATGATCGCGGTCGAACTCCAGGATTGAAGCGACGTAGGAGTTCCCGCTCCTGTCCAACTCGTCGATCCGTTTGTTGAACAGAGCGATGACGCGATCATTCACCTCGCCGGCGGTGAGGCCGTCCGCAAAGGCGCGATCGATCTCCGAATCGCATTCGAAAAAGATATCCTGGTACTTTGGGATGAATGTGAAGTTCTCGTCGTAGCCGAAATAGGCTTTGCAGCCGTGATTAACGAAGTCGGGCCCCAATTGACCGGCGGTTTGACATGACAGGAAGTGGACGATTTTGCCTTCGCTCTCTTCACTGCTGTAATCGCCGACTCGGAAAATCTCGTCGCCATAACTGCCGGTATAAGTGTTATAGAGTCCGTGTCCCACTCCGGTGAGGTAATCGATGCCGGGTTTGCGGCATTCCGGGGCGACATAGATCCGGCGCGCGAGCGCTCCTTGCTTCTTGGTGATGGTCAATCCCTTCTGACTCAGGTACGGATAGACATGTTTCTCGCGGTAATCGAATCCGGCCTTCGTCACCGGCTCGTAATTCGAGTCAATCGCAAGAACCTGAATGTCAATACTCATCGACCGCGTGCGGGAACGGCGACCTTTGTGTTTCGATTCGGCCATGAGGCGCCTCGATGAGGAGAATGGATGTGAAAACTGAAGCGGCGAAAATGAACATACGGCGGAAGGGGATCAAATCCCGATGCTCTTGAGCATCCGCGACAACATCCGTTGTTCAATCTCAATGAGCGTGAGTCCCACCTGAGACCTTGCCCGTACTTCCGCGGCTGCCCGCTCCTTTGTGATGATGCCCGGACCAATCATTGCCAACTCAAACTTCGGTTGCGCCTCGATTCGCTGAGCCACGAGTTCGGCCTTCTGCTCGCCCGACAGTTGCGATAGCGATACGGTTGCCGACTGTTTACTGGCGATTTCCTTGAGGGTGACCATTTTCCCGTGGGCGTCGTATCCGGCGGGGAGATCGAGTTGTTCTTTGGAAACTTTCATGTCAACCAGTTTTGCGGCCGCAGTAGCCATTGAACACCTCGTTGATTAATCCATCTGTTATCCATCATTATTATGGTGTTCAGGTTGAGATTGTCAATGTTCATTTGCAAAAATCAGCTGTGCCCCACCGTCAGCGGCACCGGGATCGGTTGCGGTTTGACGGTGTGCGTCGGTTGCACGGCAATGTTCAGCGGCAGCGGCGGTGACGGCAGACATCAGATTCTCTGCATCACGCATCTGCCCCAGATCGCGGCGTTTGCCGACCGACACATGCGCATCGCCAAAACAGTCGCCGGCAAGGGTGACGCCAAGCAGACGCGCACGACGGTGACACGACTCCAAGGCGCCGAGCGCATCGAGGAACTGGCCGAGATGCTCGCGGGCAAGGACGTGACGGTGACCACGCGCAAGCAGGTGGAGGAAATGCTGGCGACGGCGGGGTGAGGGCGGGAGTCGGACGTTTCCTCCCCTATTCGAATGCTTCTTCGAGATTCATCGCGCCATGCAGGATGCGGACGACATCGATGGTTGTATCGGTGATGTCGTAGAAGATGATGTAGTTCGTGAATCCTCGAATGGGCCATGATCGCAGGCCCGAATGGATTTCCGGTCTGGCCCGGCCCATTTGCGGATAGTCCGACAGGTTCGCGATCGCACGTTCCGCGGCATCGATGAATCGCAACGCTGCATCGACCTGATGGTTTGCAATGTACTGTGCGATTTCGTCCAGATCAGTCTGAGCCTGCGGACGAAGCGCGATGGCCTTGGACATGATGGTCATCCCCCGGGGGCCTGGTGGCGTTGCTTCGATTGCACCTTCCGCCTGATGGCATCGAAGTTTTCCGAAGACCAAGGCTGCGCGGGGCCGCTGTCGATTCCCTGTTCGATCAGTTTCCGCAGTGCGTCAGGATCGTCATCACCAAAGTCTCGCTGTGCCGAATAGGAAATACTCTCGCCCCTGTTCGCTCTGTCGCGCAGCAGGTCGGCGATGAGATCGTCGGCACTCTCATATTGCCCCCTGGCGATCTGCTCATCCACATAGCGTTTGAGCGATTCATCGAGATTGATGTTGAGCTTGGCCATGCTTTCATTCTATACCCGTTTCAGACCACAGCCAGGCAAAACTCAAGGCGATCCCATGCGTAAAAACGGGTTTCACTCCCTTGCAAGCGCGACGACCGGCGGATATTCCCACTGGCCTTCCTTCTCCCACCAGTCAAGGACGCGCTGACGCTCTTCGAGGTGGACGCGGTTTCTCTCGTGCTCCCAATAATGGTCATGACAGGCGTTGCTCTCGATCCGGGCCTCGGCTTCCTCGGCGATCCGCCTGCCGTTTTCCCCGCCCAGACGCCGTCCGCGTTCGATATGCCAATGAAGTGGCGGCGCACCCCAGCCGCAGACGCCGCCTGTTTCATTGAAGCCGTAGTTCAATTGCCTGGAGTCCCCCCGGTCCACCCGGACTCGGGACTTGGGGTCGCCGAATTCCTTGCCGCTCAGTTCCGCGATGAGTCGGCCGGCGCGCACCTGCACCCGGGCCAGCATCCCCTGGTTGTCCGGCTCCTTCGCCAGCAGCCGCACCAGCCACGCCATCGCATCACGATCCTTGTGCCGCTCCACGCGGTACAGGCCTGTGCCGTTGACGTTCGGCGACGGATCCAGAAGTTTATGCCGCGCCTCGGCAATTTCGGCGGCGGTCGGCGGACGTTTCGCCGGCTCAGGTTCCATCTCGGACAAATACTTGCGGGCATAAAAGCGAACCGAGTCGGACGGATCGTCAACCCGTTTCCTCATGGCCTGAGTCACCTCGGCGGTTTTCGGGAAGTGACGCAAACCTCTCGCCATCATTTCCCGCACCTTGACATCTTCATCCTCAAACAACGACATCAGCAGCGGCAGATCATCGTCGCTGGCCGTCTCCTTGAACTTCCTGCTCTGGCAGAGCAGAACGTGCGCCGCATCGGCGCGCACCTTCGCGGGCCGCGCGCGATCCCGCACCAGCTCGCGCAGGCGCGGAAGCAGTTGCGGATAGGGTTGATGGGTCAGCGTGCCGACGAGATCAAAATGCGAATACCCTTCCTTCATGCCCAGAAACATCGCATCCGCGGCATCGCGCCGCACCTTCGCATCCAGAGGCTTGGCCCATTGCACCAACGTGACGGCGACATGAACGGCGATGCGAAAATCCGCATGATCCAGCAGCGGCGCGAGCCGATCGATGCCGGTCGTTCCCGACCTGGCAAGCGTTCGTATCGCGGTGGACGACTCCTTGCTTCCTTCCACGATGAATTGAAACAGTCGCGACCTGGCCTCTTCGCTCAGACGTTCCGCACGATTCTCAAACTCCTGCGCGGCTCCGTGTCGAATGTACCTGTCGTGATATCGAAGGGCCGCGAACAGGTCGGGTTCCGACAGTTTTTCCAGTTCTTCGTGCAACACGTTTTGTCCGCGATCGCTCCGTAGCGGTTCACGCGGGTCTTCGAGCATCTTCCGCTCGATCACCCTGAGCACCGGTAGCGTAGGCTCGATTCCCAACGGGGCGATGCGCGGCTGTCGCGGCTCGGTTGCAGCCACCTCCAACGTGGCCAACGCTTCATCATCATTCAGGAATACAAGCGTGAACGCGACCGCCAGCGCCGAGGCACCTGCGGTGCCCAGCAGCCAGGTCACGAATCCGAATGTTCGACGGGACTTCATGTGCAAGCCTCCCGGTTCAGGTTGCTGCGCGAGCCGAGCGATTCAGGTTCCCCCCACCGTCAGCGGCACGGGAATCGGCTGCGGCCTGACGGTGTGCGTCGGCTGCACGGCGATGTTCAAGGGCAGCCGTTTACCGCCCGGGCCGCGCGGGGGCATGCGGTCTTCATCAACGATGCGCTGGATGGCCATGAGACCTTCGAGGAGCTGTTCGGGACGGGGCGGGCAGCCGGGGACATAGACATCGACGGGGATGTATTGGTCGATGCCCTGCACGACGGCATAGGTGTCGAACACGCCGCCGGTGGAGGCGCAGGCGCCCATTGAGATGACCCACTTGGGTTCGGTCATCTGCAGATAGATGCGCTGAAGCACGGGCAGCATCTTCACGGCAACGCGGCCGGCGACGATCATCAGATCGCTCTGCCGCGGGCTGAAACGCATCGCTTCGGAGCCGAAGCGGGCGATGTCATACCGGCTCGAAGAGGCGGCCATCAGCTCGATGCCGCAGCACGCGGTGGCGAAAGGCATCGGCCAGAGCGATGACCGGCGGGCCCAGTTGACGACCTTCTGGAGTTGCGTGGTCAAAAATCCATCGACAGGAAATGCGGTTTCGAGGCCCATGATGATTCCATTTCGCAAGGCAGGGCGGACATACAACCCAAGCGCCATACTTTACACCCGTGCGGCAGACGTGCCAACCGGCGAGCGCATGGAATTCTCAACCGAAGCGACTCGGCGAAATGTTTTTCTTCGTTACAATGCCCCCGCTCAAGTCGCGGCGGCGCCGCCCCCGGTGGGTGGCTTGCCGCACGGGTCGGAGGGTTTTGCATGGCTCGATTGGCAACTGTGGCCGCATTCGGGTTTCCCGACTTCAACCCTCCCACGTTGCTGTCCGTCTATCAGCGTCTGGGCTGCACCTCGCTCCAGTTCTATCGCAACGTGAAGAACCCGCCCTCCGTGAAGGAGGCGTTGGATGTCGCGCGTGCCCTGGGCATGACCTACGACTCGATTCATGGCGTGTTCGGGCCTGAGCATGATCCATCCTCGCCTGACGATGCGGTTCGCGCCACGGCCATCGAAACCTATCGCGGCGAAGGCGAGCTTGCGCTTCAACTTGGCGGAACCGGCGTCGTGGTGCATCCTGCGCCGATGTGTCCTGATCCGCCCAGCATCACCGACCAATCCCGCATCGGCCGCGTCGCCCCCATGCGGTCGAGCATGGAGGAACTGGCCCGCATCGGCGAGCGGCTTGGCGTGATCTACCTCATCGAAAACATCCCCGCCAACTATTATTTCGGTTCCCAGCCGCGGATGCTGGCCCAAATGATTCGGCAGGTGGACTCGCCCAACCTTCGCATGTGCTTCGACACCGGCCACGCCCACATGACCACCGGCGCCTCGGTCGCGCAGGACCTGGCCGATTGCCTGGATGTCATCTCCTATTTTCACATCAACGACAACGATCGCCGGCTCGATGCCCATCTCATCCCCGGCCAGGGCACCATCGACTGGCCCGCCGTCGCCGCGCAGATCGCCAAACTCCCGGCGGATACTTCGGTCATGCTCGAACTGTTTCACAGCGAAGCCGAAATGAACCGGCAGATCACCATCGGCCTGGGCGACAAACTCAGGCAATGGCTCGCGGTGGGACAAGGCGCCAACTAATCAGCCGTTCGCCTCGGCGAACGAACGGTAATGGCCGCAAATCGCCCACGCCACATCCGCCGCCTGCCGGTTCGCTTCCACATCATGCACGCGAAATATTTTCACCCCGGCGGCGACACCCATCGCCGTCGTCGCGCAGGTCGCGCCGATCAGTTCCACAGGCGGTGCCGCCGTGCCGTCGCGGCGCGTGCAGATCGAACCCATGAACCGCTTGCGACTGGCGCCAAGCAGCACCGGAAACCCCAGCGCCACGAAACGATCCAGCGACCCCAGCAGCGACAGATTGTGCTCGCGCGTCTTGCCGAAGCCGATGCCCGGATCGAGGATGATCCGCTCCCGCCGCACACCCGCCTTCAGCGCAGCCTCGGCCTGCGTTTGCAGATGGTCCGTCACCTCGCGCACCACATCGTCATACTGCGGATTCTGTTGCATCGTGCCGGGTTCACCCTGCATGTGCATCAGCGCGATCGGCGCGTTTCGCTCTGCCGCGAGTGTGAACATGCCTTCATCTTCGCGTCCCGCCGAGACGTCATTGAGCATCGCCGCCCCCGCATCCAGCGCCGCCGCCGCGACTGCGCTGCGCGTCGTGTCGATGCTGATGATGACCTGCCTGCCCGCTTCGCCTTCATCATCCAGCGCCTTTCGCAAAGCGGCAATCACCTGCACCACGCGCCGAATCTGCTCCGCTTCACCGATGCGCTGCGAGCCTGGCCGCGTGGATTCCCCGCCCACATCGATGATGTCGGCGCCTTGTCCATATAGGGCAAGGCCGTGCCGCACCGCCGCGTTTAGCTCGACATGGCGGCCACCATCGGAAAAGGAATCCGGCGTCACATTCAAAATGCCCATGATCAGAGGGCGCATCGCCTTGTCCTGAAAATTCAATGCCATCGTGTTTCCTCTGTGTCCTCTGTGTTCTCTGTGGTTCAAATCTTGATTCGCAAGCACACATCAATCGCGCACCAGCCGCAGGCTTACGTCTGGCGGCTCGGATCAGTCACCCGATCGCAGAACGCATTCACCAGTTCGATCAGCGCCCGTCCCTGCGGCGAAGGCTCGCGTTCCAGCCGCATCGGGTTCGAGGTGTTGAACACATGCGTTGCGCCTTCGATGATCTCCAGTGTCGATCGCGGTGCGGCCCCGGCGATCTTCTCCGCGGAATCCACGCCCACGGTCATGTCATCCGTGCCGTGAATCACCTGCATCGGGCATGGCACGCGACCGGCCGCGATCACCGGATCAAACGCATCGGGGTTGTGTTCGATCTCCTTGAGCCAGGGCAGGCCGATGCGCAGCATCTGTTTGGTGCGCTGTGATGGCGAATCGAGATGACCCTGGGTGTAAAGCGTCTGCTTGTCACTCTCGTGCAGCCAGAACGCACGGTGCGGCGAGGCGCAGGGAATCACGCCGACGGGCAGCGGCGTTGCCCCAAGCTTCGGATACTTCGTCGGCGCAAACGCCCGTGCCGCGGTGAGCAGCACCGTCACCCCGCCACGGCTGTGGCCATACCAGATCTGCGGCAATTCCTTCGATGAACCAAACGCGGGCGGCGCCCCTTCGTGCGCTGCAATGGCCACCTGTCGCAGATCGAAAATCTGTCTGCCCCATGTGTCTTTTTCAAAAAGGTCCGGCCGCTCGAAAGTGTCGAGCCGGTTGGTCATGCCGCTGTGGCTGAAGTTGAAACGGTGGGCGATGTAACCGTTCATCGCCGCGTGGTGCGCGATGCCGGGCAGGATGCCGTAGTCCTTGTAGCCCTTGAATCCATGACAGATCAGCAGCACGCCGCGGGGCGGAATCTGCGCCGGTGGCAGATGGGTGCTCCCGAGAATCATTTCACCATCGGAGCCGGGGATCGACCAGTCGAGCGTGTGCATGAAACGCATCGTAGATTTAGCCGTTCGCCTTGGCGAACGAAGGATTCATGGAAAACACAAATGACAAAGATCAAATTCCAAACAAGCTCCAATCAAGAAAAACAAGGCGGAAATCATGTGCTGCCTGGTTTTCATTCTTTTTGCCTTTTACATTTGGAGCTTGTTTGATATTTGGTGCTTGCCATTTGGAGTTTCATCTCATTGCCTTGAACGGCGAACGGAAATTTTCGTTAATCTTTCATCATGAAATTCGCCATCTGCAACGAAACGTACCAGGGCTGGGAACTGCCCCGCATCTGCGAGCACGTGAAATCCTGCGGCTACGACGGCCTGGAAATCGCGCCCTTCACGCTGCACGAAGACCCAAGGCTGATGACCGAGGAACAAGCCGAGGCTGTGGGTGATGTCGTTCGCGCGGCAGGTCTGGAGGTCGTCGGTCTCCACTGGCTTCTCGTCAAACCCGAAGGCATGCACATCACCACGGATGATGCGCAGGTGCGGCAGAGAACTGCGGAGTTTGGCAGACATCTCGTGCGTCTTTGCGCTGCGATGGGGGGAGCTTCCGGGGGCGCTTCCGGGGGGATCATGGTCTGGGGCAGTCCGAAACAGCGCAGCCTTGGCGAAGGCGTGAAGTATGAAGATGGTTTTGCGCGGGCGGTGGAGATTCTCCGTTCCATCAGCGAGACCGCCGGGCCGTTGGGGGTGCGCATTGCGATGGAGCCGCTCACCACGAAGGAGACGAATTTCCTTACCACCGCGGCGGAGACGATCAGGTTCATCAAGGCGGTGGATCATCCCGCGTGCCGGCTTCATCTGGATGTGAAGGCGATGTCCGGTGAATCATTGCCGATCCCGCAGATCATCGCGGCAAGCAAGGCTCACACGATTCACTTCCACGCCAACGACCCCAACCTGCGCGGGCCGGGTTTCGGTGAAGTCGATTTCGTGCCGATCGCCAAGGCTTTGCGCGATGCGGAATATGAGGGATATGTTTCGGTGGAGGTCTTCGATTACACGCCGGACCCGCAGACGATCGCGGAGAAGAGCATTGAATATTTGAAGAGGACGTTTGGGGTGTGAATGAAGAAACCCACGCAGGGGAAACCCACGCACAGGAGTGCGTGGGCTTTGTGTTTGAATCCGACCTCTGAATGCTGACCGCTTTCTTCACACGTTGAAATACTTGGCTTCGGGGTGGTGTACGATGAGGGCGCTGGTGCTTTGTTCCGGGTCGATCTGCCAGTTTTCGGTGAGTATGCAGCCGATGCGCTCGGGTTTGAGCAGGCGGAAGAGTTTTTCCTGATCGCTCATGTCGGGGCAGGCCGGGTAGCCGAAGCTGTAGCGCGAGCCTCGGTAATGCTGCGTGAAAAGGTCGCGCACCTTCGGGCTGTCCTCGTCGGCGATGGAGAGTTCCTGTCGCACGCGCTTGTGCCACATCTCCGCCAGGGCCTCGGCACATTCGACCGCCATGCCGTGCAGGTAGAGATACTCGGCGTAATTGTTCGCCTCGAAGAGCGCCTTGGTGCGCTTGCTCGCTTCGTGTCCCATGGTGACACAGGTGAGGGCGAGCACATCTTTTTCACCTGATTCCTTCGCGCGGAAGAAATCGCTGATGCACAGCCGCTGCCTGCCGGGTTGGCGCGGGAAGGTGAATCGCTCGATTTCCTTTTCGTGATCGACGGGATCAAACACGATCAGGTCATCGCCGTTGCGGGGGTCGGAATTGCACGGGAAATAACCGTAAACCACCTGCGGCTGGAGGATATTCTCATCCTTGCACTGCTTTTTCAGGCGATCGAAGATCGGATCGATTTCATCCCAGAGCTGGGCATCGTAATCGTCCTGCGACTGTTTGCCTTTTTTGAACTGCCACTGGCCGCGGTAGAGGGCGACCTTGTTCACGAAGGCGTAAATGTCGTCGAGCTTGATTTTTTCGACGATGCGATCGCCGAGGAACGGGGGTTTGGGGATGGGGATATCGGTGCGCACGCCGGAGCGCTCCACGGTGGCTGAAGCCACCGTGCCTGCGAGCTTGATTTGTTCGAGGGCTTCGAGTTTGGCATCGACATCGGCGCGTTTGGTCAGCCGCGCTTCGATTTCGCCGTCGATCTCCGCGGCTTTTCCGCTTTGCAACAGGTCCATGATGCGCAGGCCCTCGAAGGCGTCGCGGCCGTGATAGACCTTGCCCTGATAGACATTGCGCAGATGGCTTTCGCAGTAATGTTTCGAGAGGGCTGCGCCGCCGAGGAGGATCGGCGCGGTGACGCCCAGGGTGTTGAGTTCCTTGAGGTTGTCCTCCATGACGTTGACGGACTTGACGAGGAGGCCGGACATGCCGATGGCGTCGGCCTTGTGCTTGCGCCAGGCGTCGAGAATGGCGGCGACGGGCTGCTTGATGCCCAGGTTGTAAACGGTGTAGCCGTTGTTGGTGAGGATGATATCGACGAGATTTTTGCCGATGTCGTGTACATCGCCCTTGACGGTGGCGAGGATGACTTTGCCCTTGGTTTCGCCTTCGACTTTGTCCATGTACTGCTCAAGATGAGCGACCGCCATCTTCATGACCTCGGCGGATTGCAGCACGAAGGGGAGCTGCATCTGGCCTGAGCCGAAGAGTTCGCCGACGACCTTCATGCCGGCGAGCAGGTGATCGTTGATGATGATCAGCGGCTCGTATTTCGCGCGGGCCTCTTCGAGGGTTTCGATGAGGTTTTTCTTTTCGCCGTCGATGATGTGTTTTTGAAGTTGTTCTTCGAGGGTGAGGGACTCCACGGGGGCTGAAACCCCCGTGCCTGCGGCCTGGGCGTCATCGAAGAGGTTGATGAAAATCTGGAGCGGGTCTTTGGTGAGGGAGCCGTCCTTGAGTTCGACTGCCTGCTCGGGCCAGCGGTTGTAGATCAGTTCCAGCGCGGCGGCCCACTGCGCATCGGGGATGCGATTCTTAGGCAGAATCTTCGAGGAATGCACGATGGCGCTGGTCAGGCCCGCTTCGGTCAGTTCGTGCATGAAGGCGCTGTTGAGCACCACGCGCGCCGCAGGTTTCAGGCCGAAGCTGACGTTGGACAAGCCCACCGTCGTCTGACAGTTGGGGAAGCGCGTGCTGATTCGGCGGACGCCTTCGATCGTCTCCAACGCGGACCGGCGATCCTTGTCCATGCCGGTGGAAATCGGCAGCACCAGCGGATCGAAGAAGATGTCCTCTTCAGGCAGGCCGTACTTGTTCATCGCCATGTCGCGCATTCGTGCCGCGATCGATTCCTTGCGGTCGGCGGTTCGCGCCATCGCCTCCTGCGGGTCTTCATCGATGGTGCCGAAGACGAGGGCTGCGCCGTAGGTTCTGGCGAGGTTCACCATCCGGGCGAATTTTTCCTCGCCATCTTCGAGGTTGGCGGAGTTGATGATGCACTTGCCACCGGCGCACTTGAGGCCGGCTTCGATGATGGCGGGCTGCGTGGAGTCGAGCATGAGCGGGGCGTTGACCTGCCTGACAAAGCGATGCACGATGTCGGCCATGTCCTTGGCATTGTTTCGACCGGCGTAATCGACGTTCACATCGATCACATGCGAGCCTTTGCGCGTCTGCTCGCGAGCCAGGCTGACCATGCCATCCCAGTCCTCCTTTTCGAGGAGCTTCTTGAAGGCGCGGGAACCGGAGGCATTGGTCCGCTCGCCGACGTTGAGGATCGAAGCATCCTGCCGGTATTCGACGGGGGTGTAGAGCGAAGAGCACGCAGGGGCGGCGATCTTTTTGGCGATTGCCACTTGTGGCGTGGCAACGCCGACGGCTTCGATCAGTTTCTGAATGTGCGCCGGTCGTGTGCCGCAGCAGCCGCCCACCATGTTGACGCCGAACTCGCCGACGAACCGTTTCATCTGCGCGGCGAAGGATTCCGGGGTGAGCGGAAACTCGGTGCGTCCTTCGACGAGGGTGGGGATGCCCGCGTTGGGAAGGATGGAAATTTTTTTGCCCCAGTATTCGCCGAGGTAGCGCACGTGCTCGCTCATCTCGGTCGGGCCGGTGGCGCAGTTCATGCCCAGCGAGAGGATGGGATAAGGCTTCAGGGCGGTGACGACGGCGGCGATTTCGCTGCCCATGAGCATGGTGCCGGTCTGTTCGATGGTGACCTGCACCATGATGGGGATGTCATCGGGCGTCTTCTTCGCTTCGTTGAGCGCCTTCAGACAGGCGTTGATCGCGCATTTGACCTGAAGCAGATCCTGGGCTGTTTCAATGAGCAGGACATCGACGCCGCCTTCGATCAGGCCGCGCACCTGCTCGGCGTAGGATTCGAGCATGATGTCCCAGGTGGTGTTGTTGAGCGTGATGAGCTGCGTGCCCGGTCCGATGGAACCGGCGACAAAGCGCGGCCCCCCGGAAGCGTCGGGCGTGGCATATTTGTCGGCAGCGGCGCGGGCGATGCGGGCGGCCTTGATGTTGATCTCGCGGACGCGATCCGAGAGGTCCTGGTCGGCCATGGTGATGACGTTGCCGTTGAAGGTGTCGGTCTCGACGACATCGCACCCGATCTTGTAGAAGGATTCGTGAATCTCCTGAATCACATCGGGCCGGCCAAGCACCAGTGCCTCGGTGCAGTTTTCGCGGCCCAGGTAATCCTTCTCAATGTCCAATGGATATTCGTGGATGGAAGTGCCCATGGCGCCATCGAAAAACAGAACGCGACTGGCAAGCTCTTGAAGAAAACGACTCATGGCTCAAAGCATCCTTTCATCCGGATGGATAGATGATAGCAGGGGAAGAGCGAAGTTTCGAGTTCCGGGTTCCGGGTTCCGAGTTGGAAGACATCAGAATCGGTTCCCCTGCCTTCAACTCGGAACCCGGAACTCGAAACCCGGAACTTCACATCGGCATCTGACCGATACACTATCGGCACTCTGCAGGGACACACAGCAAGACAGACGGGAGTTCTATGGATTGGTGGCAGGCGATGATTCTCGGACTGGTGGAAGGGCTGACGGAGTATCTGCCGGTCAGTTCGACGGGGCATCTCATCCTCGCGCAGCGGATGATGGGGATCGGCGGCGGGGAGGCGGCCGATGCGTTTGCGATCTGCATTCAGGCGGGGGCGATCCTGGCGGTGCTGGGGTTGTATCGACGGCGAATCTTCCAAATGCTCGGCGGGCTGATCTGGCGGGAGCGGGGAAACGGCGGGCTGTCGCTGCTGAGGAACCTCATCGTCGCGTTTCTCCCGGCGATGATCTTCGGGCTGCTGCTCAACGCCAAAATCAAGGAACATCTCTTCGGGCTTTGGCCGATTGTCGCGGCCTGGCTGATCGGCGGGGTGGCGATATTGGCGGTGGCGTGGAAGATCAACGGGCGAAAAAAAGCGGCGAACACCGCCGGGCAGGTGGCGTCCACTCCCATGCAGCGCGGCTTCGACATGGAGCGCCTCACCTGGCAACTGTCGCTGGTCATCGGGCTGGCCCAGTGCATCGCCATGTGGCCGGGCGTCAGCCGGTCGCTGGTCACGATCGTGGCGGGCGTGCTGGTGGGCATGCGGCTGGCGGCGGCGGTGGAGTTCAGCTTTCTCCTGGGCGTGCTCACCCTCGGCGCGGCCACCTGTTACGACGGCTACAAACATGGCGATGTCATGCTCGAAACGTATGGCGCCGTTCCGCTGCTGCTGGGTTTCCTCTTCGCCTTCCTCTCCGCCGTCGTCGCCGTCAAGTGGATGGTGACCTACCTGCAAAGCCACGGCATGCAGATCTTCGGCTGGTATCGCGTGGCGCTGGCGGTGATCGTGGGGACGCTGATTCTGCTGAATGTGCTCGGCGCCTGATCGCCCGCGCCTGCGACGCCTCCGTTTTTTCGAGGCCATTGTTTCACGCCTTCGTCCGCCAAGGCGGACGGCTAAATATCGTGGCGGTCGGATGCGGCTTTGTTCATTTCCGCGCGTTCGCTCTACCTCCGGCCAATCGCTATCATTTGCGGCTTGTCCGACCCCAGAGATTTCCCATGCCCACGATCACGATTGACGGCAAAACCTACCCGTTTGAAGGCAAAAAGATGATTCTTCAGGTCGCCCTGGAGAACGGCTTTGAGATTCCGCATTACTGCTATCACCCCGGTCTTTCGATCGTGGCCAGTTGCCGCATCTGCCTGGCCGAGGTCGCCCAGCCCAATCCGCGCAACAACAACAAGCTCGAACTCATCCCCAAACTGATGCCCACCTGCCAGACGCCGGCTTCCGATGGCATGGTGGTGCATACGAACAGCCCCAAATCCGTCGCCAATCAGAAGGCGGTGATGGAATACCTGCTCATCAATCATCCGTTGGATTGTCCGGTCTGCGATCAGGCGGGCGAATGTTCGCTGCAGGATTACAGCTTCAAGTATGGCCGAAGCGAGTCGAGGTTTGAGGAGGAGAAAATCAAGCAGCCGGTGAAGGACATCGGGCCCAATGTGAAGCTCTACAGCGACCGCTGCATCATGTGCTCGCGCTGCGTCCGCTTCACCCGAGAGGTCTCTGGCACTGCGGAGATCGGTGTGTTCGGTCGCGGCGCCACGGAACAGATCGACATCTTCCCCGGTCAGCCGCTGGACAACGAACTCTCCGCCAATGTCGTGGATATCTGCCCCGTCGGGGCGCTGCTCGACAAGGACTTTCTCTTCACCCAGCGCGTCTGGTTTCTCAAGGAAACGGCTTCGATCGACGGCATCACCGCCGGCGGCGACAACATCACCATCCATCACAACGAAGGCAGGGTCTATCGCGTCAAGCCTCGCACCAACATGGAGGTGAACAAGTGGTGGATCAGCGATGAAATCCGTTACGGCTGGAAGTTCATCCACTCCGAAGATCGCCTGACCAAACCCGTGCGCCAGCAACTGGGCGGCCCGGTCGAAAGCGATTGGAATCACACCCTGCACGATGCGGCGCACGGCCTCAAGAAAGCGGCGCACGATGGCGGCGCGGGTTCGATCGCCGCGATCATCAGCCCGATGCTTCCGATCGAAGAAGCGTACCTGCTGGGCAAGCTGGCCAGGGCGATCGATAAGGATGCGCTGCTGATCGTCGGCCCGGTTCCCAGGTCGGGCGAGGATAAATCGTTCTCCGGCGGCTACACGGTTTACGCGGAGAAATGCCCCAATGCGCGCGGTGTCCGCCGCGCCTTGGAGCGCGTGACCGGCGATGCGGCAGGCGTGCTTTCTTATGACGAAGGTCTTGCGAAAATCAGCGACAAGGCCACCGCGGTCAAGGGGCTGCTCATCACCGGCAACTACCCCAGCCCGTGGACGACCAAGGAACTGGTCGCCGCGGTCAAGGACAAGTACACGGTCATCATCGACACGCTGCCCAACGACCTGACCGCCAAGGCGGATGTGGTGCTGCCCGGTGCAAGCTGGGCGGAGAAGGCGGGGATGTTCGAGAACGCCAACAACAAATTGCAGCCGTTCAATCAGGCCATCGCCACGCTCGAAGGCGCGCGCACCGAAGGGCAGATCGCCATCGACCTGATGGTGGCATGCGGATTGGCGAAGGCGGCCCGCATGGATGTCGAAGCCGTGCGCGGCGAGATCGGCGGCGAGGTGGCGCAGGCGGTGCAACACACCTGCGATTCACGCGAAGCGGAGCCTGACCTGGTTTACGTGGACCTTTGATTGTTCAGGGGACAGGAGACAGGGGACAGGGGACAGGAGACAGGGGACAGGGGACAGGAG
>CAZYPK010000072.1:0-24824 GCA_964649195.1 uncultured Phycisphaeraceae bacterium
AGTTCCGCTTTCATCGGCCCGCTGCGGGCCTCGAAAGCGGATCGGCTCGGCGGGAGCCTCGCCCTCCCGGGGAACGGCTTCTGACCTCCCCCGCTCATCTGGCCGATAGACTCACAGGTGTTCCGTGCGGAGTGTTGCGTGTCTGATAATCCCACCACAACCAGCCGGCCTCTCGCATCCTCGGCTTACGGCTCGCCGTCGGTGATCAGTTCGCCCGCCACCCTTCGCCGGGCGGACCTCATCGGCCGGGCGGCGCTGTGGAGCGTTTCACTCTTCCTGATTTCCTTCAGCCTCGCTTCGCTTTGCACGATCCTCTGGCTCTTCTTCGCGCCGCAGGCCGCGTGGTTCGCTCATCTGTTCCGGGGGCTGATGTGGGCGACGTTCATCAGCGGTTCTTCGGTGTTCATCACGCTGTTCATTCTGCATCGTTTGTTCGTGCCGCCGCGGGATTTTGTGTTCAAGCCGCTCGACGGCGCCCGCGTTCACGTCGGGCTGACGGCCTACAACGACGAGGCCGCCATCGCTCAGGCGGTGCGCGAGTTCAAGGCCTGCCCGCAGGTACACAAGGTCATCGTGGTCGAAAACAATTCGAAGGACAACACGAAGCAGGCCGCCATCGATGCGGGGGCCGATCTGGTCGTCACCGAGATGACACCAGGCTACGGCTCATGCTGCCGGCGCACGCTGGCCGAGGCGGCGAAGGATGGTGACGTGGTGATCCTCTGCGAAGGGGACATGACCTTCTCGGCGGCGGATGTGAAGAAGATGCTGGCCTACCTGGAGAATGCCGACCTGGTGCTGGGCACCCGCGCCACGCAGGAGCTTCGCGCCCGCCAGACGCAGATGGACTGGCTGATCAACCCCGCGAACCAGGTCGTCGCCAAGCTGGTGCAGGTCCGCTTCTGGGGCACGCGGCTGACCGACATGGGCTGCACCTTCCGCGCCATGCGCGTCGATTCGTACCATCGCCTCAAGGACAGGCTCACCGTCCTGGGCAACCACTTTTCGCCGCACATGTTCATCGAGGCGCTCAGGATGAGGCTGCGGGTGATCGAGATTCCCATCGTCTTCCGCGCCCGCGTCGGCGAAAGCAAAGGCGTGGGATCCAACAAGGCCAAGGCGACCAAGGTGGCGCTGGCCATGCTCAGGCAACTCTTCGGCGCGTAGAAGAGGCCGGGGAACAGGGGACATCGTAACCGCAGCGTCCTCGCTGCGCGTCTGCAGGACAGGGGACAGAAAAGAATTTCAAGCAATTGGTTATTATTTATTGGTGATTGCTTATTGCTTATTGGGAGAGCAGCTTTCGCCGCTGTCCACCGTGCGTTCAATAAGAAATAAGAAATCACCAATAAATAATAACCAATTGCTTTTTCTGTCTCCTGTCCCGCAGACGCGCAGCGAGGACGCTGCGGCTATGAATCCCTGTCCCCTGTCCTCTTGCCGCTCACATCACCAGTTTCCCATCCTGCGCCGCCAGTGCCTTGATCGCCTGCCTGTCATCGTGTACGCGAATCGTCAGGTGGTATCTCTTCGCCTCGCCCGGTTCGAGCCACTGCGCCGCCTTGGGGTGCTGATCTTTTTCCTTGCCCAGGAGTGAGCCGCTGAAGGGTTCGAGGCCGGTGACATAGGAACCGCCGGGGCCAAAGTGCTGCCAGTTGGCGAAGCGCGGCAGAGCGGCTGCGGGATAGACAAGCTCAAACGCGAGACCGAGTTTTGCGTTGATGATGCCCGCGTGACAGAGGCCTTGTTTGTCCGGCTCGTTGTCCACGAGGAGCACGCGCTCGCCGCCGCCGCGATGCGATTCCAGCGGCGGCGTGACGGTCTTGAAACCGTTGGCTTTCGCGGCAGTGACCGGGCCTTCGCCGCCGAGGTATTGCGCGGGGCCTTTGTAGATGAGCTTCGCGCCCGCATCGACGAGCGGGTAGCCGAGGTTGACGTGGTAGAGCCAGTTGTGAGCGCAGCGGGTGTTGCCGCGGTTGATCACTTCATCGTAGAGGGCAATCTCGCTGACGCCGAGCCTGCACTGAATGGTCCGGCGAACTTCGATGATCGGGCCGAACATGCGGGAGTCACGAACGGACATCGCCAGCAACATGCCGTTGCGTCCGCGATGAGGATCGGGATTGAGGAGCATTTCGACGGCTGCGGGCGTGTTGGAATGATGCCCATGCACGCCCAGGGTCCGGCCATCCTCGGTGCGAGGCGGGCCGAAGTAATTGGGGCCGCAGGAGGTGAGCAGCCCGCCGGGCCAGCCGGTGAGCCAGTCGGCGCCGAAGTGATAGGCATGGCTGGGAGGGCGGTGACCGTTGGGGGTGAGGTAGGCGAGGTTGTGCTGTTTGAAGGAGGCTTCAACGATGTCGCCGCCGCGATCGAGATTGATGGTGAAGCGCAGGCCCGAGCCGGTATCGAAGTGGGCCACGCGGCAGGATTGCGGTCCGCCTGAAGCGGCGGTGGGGGCTGCATCAAGGGTGCCGGTGCGGATGCCGCCGACCTGGAGGACGTTTTCGAATTTGTCGGTGTCGAACGGGCACAGTTCCTGCGGGCCGTTGCCGTGGGAGGTGCCGCGCGATGGTGTGGAAGATTTGGCCATGATGATCCGCCATTTAGCCGTTCGCCTTGGCGAACGAAGGAATGAATAATCCCGCCACGCAAACAATCGCCATGCGTGATGAGCGGATAAAATGTACCGTATCAGCCCCCGGTTGACACCGGATGAAACTGCATGAATCAGGAGCGACCCCATGCCCGTGTATGAATACGAATGCGAGAACTGCCACCGGATCACCGAAGCCCTGCGCAAGATGGCCGATGTCAACGCCCCGCTGACCTGCGAACACTGCGGCAGCGAGCAGACCAAACGCGCTCATAGCGTGGTCGCCATGAACACCAGCGGCGGGCGAAGCCAGTCGCTACCGATGTCTGGCGGCGGCGGTGGCTGCGGTCGCTGCGGCGGGCCGCATGGATCGTGCGGAATGTAAGGCGGGAAGACAGGAAGGCGAATACTTATTACTTAATACTTATTACTTAATAGTTATTGAAAGGCAGCAAGGCCTCGTTGGAACGGACGATTCTGCGACAGCTCCGTCAATAACTATTAAGTAATAAGTAATAAGTAATAAGTAATAGGCATTCGTCTTTCACCGCGCCTTTCGCCTCGATTTGCCTCCCAATCCCTTCCCTGATAAACTACGCGGCTCGTCAAAGGACGATCCACCAGGAGCACGCACCCATGATCGAAGCACTCAAAGGCGAAGAAATCGTTCAACGCGCCGGCGGCCGGTTCAAGCTGACCGCCCTCATTCAGCACCGCCTTCGTGAAATCATGGATGGCTCGCGCCCCCTCGTCGATCGCCGCGGCCGCAGCGATCTCGAACTGGTGATCCAGGAAATCCTGGAAAACAAGATCACCCTCAAGATGGAAGCCCCCGGCAAGAAGAGCGCCCCCAAAGACGATGATGAATAAATCGCCTTGCCGTTAGCCGTTCGCCTTGGCGAACGACGAATCCGCCTGACATCATCATGCCAACCGATCGCGACCAGCCTGCCGCCTCGACCGGCTCGCCCGATCCCCTCCGGGCCGGTCGCAAGATCATCGTCGCTCTCACCGGCGGCATCGCCTGTTATAAAATTGCCACCCTCGTCAGCAGGCTCGTCCAGGCCGGCGGTGATGTGCGCGTGCTCATGACCGAAGCCGCCACGCGCTTCATCGCCCCGCTCACCTTTCAATCGCTCTCCGGCAAACCGGTGGTCGCCTCCACCTGGGATGCCGTCGATTTCCACGATTCGCAGCACGTCGGCCTGGCGCGGTGGTGCGATCTTTTCATCCTCGCCCCCGCCTCGGCGGACATCCTCGCCAAGCTCGCCGCCGGCATCTGCGATGACATCGTAAGCCTCACCGCATGCGCCCTGCCCCGCGCCACGCCGGTGCTCATCGCCCCTGCGATGAATGCGGACATGTGGGCCAATCCGATCGTGCAACGGAATGTGGCCACCATCCGCGAGCTGCCGGGGTATCACATGGTCGGACCCGAAGAAGGCTGGCAGGCCTGCCGAACCGGCGGCGCCGGCCGCATGAGCGAAGCCGAAACGATCATGAACGCGGCACGAAAACTCATGGCATCATGAAGCCCATGTCGTGAAGGAGTCCGCGGTGATTGACCGGCCCGCACGCGACAAACTCATCGCCCGCCTTCAGTGGATCCTCCACGGCGAGGCGACGCTCGATTCGCTCGATGCCGATCCGATCGTGACCGAGGACGAATCGGTGATGACCATCGCCGAGGAAATCCGTCAGAATCAGGTGCGTCTGCCGCTGTCGCGCGATGATGACAACCGCCATCCTTCACCGCAGGGGTGCGCGAGAATCGAGCGGGCGATCCTGCTGCTGCGCACGGACATGGAGATGACCGCAGCGCCCTTGGGCCTGCCGGACCGGATCGTGCCGGCGGCGGTGGCGGTGTTCATCGTGGGCGTGATCGTGGAACTGATCGCCCAGGACCGGCTGCTCCCCGCCGTCGCAACGCCGGTGCGCATCATCACGCTTGTCGCCGGCGGATTGTTCATGCTTCGTCTCTTCGTGACTTATCTCGCTGCGCTTTGTCTCGATGCGATGCACATCTGGAAGGTGCGCGTGCTCAGGCGCACCATCAGCGACCTGAATCCGAACGATCACTGGCCCTTCGCCTCGCCGCAGGAAATGAAACGGGCGCAGTCGATCATGCGGACAACCTGAGATCGGAGCCGCGACTCAACGAGTCGCGGACGCCGACAGCCTGAAGGAGGCGGAATCGCGCAGGAGATGAAAAGCCTCGAAAATCGTCGGATAACGGACAAAGTGGAACCCGGGACAGATGCCGTCGATGCTTCGCCGCATCACGCCCCTTCATGTCGGTGGCGTCCGCGACGTGTTACGTCGCGGCTCGCTCATATGCCGATTTCACGCTGACAGGAACCGTTCAACCTTGAACCCGAAGCCGCGCCGATTGTCGATCCAGCGCAGCCACGTCGGCGTCACCTTGAAGAACGGCTCGCTGCGCAGATGCTCCTCGAACATCGCGTTGCCCTTGATGAAATCGAACCGCTTCACATACAGATCCCAGGCGCGGGCCTTCTCCTGATCGCCGATGACCTGCTCGCATCTTCCGTGCAACTGCACGCCATGAATCCGTGTGTGATCATCGGTGTGGGCATGGATCGTCGCGGCGACGATCGGATCGACAACAATATGCCGGCTGTGAGCGGAGCCGAGGCTGGAAACGTAATAGAGCGAAAACCGGTCATCCGCGACAAACTGAAGATTGGCCGCATGAGCGTGACCCTCCGCATCCACCGTCGCCAGGCTCATGGTGCGCCAGGCGCTCAAAAACACCCTGATTTCCTGCATGAACTGGGCGTCTGTCATGGGGTTCTTCCGAGCCGCGACTCAACGAGTCGCGGACGTGAACAGCCTGAAAGGGCGCCCGTCGCACTGTTGCCCAAGGCTTCTGACAATGTCCATCAAAGGCGAGATTCGCCACGCAGCAGCCCGCTGACATCCGCGACGTGTCACGTCGCGGCTCTTCACTTGGCAAACTTCGCCCGCATCCGCTCCATCGCCTCCTCCACATTCGCCCGGCTGTTGAACGCACTGACCCGGAAATATCCTTCACCCGATGCGCCGAAGCCGCTTCCGGGGGTGATGACCACATGACATTCATTGAGCATCTTGTCGAACATGGCCCAGCTATCGATCCCCGAAGGCGTCTTCACCCAGACGTAAGGCGCGTGTACGCCGCCATAAACCTCCATGCCCAGTTCGCCGAGCGTGCCTCGGATGATCGCCGCGTTCTGCATGTAGAACGCGATGAGGTCCGCCACCTGCTGCCGGCCTGCATCGCTGTAAATCGCCTCGGCGCCGCGCTGGATGATGTAAGGCACGCCGTTGAACTTGGTCGTGTGCCGCCGCATCCAGAGCTTGTGCAGCTCGACCTTCTCGCCTTTCTCATCCGTTCCCATCAGCGACTTGGGCGCCACGGTCCACGCGCAGCGCGTGCCGGTGAAGCCGGCGTTCTTGGAGCAGGAACGGAACTCGATGGCCACTTCGCGTGCACCGGGGATTTCGTAAATCGAATGCGGAATATCGGGCGAGCTGATGTACGCCTCATACGCGGCATCGTAAAGAATGATCGCATCATTCTCCTTCGCATAGAGCACCCACTCGGCGAGCGCACCGCGATCGATCACCGCACCGGTGGGGTTGTTGGGAAAGCAAAGATAAATGACATCAACCTTGCGCGAAGGAATCGCCGCCTTGAAGCCGTTCTCCGCAGTCATCGGCAGATAGACGATCCCTTCATATTCGCCCTTCTCATTGGCCTGCCCGGTGTGCCCGGCCATCACGTTGGTATCGACATAAACGGGATAGACCGGGTCCCCCACGGCAATCACGTTCTCCTTGCCGGCGGCGAGGATGTCCAGAATGTTGCCCGTGTCGCACTTGCTGCCATCGGAGACGAAGATTTCATCGGCATGCACTTCGCAGTTCCGCGCGGCATACTCGTTCTTCGCAATCGCCTCGCGCAAAAATGCGTACCCCTGCTCCGGGCCGTAGCCCCGGAAAGTCTCCCGCCTGGCCATCTCATCAACCGCCTTGTGCATCGCCTCGACAATCGCCGGCGGCAGCGGCTCGGTCACATCGCCGATGCCCATGCGGATGATTTTGGCTGTGGGATTGGCGTTGGAGAAAGCCGCGACCCGCCGCCCGATTTCGGGAAACAGGTAGCCTGCCTTGAGCTTGAGATAGTTGTCGTTGATGCGTGCCATGTCTCGTCCTTGTCAAAATGAAGGGCGGGCAGATTAGCACGATGCGCAATGCGATTCCAATGGATGCCGCAAGAGCCGCGACTCAACGAGTCGCGGACGCGCACAGCCTGAAGGAGAGTCGATTGCGCGACATGTCGCCAGCCTCAACCGGTTCACCCCCGCCCCCCGCCCCCCGGTCCCCCGGTCCCCCGGTCCCCCTAATCACCAATCACAACCGATCCACCCACCGCGTTCGTTGTCGTTCATCAAAGGTTCAACCCAACACCCTTGGCGACCGCACATCTCCGCGACGTGTTACGTCGCGGCTCGTGCAACGCCGCTATAATCAACCATCATGACCACGATCCGCGCCCATTTCGATGGCAAGGTGTTCGTGCCTGACGAGCCGGTGGATCTGCCTGCGGGGCAACCGCTGGAGTTGTCCGTGCGATCCGTCGAGAAAAAAACACCGTTGAAATCATTCGCCCAGATGGCGGATTGGATCGCCAATCTTCCGCCGATCGAGAACAACGATTCGCCGGGCGACCTGGCGGCTCAGCATGACCACTACCTTTACGGAACCCCCCGGAACCCCCCGGAATCCCCGGACTCTAAGCAGCCATGATTTTCGCCGACGCCGGCTGGTTCATCGCGCTGATCGATCCGAAAGACGGCCTGCATCCGCTGGCCTTGCGGTGGCTGGGCGCGCTGGATCAGCCGGTCATCACGACGAGATATGTCCTGCTGGAAACATTCAACGCCCTTTCCGATCTCGCCAAGCGGCGGCGATGTCACGAAACGCTTGCCTCGCTCATTTCCGAATCCGACGTGAGCGTCGCGCCTGAACCGTCCGACCTGTACGATGCGGGAGTCCGTTTCCACCACGACCGCCCGGACAAAACCTGGTCCCTCACGGATTGCATCTCGTTCGTGCTGATGCAACGGCACGGCCTGACGACGGCCCTGTCACATGACCACCATTTCACGCAGGCGGGATTCGACGCCCTGCTGCGCCGCGAGCCGAAGTGAACGCGCGTGAACGGCGGAACACGAGCCGCGACTCAACGAGTCGCGGACGCGCACAGCCTGAAGGAGGGTCAATTGCGCGACACGTCGCCGACCTCAACCGGTTCACCCCCGGCCCCCGGAACCCCGCCCCCCAATCACCAATCACAACCGTGTCACCCACCGCGTTCGTTATCGTTCATCAAAGGTTCAACCCGGCCCCCTTGATGATCGTGCATCTCCGCGACGTGTTACGTCGCGGCTCCTCCCCTCACCCTGCCGATGTCCGCCCCGTCCTGGCCGCGCCCTGCTACGATGGCGTCGAAAATGCCAGGCGGCCGGCCTCCCAAATCGACGGAAGGCAGGGCCGACGATCGTTTGTTGTTTCGCGTTCGCTCGGACGAAAAGGAAGCCTTCCGCGCCGCGGCGGAAGCGGCGGGAAAATCCCTGACCGATTGGGCGCTGGACCTGCTGCGGCGAAACGCGAAAACATTTCTTGCGAAGCGTCGGCCTAAAAGGGGTTGACAAGGCCGGTTTTGCGCGCACGCTATCTGATGGACACATCGAGCGACATGCGTTGAGCCGACCGACGAGTCTTGCAGGCATAAGAATCTATCTGCCTCCCAAACCGATCTCATGAGGGCGTTCCCATGCGACGGACAATTATTTTGGTGATGTGTTTGGCGACATGCCTGACGATGGTCGTCTTGTATGCCGCCCAAACCCCGGCCCAGCAGCCGGCGGTGCGCGTCCGTAAGACCGACGGCACGTCGCTATCCGGCCACTTCGTCGCCCGCACCGAGGACGGCATCCTGCTCCGCACCGCCTCCGGTTCGGTCGAAACCGTCTTCTGGCGGCAGATCATTCCCGCCGACATCCTCATGATTCACGACCGCGTTCTCTCTCGCGATGATGCCGCCGGGTGGGACTCGGCGGTCGAACTTCTCGCCGACCGCAACGATCCCGAACCGCTCGCCAAGGCACGACAACGCATGCGTCACGCTGACGCCCTGCGCCAGGATGCCGCGCAGAAACGCATCATGCGCACTCTCGCGGAAAAAACCGACGGCGCTTCCGAGGGGCGTCCGGCGTTCACCGTGCCCAGTGACATCAGCAAGAAGTCATCCTTTCCTTACCCCGAATACAACGCCGTCAAGAAGAACAGGAAGACGCTGTATCGTCTGATGTGGCGCGACATTTTAATTGCCGAACGGATGTTCGCCGAGAAGGACGTGGAGCGCCGCCGCTGGGCGCTGGGGCTGATCCGTCACATCCTCTATTACAACACGATGGAACTGAAGGATCCCGCCATGGGATCGGACCTGGCCACGGCGTATCTCTTGCCGAACGTGGATGCGGCCCAGCCGATCCATTGGAAAATACTTCACAAGGAACAAATCCTCCTTTCCGCGCTGCACGGCTACAAGAAAAACAAGGAAATCGATTACGTCATCCGCCTCTACAAGATGGCTCTGGTTGACCCTGAAAACCGCAATCACGCTGACGGCATCCGCTATCGCCTCAGTTTTGTCTATCAGGAAAAAGGGAACCTTGACAAGGCGCTGGAATATCTGGACCAGATCGATCTGGAGGCAAGCTATGCGGGTGGCGCAAAGATCGCTCGTCAAAAGATTCTCAACAAGCTTGTAAAGCAAGAGAAGTCAACCGGAAAGCCGGTTACACCGTCCAAGTAAGAGTCCTCATCAGGAGGTGTCAATGAATCGTCTCCATCTTATGCGCTTCATATCGTGGTACGTCCTTGTACTGGGGTGTCTCTCGGGCATTTCCGCCAACGCCCAAGTGTTGCCGTTGAGCACCGTGCTTCAGGATGCCGGAACGGATAACGAAACCGTGGTCCGGGGGTTGGCGGCGCAGCAGGCCGCCGGCGGCGAGGAGCATCCGAAATACCAAAGCTTCTGCGCCGGCGAAACGAAGACTTTTGAAGGCTACATCATCCCGCGCGGCACGGAGGCTGATTTCGATTCCACGAAGATCGCCATCTTCTCCGATGACGGCGTGAGTGTCTTCGTGGACGGTGACTCGGTTCCCATCCTTGACCGTTTCAACGTTGGGCAGCATCTGCCCGATCTGAATCAGTCTTTTCATGTCCTGAATCTGCCCGGCGGCGCGAAGTGGGAAGGCGGGCGGGCGTACCACATCCGCATCGAATACAAGAACACCATCTACACCGGCAGCGGCGACATCGATGGCGCAACCCTCTTCGCCTACGCGGGAGGCGCCGACACCGGCGGCTTTGAACTGATCAACGACTCCCGCAACGGCGACCGCGTCGCCGTCGCCAAGTTGGAGGGCGTCACCGGACACAACGGCGGCACCAAGGTCGTCAAAATCAAGGTGCTCGCCGGTGGCGCGGGCAAGGCCATCGACCTCGAACTCAAGCGCGTCGCTGGTGGCACCGGCAGCGCCGTGTTCGATGACAACAACATGGCCACCAAAGCCATCGGCGGCGCAGCCGAGGGAACCATCCATACGATCACCATCCGCGGACAGGAGATCAGCAGCGCGGCCCGCAACATGGAGTTGCAGGTCAAGTCCGGCGGTAAGATGGAGATACAGTGGGCCTTCACCGTGTTCAGGGTCGATCCACATGCATATATCAGCGGCAACATTGCAGATGGTGGTGTGGATGCGGGGCAGAAGAAACTGCCGGAGAGTGCGAGAAACCATCTAGGAACTAAGTTGATCGATAACTACAAGGAATGGTCAGAAGATACGAATAAAATTGGCCACTTCTTGGTGACCACGCCGACAAACCTCGGTGAAGCGAATGGCGGTATAGTGATACGAGGAAAAATAATCCCTTCCGGGATCATGCAAAGCGATTTCAATTTGAATCACGATCGGGACAACGCCTTTTTCTTTGATAGGATGATTTCTACTCGTCGATACGATAAAGACGGGTGTTTTAATGTCGGAGTGTCTGGCATCCCGATCTTTGCGGCAACCGACAACTTTTATGACATGGGACTGGATGATAATCAGGATGCAAGGCCAGATTCAGATGGAATCGATGGCGACTTGTTTATTTGGTCGTTTGATGTGCCGAACAACAATGTTGGACAGGTAATCCTTCAACAGGGTGGCATCGCTCGCTTGCGTTTCAATGCCAGGGAGACGGCATTTTACGCCCGTGTAAGTTGCTCGCCAACAGTAGATTGGAGTTGGGCTTCATCAGTTGAGAACCCGCCAGGTCCAATCTTTTTTCAACAGAACAATGATTTTCAAGATGCTGGGGACAACAGTGTTAAGGCGGTGATTGCGCCGACAACTGGTGGCCATGTCCACATGACCCCCAATCTGGAAGAGCCACCTGAATTGACATTCACTCTGACGGGTACGACACCTGCTCCGCCCAATGGCATACCTCGTGGTGCGACCGTTAACGGAACCGTTACGGGTACGGCTCTCAATGCCGGGGATCCTTGTGGATGCTTGGTCTACGCAGTTCGGTTTAAACAGGAATCAGCTCAAACATTACAAATATATGTGGAGTTGATAGACTCCGTCATCAATGAACAGGGAACCGTAGTGTCGGGAAAGTGGCAGGTAAACAATGTTCCGGAATCTGAAGTGGGGCTATATGATGTCAAGGTTTTCATCAAGCATACAGTGAATACCGTGCCAAACGGACTTAAGATTGATCCGAAACAATGAAAAGGAGCATGTCATGTTCGCCATTATAAATGAACAATCGTCCCGATTCTGCGGAATCGCCCTCTGTGTATTTGTCGTTCTTTGCGCATGCCTTGCTTTCGGTGAGGATAATAACCATGCCAGGGTTTATGACCAGTACGCATCGCGAGTCGATGGATTAATCCGGCATGTTCGTGATGAGGAAGCGGTCAGAAATCACCCCCAATCTATTGCGGATGCGATCCTTGAATTGGGACGTCATCGAGTAGAGCGTGCCATTCCGGTGTTGATTGAAAGGCTGGATTTTCGAATAAAGGGAACTGTGCTTGTGACGCAATCGAGAAAGGAACTTTTTCCTTCCATCAAGGCGTTGGAAGACATGGGGCCGCACGCCCTGCCGTTTCTGGCGGACGCGCTTGCACAGATGGAGAAGAATGATGTATTTCGAGAAAATGCGCGGCTTGCCATAGTTTATATTACCGGCGATCTCAAAAAGGCGAACACGTATATCAGAGGACGCATCAAACTATATGACACAGGACGCAAGCGGTTGGAGGCGGCAATTGTGGAACAGTAAAGTGTTGTGGATCGGTCCGGCACTTTCATCCTTCATTGAACGGGGTGTTTCACGATATGGGAACAGACAACGAAACACAGTCAATCATGGTGGGCGGTACCCACCCCACGAGCTACGAGCCACCAAGAGCATCGGCGGCGCGGCCGAGGGAACCATCCATACAATCACCATCCGCGGGCAGCAAGTAGTGGTCCGACTACGCTAAATCGGTGAGTTGCTGAAGCGAGAATCTTGAGAAGATCGGTCAAAACGAAGGTTCTCAACCCACCAGATTGGCGTAGTCGGACTACTGCTCGCTACTCGCTCGCTCAACCCACCTTACTCGCTGCTCGCTGCCGCTCATCCCCCGCGCGGCGGGCACCCCTTCAGTCTGGTGGCGTCCGCGACTCGTTGAGTCGCGGCTCGCGCCGATTCCGAAGCCGGGGTGCGGGGGTTTCAGCGGACGCCTGCGCCGATGGCGATCAGGTAGTGGCACATCGGGGCGAAGCCGGTGTGGATGACTTCATCGTTGGCGCCGAACATGAAGACCTGTTTGAAGTGTTGCCTCATTTCGGATTCGAGCCGGTCCGCATCGTAGAGGTTGACGTGGCCGGCGTTGGTGACGGCGGAGGCGTAAGGCCTGGAGGTGATGTTGGGCGTGCCGACGATGGCGATGCCGAAGGGCGAAAGGTTGGCCGCCATCGCGGCGAGAAAAACGGCGGCGTTTTCAGGCAGAATGTGCTCGATCACATCGAAGTTGACCACCGCGTCAAACGGCTGCGGCTGCATGGTCAGCACATCGGCACAGTCGAAGCACGCGCGATCCGCGGGCCAGTTTTGCCGGGCGGTGGCGATCAGGTCGCTATCGAAATCAACGCCTTTGGCATAGCCGCACTCGGCGGCGATGAGCCAGGCGCCCAATCCTTCGCCGCAGCCGATGTCCAGCACGCGGGCGCCGTTGCCATCGGCGCCCTTGCCGATCATCTTGGCGGCGAACTTGTAATAGCTGAGCGTGTAGAGCAAACGGCGCGGCGTGCGGGCCATGTGATAGGCGTGCATCGCGCCCAGCGAAACCGGGGCGGCGCCGGCCATCAGGTCCTTTACCGGTTCCCAGCGCGATGTTTCTTCGTGGCTCAAATCACGACCTTTCGTTCAATGTCGGTAATCAGGGCGGCGATGTCGCGTCAGCGGAAGAGAGTCGTGATCAGCAGGCAGAACAGCAATATCGAAAGGAGCAAGGCCAGGGCTGCAAGCATCTGTTGCGAACCCTGGGCCAGTCTTAGGTACTTGCGACGGCTGGTGATCGCCCAGATCGCCAGCGGGATGGTCAGGAAGTAGCCGATGATGGGCCATTGTGCGTTGGCGTCACCGCCGCGGGGCATGCCTTCTTTTGCGACAACCGCCAGGAAGAGCGCGCCGATGCCCGCCGACAGACTCATTGAAAAGGTCATCACGATCCAACTGCCATGCGAAAGGTCGGGCACCTTGACGGTCAGCTCGATCGGCCTGCCGCATTCGGGGCAATGGCCGCGATGGAGGTTGCGCAGGTTGTAGTGGCACAGCGGGCAATGGACATCACGATCCTTGAGGAAGGTGACGAGCAGTTGTTGATCCGCAGGTTCGTGGTCGTTCATGTGCGTTCCCGTGTCACGTCGCCTCCGTTCGCCGAGGCGAACGGCCAAATGGTTTTTCTGTTGCACCCCACATACACCAGGTAATGGCACATCGGCACATATCCGGTGTGTACCACTTCATCGTTGATGCCGAAGGGGAAGACATTGTGAAACACCCGGCTCATCGCCTTCATCAGGTGCGGGCCATCGAAGACGTTGACGTGGCCGGCCTTGCTCATGGGGGAGGCGTAGGCTTCGGAGGTTTTGTTGGGCGTGCCGATGACGGCGATGCCTTCATCGGAAAGATTCATCGCCACGGTGTTGAAATAATGATCTTCCATTTCAGGCACGATATGTTCGACGACATCGAGACTGACCACGGCGCCGAAGCTGCCATACGATTTGCCGAGGAAGTCATCGGCGAAAAAGTTGCGGTTTTCCGCGGCAAAATTGGCCTTGGCGGCGTCGATGGCCGGGCCGTCCATGTCGATGCCGGTGTAGCTCGCGGCGAACTCCGCGAGGATCGGCGTGCCGATGCCTTCGCTGCAACCGAGTTCGAGCACGGTGCGACCCTTGCAGGCCATGCGGGCGGCAAACTTGTAGCGGGCCAGCACGAAGGGCAGCCGCTTGGGATCGTTGCGAAGGTTGAACGACCAGTGATGGCCCAGTGTGATCGTGCGATCACCGATGAGGTTTTTGACGCCCTGCCAGAGGGAGGATTCGGGGGTGGGTTGAGTCATGCGGATCGTTCCAACGACAGCCATCGCTCATGGAAGTCGATCGCCAGCCCGTTAAGGATGAACTCCATGTCCTTGGGCCACGAACCGGTGAAGACGATGGCGGCGCTGCGGGGGCCGATCTCCAGGTCCTTGCGGTGGAGTTCATCCCGATCCCGGCTGTGCCAGATCACGCGCCCGGAGAGGACTTCGTGCATTTCGTTCGTCACCGCATCAACAACAAGCAGCCACTGATCCGGGAATCTGGTCTTCATCTGGTCGATGGTGAGCCGATTCATTTCGGCTGATCCGACGGGTCCGGGAGGCCCCGTCGGGTCTTGGTTGGCGATCATCGGAGACTCCCTTCGGTGCGGGACATTGGCCCCAAGGCAATCGCATGTGCCGGGTTGCTGATCATATGATAAGATAACCTTCATCCCCTTTGTCCTCCATCATGGCAGATTCCCGGCACATTTCGGATTCGACGATCAAGTTGCGCGAGGCTCACGATGGTGACCGGCCCGTTCTGGTTCACCCGGCCAACAACGACATCTTCGTGATGACCGGCCAGCAGGCGATACGGGCCTGTCAGTTGGGCATCAGCATCCAGGTCTGGGTCGAGGAGTTCACGTCGATGACGGACTTCGCCCGCCGCTGGTGCCAGGAGCGTGCGGACCGGGTCCTCGCCTGTTATGTCGCGCCGCGCAGCAACCGCGTCGTGCTTCATGTCATCCCCGCCTCCGATGCGTTTGATTTCGATCTGGCCGAACAACTCGTGGAACTCCAGACGCAGATCGCCCAGCAGTTCCGCATAGGACATTGCGAAGTCGGCCAGATCCCCAGGACTGAAATGGACCGATTCATCAACCTCGACGCGGCACAGAAAATTCATGGCTGATCCGGGCGGACACCTTCAACAATGGCGGCACAATCGCGAGTTCCTCTCGATGATCGGCCCTGCTTTTCCTGATTGGAGGGTCACCGTCATCTTCTATGCCGCCCTGCACGCATTCGATTCGCTTCTGACGCACGACAACGTGCGCGTCGTCTCCCACACGGAACGCAACGGCATCCTGACCCGGACAAACCGCTACTCGCAGATCAGGAAGCATTACCTGCCGCTGTACGACCTTTCGCAGAAGGTGCGATATCTCGCCAGGCCCGAACAATGGGTGCCGCCGGATCAGATCATGCCCTGCATCATCCAAGGCATGCTCTACCCGATCGAAACCTCGGTGCAGAAACTGATGAACCTGCAACTCGAACTGCCCACAATCGACTTCATTGCATGAGTCCCATGCATGACATGATTTTGACGAACAGGCGATCGCCCCTGCTTCACTCCGGAAACAGCTTCCCCTGCTCCGGCGGCTGCGGGGCGCCGGCTTCGAGCACCTCGCGCACCTCGTCCAGAAAATCATCGAGGTCGCGGAACTGCTTATAGACGCTCGCAAATCGCACGTAGGCGATCTGATCGACCTTCTTGAGCTTTTCCGACAGGGCTTTGCCGATCTCCACCGATTGCAGTTCGCGGTCGTGTTTGCGGAAGAGTTCCTCCTCCACCTCATCGACGATCTTCTCCATTTCCTCGGCGCTGACCGGCCTTTTGTAGCAGGCCTTCTCCAGGCCCGCGAGCATCTTCTGCCGGTCGTAGGGAATCCGCGAGCCGTCTTTTTTCACCACGGCCAGCCGGGTGGAGGCTTCGATGTGTTCGTAAGTGGTGAACCGCTTGCCGCAGGCGATGCACTCCCGGCGGCGGCGAATCACCTTGCCGCCGTCGCCGGAACGGGAATCGATCACCTTGTCGTGATCCTTGTCGCAAAAAGGACAGAGCATCGCGGCCACTCCCACACCCGACGCGGGTGCCCAAGATATGGGGCTTTGTACCAAAGCCCCCACCAAGTATTGATCGGTGAGGGCGCGTTGTCAATAAAACGCCGGGGCGGGACGGGGCAACAGCCATCGTCTCACTTGGCCATTGGGACCGCTGAAAAACCGAATGGCCTCTTGGGAAAGCAGGAAAAGGGGCGGAAAAGGCGAATACTTATTACTTAATGGTTATTTTGAACCTTGCGTATCGAGATCGCCGGGATCGTCCGGGCATTTTTCCGAAATAACCGTTAAGTAATAAGTATTAAGTAATAAGTAATAGCCTTTTTGTCTTTCCTTCCCAAAGGCGAGAAGGCATTGGTCAACAGGCATCAGCCAATGGCCAACGAAAACCGACGGGGCCATCGCAATGGCGCCGGCCATCGATGCGATAAGCTATGGTGTGAGTCCCTTGTTTCGGCCTTCATCGGAGCACGACATGCCCCATTCACCCTGGCGATTGGTTGTCTGTTGTTTTGTCGTTTTTTTGTGGGCCGCGCCGGCTTGCGCCGACCCGCCGGGTGCCGCACCGCCCTTCGACAAAACGGTGATGGCGCAGGCCGACCCGCTCATCGCCGCCGCCATCGGGCGGGGGGACATTCCCGGCGCGGTGCTGCTCGTGGGGCATCGCGGCCAAACGGTTTACCGCAAAGCCTACGGACATCAGGCCATCGAGCCGGCGAAGGTCACCATGACGCCCGACACCCTCTTCGACCTGGCCTCGCTCACCAAGGTCGTCGCCACCGCCACCTCCATCATGATCCTCGCCGATCAGGGCAGGATCGCCTTCACCGATCCCGTCGCCAAGCACCTGCCGGAGTTCGGCAACAACGGCAAGGAAAACATCACCATCGAGCAGTTGCTGCTTCACCGCGGTGGCCTCATCGCCGACAACCACCTGCGCGATTACACCAGCGGCAGACGACAGGCCTGGATCAACATCAGCAACCTCAAACTCTCCGCTCCCGTCGGTTCCAGATTCATCTATTCCGATGTCGGCTACATCGTTCTCGGTGAAATCGTCGAACGCGTCGCAGGCAAGCGCTTGAGTCATTTCGCCGGTGAAGCGATCTACGAGCCGCTGGGCATGAAGAGCACCGCCTACAAGCCGCCGCCTGACTGGAAGCCGCGCATCGCCCCGACGCACAAGCGCGACGGCCAATGGCTCATCGGCGAGGTGCACGATCCACGCGCTCATTGGTATGAAGGCGTCGCGGGACATGCGGGGCTTTTCAGCAGTGCCGACGACCTGGCCCTGTTCTGCCGCATGATCCTCGCCGGCGGGGAGCTTCATGGGAAACGCATACTTTCCAAGGGGAAAATCGATGAAATGACCCGCGTCCGCTATCTGGCCGACGGCACCAACGGGCGCGGCTACGGCTGGGACATCGACAGCGGATTCTCCCGGCCGCGCGGCGCGCTCTTCCCGCGCGGCCGCTCCTTCGGCCATACCGGATTCACCGGCACCTCCATGTGGATCGATCCCGACAGCCAGACCTTCGTCATCCTCCTGGCCAGCCGGCTGCACCCCAACGGCAAGGGCGGCACGATCACGCTCAGCCAGGAGATCGCCACCATCGCCGCGCGGGCCGCGGGGCTGGGCCGCAGATCATCCGCGGTGCGCACGGGCATCGACGTGCTGGCGGCCGAGGGTTTCAAATCCCTTGAAGGCCGCAAGGTGGCGCTTGTCACCAATCACACCGGACGAAACCGGCAGGGCAAACGCACCGTCGATCTGCTGCACGAAGCGAAGAACGTCACGCTCGTGAAACTGCTGGCGCCCGAACACGGACTGTACGGCACGCTCGATGGAAAGGTCGGGCACGGCATCGATGAAACAACGAAACTGCCCGTGCTCAGCCTGTACGGCGACACGCGCAAGCCCACCAGGGAAATGCTCCAAGATGTTGACACCATCGTCTTCGACATCCAGGACATCGGCACCCGCTTCTACACCTACATCTCCACCCTCGGCCACGCCATGGAGGCGGCGGCGCAACATTCCATTCGCGTGATCGTCCTCGATCGCCCCAATCCGATCACCGGCCTGCGCATCGACGGCCCCGTCGCCGATGCGAACCGCCTGAGCTTCGTCGCCCATCATCCGTTGCCGCTGGTCCACGGCATGACCATCGGCGAACTCGCGCAACTCTTCAATGCGGAGCGGAAAATCGGATGCGATCTGCACGTCATCAAGATGCGGGGCTGGAAGCGATCGATGTGGTTCGATGAGACCGGCCTCATCTGGGTGAACCCCTCGCCCAACATGCGGAACCTCACGCAGGCCACGCTCTATCCCGCCGTCGGCCTCATCGAGTTCAGCAATGTTTCCGTCGGGCGCGGCACCGATCAGCCGTTCGAGTTTCTCGGCGCCCCGTGGATCGACGGCCCCGCGCTGGCCGCCGGCTTGAACGGGATGAATCTGCCCGGCCTTCGTTTCGTGCCCATCGAGTTCACGCCGGTGAGCAGCAAATTCAGGAATGAAAAATGCCGCGGCGTTTACGTGCTCATCACCGACCGTGCGAAGATCGAGCCGGCGCGCACCGGCCTTTCCATCGCCTGGCAACTGATGCGCAACCACGGGCGATCCTTCGACGCTCATCCGATGCTGCGCCTGCTGTGCAGCTTTGAAACCTACGAGGCGATGATGAACGCGAAAACCCCTTCGGAAATCAGCGAGACCTGGCGGAAAGATGCGGAAGCGTTCGCGGCGGTGCGGGGGAGGTATCTGATGTATGAATAGAAAATCCCAAGCCCGATGGTGAGGCTCTGCGAACCGTCGGGGTATTCTGTGTGCGGTGCCGATACCCCGACGGCTCGCCAAGCCTCGCCATCGGGCTTGGCACTACATTCGGTACATGAGCCAAGCCTTCACGCACCCTACTGGAAATCCTCCACCTTCAAACTCTCGCCCAGATATCGCTTGCGGACCAGCTCGTTCTGCACAATTTCCGCGGGCGTCCCCTCGGCGAAAACCTTGCCTTCGAAGATGACGTAAACACGATCGCACATTTGCAGGATGCGGCGCTCGTTATGATCGGTGATCAGCGTCGCGATGCCGTCGCTGTCGCGCAGCCGGCTGACCTCCGCCTGGAGTTCCTCGACGGCGATCGGGTCCACGCCGTGAAACGGCTCATCGAGCAGCATGATCGTCGGCTCGGTGATCAGGGCGCGGGCGATCTCCAGCTTTCGCCGTTCGCCGCCTGAGAGCGTGCGGGCAAGCTGGCCGGCCACATGGGAGAGGTGAAACTTTTTGAGCAGGTCGGTCGCCTTGGCCTTCTGCTCGGCTCGCGTCAGGTTCGAGCGCGTTTCAAGGATCGCCATGAGATTGTCGCGCACGGTGAGACGCGAGAAAATCGAGGGTTCCTGCGCGAGGTACCCCATGCCCAGCCTGGCCCGCTGATACATCGGCAGCTTCGTCACATCGTTGCCGTTGAACACGACCTGTCCGCCCTCGGGCGTGATCATGCCCATCGACATGCGAAAGCTCGTCGTCTTGCCCGCGCCATTGCGACCCAGCAGGCCCACGATCTCACCCTCGGCGACGGCGAAGGAGACATGATCGACGACCTTGCGGCCGTTGAACGACTTTTCCAGATTGACGGCGGTGAGCAGGTACACGAGGGGATGATATCAGGAGAAAACAGGAAAGCAGGAAAACAGGAAAGCAAGAAATGAAGGCATAAAGACATGAAGGCGTTCACGTCATGCCTTGAATTTCATGCTTTCCTGTTTTCTTGCTTTCCTGCTTTGTTTTTCCTCTTCATGTCTTCGTGCCTTGAATTTCATGCTTTCCTGCTGTCCTGCTTTCCTGCTTTCTTGCTTTCCTGCTTTGTTTTTCCTCTTCATGTCTTCGTGCCTTGAATTTCCTGCTTTCTTGCTTTCATGCTTTCCTGCTTTTCCGTTTTCCCTACACTACTCCCCATGCAAACCTTTGCCCGCTGGCTCTGGTATCTGATGCCTGCGAATCCGATCGTCGTGCGCATCGTGCAGGGCGGTTCGCGGCGGATGCGCGATCTGTGGGTGCGCATGGGGTACCTGGGGGCGCTGATCATCCTGGTGCTCGTCGGCCTGCTCTCGGTGGAAGGCCTGGGTTCCACCGCCACGCTCACCGATCTGGCCAAGGCGGGCACGCGCGTCTTCGCCATCGTGGCCTACGGGCAGGTCATTCTCGTCTGTCTGCTTGCGCCGCTTTTCATGGCCGGGGCGATTCAGCATGAAAGACAAAGCGAGACCTTCGACATCCTGCTCACCACCCCGCTGACCAATCTTCAGATCGTGCTGGGCACGTTGCTGAGCCGACTGTTCTTCGTGCTGGTCCTGCTGCTGTCGGGTTTGCCGCTGTTCGCGGTGCTGCTGATTTTCGGCGGCGTGCCGGTGGAGTCGATCTTCGTCGCCTTTGCCGTCGCTGCGCTCACGGCGATCTTCGTCGGGTCCATCGCGGTCACGCTTTCCGTCCTTCGCACCGGCGGTCGCAAGGCGGTATTCGTGTTCATCATCGTGATCACGGCCTACCTCGTCGCGGTGTATGGCGCCGATTATCTGATGCGCCTTTCGGCCAGGGCCAGCGCCCCGGTCGGCGCGGTGCTGCCCACCACCTGGCTCACGCCGCTGCATCCGCTGCTGGTGCTGGAGGCTTCGTTCAACAGTCCCAACTATCGCCCGCCTGCCGCCGAGGAGGTGGCGGATCGCGCGGGGCTTGTCGCCTTTTACCTGTCGCGTCCGCTGGCTGCATTCACGGCCATCACGATACTCAGCAGTCTGCTGATGCTGCTCTTCAGCGCGACGCAGGTGCGCCGGCTGGGGCAGGGCATGCCGATGCTGCCGATGCCGCAGAAATGGCGGACATTTCTGCGATTGACCCCGTCGGGCGAGCGCACCCGGCCGGCGCGGCATGTGTGGAACAGCCCCATCGCCTGGCGCGAGGCTCACGCCCGGGGCAACCGCTTTCTGGGCATCCTGGCGCGGTGGGGTTTCATCCTCGCGGGCATCGCCGCGTCGTTCGTGCTGGTGCTGCTGCATCACAACCAGAAACTGCCGCGCATCGCCGGGCCGACCGGACCCTCGGCGGATCAGGCGGCGGCGTTCCGCTTCATCCTGCTGGCGCTGCTGCTCTTGGAGCTGGCGGTGATTGTGATCGTGGCGCTGTACATGTCGGCCGGCTGCGTGAGCAAGGAGCGCGAGGATGGCACGCTGGATCTGCTGCTGACCACGCCGGTCACGCCGCGGCAGTATGTGTGGGGCAAGCTGCGCGGGCTGGTGAGTTTTTTGAGCGCCCTGATCGCGGTGCCGGTGGTGACGATGGCGGTGGTCTGCGTCTATGCGATGCTCGCCGGTGACAAGGCGATGGTGACGCACTACGTGGGCGGGATGAACAACCGGCACGACGGCCCGCTGGTGTATCCGGAGATGATGCTGATTCTGCCGCTGCTGCTGGTGCCGTTCGTGGCCATGTGCGTGACGGTGGGCATGACGTGGTCCATCAAGGCCAAGGGCGTGGTCGGGGCGGTGGTGCCTTCGGTGGCCATCATCGGCTCGATCATGCTGGTGATGGGTTTCTGCGGGATGAACGCGGTGCAGAACATCCCGGCGGTCGGCGCGGTGATCAACGCCTTCAGCCCGGTGACGCAGATCGTGGCGATGGTGAATCCGCTGGAGCATGTGGCCGATTTCGTCAGCCCTTCGGGAACCACCTCCACCGGCCGCATCACGCTGTTCATCGGCGCCCTGCTGGCGGCGCTGGGGTACGGTGTGATGGTCCATGTCTATCTCACCGCGACGGTGAAAGGCTTCGACCAGACGGTGAGGAAACTGACGGGCACGGCATCGTGAAGGCGGCGAACTTCAAGACATTTTCAAGAGGGACTCCCGAATAACCTCACGCCCAAGCCGCTTGCGGCTTCGCGATCCCCTGGTTCACGGTACATCGGGGGTTATTCAGAAGTCCCAAGACATTGAAAAATGGCCATTGCAAAATGCAAATTGAAGAATTGGCATCGGACCACTCCTCTTCATTTTGCAATTTTCAATTTGCAATGGCCATTGGCCATTCGCCCTTCCGTCACTTGGCCGCCTGCGCCTTCCCCTCTCCCGCCTTCACCGGCATCGCCAACAGCCGCTTCGCCTCGCCCAGCAAAAACTTCGCATCCATGAACGGCTGATGGCCGATGTCCTGCCAGCGGACCAGGCCCGCGCCATCGATCAGGAACGTGCCATGCAGCGGAAGGTTCTCGAAATCATCGAACGCCCGGCAACCCTTGAAGGCGTCCAGCTTCGCATCGCTGACGATCGGGAAAGGGAACGGCCTGCCTTCCGCATCCGGCTTGAGCGAATCCTTCAGGCCGGCCACATCATCCGTGCTCACCGCGATGATCGAGATGCCCGCCTCGGCGAACTGCGGCGTCATCGGATTAAAAGCCGCAAGTTGCTCGGTGCAATGCACGCAGCCCGCGCCCAGGTAAAAGATCACCACCACCGGCTTGCCCGCGTAATCGCCCAGCGAAATCGACCGCCCCTCCGCATCAGGCAGCTTCCACGACTGCGCAGGCATCGGCTGCCAGCGGAAAGGGCCGAGGCTGTCGAGCGCGGGGCGCTCGATCAGGTCCTTCGCCGGCTCGCGCGGCGCCCGCCAGTCTTCGGGCAGCTTCATCTCCGCGGCCACCGGCTTCAATCGCGCGAAAGCTTTCGCGGTGAGATCGACTTCGCTCGACAGCGGCTTGAACTCGTTGAAGGCCGCGATCGCTTCGGGCTTTTTGCCCGCCTTCCAGAGCACATCGATGAGCACGGCATGATTAAGCGTGTTCCACTTGCGGGCCTTCACCTCGCCGCGTGCGATCTCCTCCGCCTTGGCCGCGTCGCCGGCGGCGAGGTGCGCGTAAGCGAGCCGATGTTTGGGCGTGTCCCTGGCCAGCTCGAAGTGACGGATCGCCTCCTCGCCGAGCTTGTCGTAGAGGGCCTTGTGGCCGCGCAGTTCCGCGAGGGCGCTTTCGAGCTTGCCGATCGGATCGTTGAACGGCTTGCGGGCGTCGTCCTTGGCCTTGGTGACGGCCTTGTCATCCTTCTTTTCGTTCTTCGCCTTCGTTTCCGCGGCGGTGACGGCTTCGTCGCGCTTCTGAAGCTTCTCCGCATGACGCCTGGACAGGTCGGTCATGGTGCGGTCGAAGTTGTCGATGTCCGCCTTGTCGATGAAGGCGACGCCGCGCAGGCGGAGGTTGCGGATTTCCTCGGTTTCGTTGGTGGATGCGAGCAGGTCGCTGCCGGTGGCGGTCAGAAGCTGATCCCACATCTCAAACCGTTCGAGCGCTTCAAGCAACCTTCGCCGCCCGAGCGTGCCGCTGTTTTCCTTCGACAGCGTGTTGAACTTCGGATGGCGGGGCAGCTCGATCATGTTCATGGCCAGGTCGGCGGCGTCGGCGGCGCGGCCGATGGTCATCAGCGTGCGCACCAGCCATTCGTTGTTGTGGGCGTAGTTGTGTATCTGATCGGGCAGCACGCGGTCGCGCATCATGTGGGCATGATCGACGCGGGCCGAGGCTTCCTGCTGGAAGGCGGAATCGTGGAAGCGGTTGGTCTTGTCGTAGATGTGGCCGGACATGTGCCACATGTGGGCGATGCCCGGCGCCGACTGGCCGCACCGCGCCGCCGAGGGCAGGGCGACGCCGGCCTTGCGATAGTCCCACAGGTGGATGCGGTAGTGATGAGCCGGGTGCATCGGCTCCTTGTCGAGCACCTGCTGAATGATCGCATCGACCGAGCGCGTGCTGCTGGAAGGCACGGCACTGCGCCATTCCCAAAGATAGAAGGCGAGGAACGCTTTGACTTCGATGTCCTCCGGATAGGCTTCGATGATCTCTTCGAGCGCGTCGATGTAAGCCTGTTTGCGGGCCTTGTCGCGATCCTTGGCATCACTGGCGTTGTGATACGCGACCAAGGCATCGATGTACATCTGCTCGCGCTTGCCGGCCTTCTCTTTTCGCTTGACCGCTTCATCCATGAATCCCTTGGCGCGTTTGCCGTTGCGGAGATTGGACATGGCCATGCCCCAGTAGGCGATGGCGCAGTCGGGATCAAGGGCGGCGGCCTGGCGGAAGGAACGCTCCGACTCGAAGTACCAGAAGCCATGCAACTGGGTGACGCCCTGGTTGATGAACGCCTGGACTTCGGGCTTGCCGGTCGTCACCGGAAAGCTGACCTTGCCCATGCCTTCCATAAGATACGCCTTCTGGCGCGGCCCTTCGTTGAACGCTTCACCATGCGAAGAGTGCCCGGGCAGCGGGCCGGAGTCAGGAGCAGCGGCAGGGGCAGGAGGAGCAGGGGCAGGAGCAGGTTCGCTGGCGGCGAGCAGCGGGGAAAAGGAAATCACCAGCGCGGCCAGAGCGGGCAGAAGAGGGAAGGCAACGGATCGATGGCTGAAATTCATGGGGAGTCCGGGGAGTCCGTGGTCGGGTGTCCGCAGCGGCGCATCGACGCCAGCTTGAATGTGACATCTTACCTCGCAGGAGGATGGATTCCTATCCGGTTCACCAATAACCTTTGGACCTGAGTTCGGGATTAAGCCCTTCCCGGAGCCTGAGAATTTTTCGACTTCAATTCCCACACGTCGCGTCGGATCGCGCGACAGCTGGGCGTGAG